>CAZNKF010000011.1:0-27446 GCA_964573785.1 uncultured Candidatus Bathyarchaeia archaeon
TTACCGACCACAGGCTTAGCAGGCCTGCCCCCTACCAGGCTAGGGCAACCCCGCAGCTAAGAATATGAATAGGGGAAGTTATTTTTGTTTTTTGCATGTGCTGTTTTGCAAAAAGTTTTTACTTTCTGGACGGTTTTTATTTTGTGGTGGTTGTGTTGGATGTTAGGCTTCTCGTTGATGGCAAGGAAATAAGTCTTAACGAGTTTGTTGTTAAGATTTTGGGGGGCACTATTGTTGGTGCTGTGGGTGCTTTGCGGGGTGTTAAAGAGGACTGGAAGGAGATTAGGATAGAGATAAAGCGTTAGGAGAGAGTGTTTTGCATGATTCCGGAGGCTCATAAGAGGCATTTGCAGGAGGATTTGGCTGGTAAGCTTCAAAACCCGGTTAGGCTTGTTGTTTTTACACAGGAGTATGAGTGCCCTTACTGCATTCAGACGCGGAGTCTTGTTGAGGAGTTAGCCTCTTTAAGCGATAAGTTAAGCGTTGAGGTTTATGATTTTGCGGCTGATTCTGAGAAGGCTAAGGCTTATGGTGTTGACAAGGTTCCAGCAGTGGTGATTTTTGGCGAAAAGGATTATGGCTTGAGGTTTTATGGTTTGCCATATGGTTATGAGTTTGAAACTCTTTTGGAGGGGATAACTGCTGTTTCGAGGGGAAAAACCGATATTTCTGAGGACGCTAAAGAGAGGCTTAAAGGAGTGAAGGAGCCTGTTCACATTCAAGTGTTTGTCACCTTAACTTGTCCGTACTGCCCTTCCGTTGCAAGCCTCGCCTACAAATTTGCTGTTGAAAGCGAATTTGTTAGGGCTGATGTCGTTGATGTGAGTGAGTTTCCCCATATTGGGCATAAGTACGCGGTTATGGGTGTCCCAAAAACCGTCATAAATGAGAAGGTGGAGTTTGTCGGGGCAGTTCCAGAAGACATTTTCTTGGAGCATGTTTTGCTTGCCGCCCGCCGTCCAGAACATGCCCTATAACCTTGTAAACTTCGCCAAGTGGTGTGCGGTCTGGCTAGCAAAGAGGCGCCTCTAACACTTGTTTTTGTTTACAGCGGCGAGTTTGCAGAACGCGTAATAAGGAATCTTATAAATGATCCGAGTTTCTGCAAGTCCTGTGGCTTGTACTGTGACTCATGCAAGTACGGCGTTTACAGTTATGTGAGCAATATTCGCGCTGCCATAGAACTTCCGAAGCCTTCGGACTTACCAGCCTTCATAGATAAGCCTGAAGAATACATGCCTAAAAGCGTTCCGAGGGCGGATTTGTGTGTGGCTTCCGGTTTGCATAAGGACTTGTTGCTGGAATTGCCGTTCCACATTGCGAGGGTTGGCGTTAAAGGCTTAATCGTGCCCATTGAAGATTTCAACGAGGTTCCATCAGGTTTAAGAAAGCAGTTGGAAGAGCGCTGCGTGGAGCTTGGCATGGAATATGCCTTTCCAAAGCCTTTCTGCTCTTTGGAGCCATCTGATGACAAGCCTTTGATTTCACGCTTCATTATAGAGTTAAGCGTTGGGCGTCCAAAACTTGAAATTTCCACAGCCAATCGGGGCGGACGCGAAGTTGTAGAGGCTGCTGTTGTTAGGCATAGTGCCCCATGCGGCTCAACATGGTATGTGGCAAGAAAGCTCATAGGCGTTGAGACGAGACGCGAAATCTTATATGATGCTGTTGCGAAGGCGCATCATAGCTATCCTTGCACGGCAACTATGAACGTTGACCCAGAGGTTAAGGAACCCATCCTTCACATAGGCGGCTACATAATAAGGGAAGAGGTAGAAAAAGCGTTGAAAAGGCTGGAGCCGCACCTAACTTTTAGACAATCTTTCGATGAGATTTAGGACTTTTGCTTTTATGGCGTCTCGCACTTTTCTTGCTTCATCCAGTGGCATTTTCGCTGGGTCTGGCATGTTCCATTCCTCAACATGCCGCGTGTAGACAACTGGGCATAGGGAGCCGCTACAAACGATTATGGCTATTTCGGCTTTCTCTTGAAGCTCTCTAGTCATAAGTTGAGGCTTTTTGTGGCTTATGTCTATGCCCTCCTCCAGCATAAGCCTAACAGCGTTTGGATGCACTCTATCCGCTGGTTTTAAGCCGGCGCTTGTGGCTTTCCAGCCTTCAGGCGCATACTTGTTAAAGTAGGCTTCGGCAATCTGGCTTCTAAAACTGTTTTCAACACAGACGAACAGGACTGTTTTCAATGTTTAGCCTTCCCAATCTAGGAGTCGTTTTTCGCCTTCAATCTTTTTCAAGTCTGTTATGTCTTGAGTTACCTCCATAGTGCCCAAATACTTGCCGTCCTTGTCTCTTACTGCGAAGTATCTTATGTGGATTAGGCGGTCGCCCTTTTGTATCCAGAATTCAGCCACATCCTTTTCGCCCTTCTTGAAAGCTTCTAGGATGCTGTTAACCACGTGGACGCTTTTCTGCGGGTGGCAAAGCTGAACTTTCCTGCCCAGAACCGCCTTTGTCCTCACGAATATGCGCCTCTCAGCCTTGCTAAAGAATTTCACGGCGTCATCTTTGTCCACGAAGGTTATGTCCACTGGCAGAGTGTTCAGAATAGCCTCAATCTCCTCTTTTGTCAATGTTCCAGTTTCAAATTGTAATGTGCCTTCTGGCATAGGCTTCTCCTCGATTTTTGGTTTTTTAAGCTCTTTGGCTGGCTTTGCTATTAAGTGTTCTGGTGTGAAGCAGCAATATCCAATCTCATCAAAATCAGTCCTTATGGCAGTCCATTCTTGTTCCGTGACCACTCGCTGGGCTGCTGGAAACAGTATATTGTTCTCCTTGTAAATGTGGCTGTTAAGCGTGTCAACCGTAGCCTTTGCCAGTTCGCCAAGCTGCCTCTTAAAATCTGAAAAGCCCATTCTGTTAGCATTCTCGATTAGAGCTTTAAGCTGCTTCTTCTTTTCCCTAAGCTGGTTATGCTCCATCCACATTATTGCCGGAGGCTCACTTATTCCATGCTTCTCCAAAACTGGAAAAAGCGCATTTTCTTCCCTCAAATAGTGCTTCTCAGCGTCTAAAAGCTCTTCTGCAACACTCTTTAGCTGTGACAATTCTTCAGCTACTGAATCTGGGCTTTCTGCCCTTTGCACTTTTTTGGTTAACATGACAAGTTTCTCGGCAATTTGCTGAAGCATCTTATGCTCTTCTAGGAGTATGCCAATAGGGCTTGTTGGAGCAACTTCAACCCTCTGCTTTTCCAACTGTTCCTTGAAAATTGCCAAGTGAATGTCGCAAAGCCTTTGAAGCTTCTCTCTTGAAACGCCCTCGCTTACAAGCTCCTGTTCAATTTTGGCTATCTCCAGCGAGCTTACGCCTTCCAGAAACTGCCTAAAACGCTCCTTAACCTCTTCTAGGGGAACACCAGCATGCAGCTGCCTCAAAATCTCTTTCAACACTTTTTTACGCTCTTCTTCTGTTATTCCACCCATTTTAGGGACCCCTCTCTAAAATTTTCTTGGCTAATACTTTTCCAATCTCTACAATGCGCTTCATGTCCTCATCGGTTGGCGGTCCATTAATTTCTAGCGCACCGACAACCTCAATTTTGAAGTCGCCAAGAATTTCTTGAATCTGTCGTATTGCACCTCCACCCCAGCCATAAGAGCTTAAAACAACAGCATATTTTGTTGGTGGACGCAGAGCTTTGAAAAGGTATGTGGCATAAACAGTCAACGGGTGGGCTCCCCCTAAAACTGTTGGAGCGCCCAAAACAATGGCTCTTGAGTCCACAAGGTCTTTGGCTAAATCGCCAATGTCGGTTACGGCTAAGTTGTGGAAGGCTAACTCAACGCCCTCCGATGCCAATATTTCAGCCATCTGCTTGACCATTACATCTGTACTGCCCCACATACTGACGTAGGCTATTGTGGCTTTTGTTCGTGTTTCGCCAGCCGCCCACCGCCTATAAGCGCCTAGAATAAGTTCTGGCTTTCCATGGATGGGACCGTGGCTTGGAGCTATCATTTTGATATCTAATCCAGCAATTTTTTCAAGGGCTTTCTGCGCCATGGCTCTGAAAGGCATCATTATTTCGCCCCAGTACCGCTGGGCATGAACCAACAAATCCTCAATTTCGTCGCTGTAAACGCCGCCAGCCAAATGGGCGCCGAAAAAGTCGCATGGAAAAAGAATTCCATCCTCTTCAAGATACGTGAACATTGTTTCTGGCCAGTGAAGCATTGGCGCCTCAATAAAGCGCAGAGTCTTGTCGCCTAGGCTTATAGCTTCATTGTCAGCTACGACCTTAATTCGCTCTTGTGGAACGTGATAGTAGATTTGAGTCATTTTTGCGCCTCTTCCAGTAGCCACTAGTTTGGCTTTCGATGCAATCTTCATTATGTGGGGTATGGCGCCGGCGTGGTCTGGCTCCGCATGATTCATAACAACATAGTCAATTTCTTCAGGCTTTATGAGACTGCGAATTTTATCTTCCAGATCCCTTTCAAAGCCTGGGTTCACGGTGTCTATTAGGGCTTTCCCGTTTTTGCCGATTATAAGGTAAGCGTTGTAAGATGTTCCTTTCGGAAGCGGGATTAGGGCGTCGAAAATTCTGCGGTTCCAGTCTCTTACGCCGACCCAATAAACGTTTTCTGCCATTTTCATGACGTTTCTTTCGTTCATGCAGCTCACTTTATTACAATTGTAATAAAGTATATTTATGCCTTTCCCCACAAATACTACAAGGAGGAATGAACAAAATGCTACTCCCATGCGAAGTCGCCGTTAAAAGCCTCCTCCCACCAGTAAGAGCAGCACTAGCCAAACAGTTGATGGCGAAACACTGCTTAAAACAGATGGAAGCAGCAAAACTCTTAGGGGTAAGCCAACCAGCCATAAGCCTCTACAACAAAAAAATGCGGGGAAAAGCCCTAGACCTAGAAAAAGACAAGGAAATTAAAATGTTAATTGATGGGTTGGCGGATGCGCTAGCGAAGAAGGGCTTATCCCACAAAGATTTCACACTAAAATTTTGCGAAATCTGCAGAGTTGCTCGCGCAAAGGGACTCTTATGCACAATGCATAAGGCCTTAGACCCAACATTTGACACGGAAAAATGCGAACTGTGCATGAGCCCATCGCTAAAATGCTTAAATTAAACTGGCTATTCTGCTAAGAATCTTATGATTTTCTCGTATATATCCTTGTCCCGCAAGTCTTCTTGACCCTTATATATGCTTGGGTTGTCATTAACCTCAACAACAACGTAGTCGCCGTTAACCTCTTTAATGTCAACTCCATAAAGCCCCTTTCCAATGACACTGCATGCTTTTAGGGCTGTTTCCTTAAGCCTCTGGGGTGCATTATCCCGTTTTAGCGTAACCGTTCTACCCCATACGAAGCTTGGTTTTCCACGGCGTTTTACACCATGTTTCCACTTGCCCTTAGGCATCATGTACTTGCAAACGTATAAGACTTCGCCGTTTAGGACGCCTACACGCCAGTCAAAACGCGAAGGCGTAAATTTCTGTACAACAATGTAGTCTGACCTTCTGAAGAAGCGTTTGGCAACTTCGCGGAAGCTTGTTTCACATGAAACCTTCTCCACATATTTTGAAAAGCTTGTGTAGGGCGCCTTAATAACCACTGGTTTTCCAAAAAGCTCGAAGATCTCCTCTATCTGCCTATGATGAAACTCTTCCTTATTCAGGAACATTGTTGGGATGCGCGGCACATCATACTTTTCGAAAAGCTTGTACTGGTGGATTTTGTTGGCGCAAATCCTTATGGATTCAGGGTCGTCAACAACTTTAAGACCAAGCACCCAAGCCGTTCTGGAAACTACATACGCCGTGTAAAGAGGGTCTGTCGTCGCCCTTATGAAAACAGCGTCATACTTTGGAATTTCTGAAAGCCCACTCCTAAACATGAAGTTGAACCCGTGTCCCATCTGCTCGGCAGTCCGCTTAAAACACTGGAGAGCCTCAGCTTCATCAGAATACGTGAAATTGTATTTTTCAACAAAACAAGCTATCCGCGTCAATCAAACCATCCTTTCCCGGAAAACCGGGAAACAATTTTAGAAATCATATCCACATCTGAGGGCGTTATCTCCTCCAATTTTAAGGGTTGAAGCCCACACAAGCGGGCTTCTCCGTCGAAACGTTGAAGGAGCAGCTTGCAAACTGGAATTTTAAAGGTTTCATAGACTTTTTTGGCGATTTCCCTCACGCCATCGTCTTCAATGCTACATTCACCAAAGAAGGATTTAACTGAGAATATTTCGTTGCGAAGGAGTTGAGCGCAAACAGCATAACGATAATTCATGCTTAGGCTTTTAACAGCCCTATATAGGGCGGTTCTATTCTTTACTGTTTGGAAGCAAATAAAAGAGAATGGGTTGACCGCGAAAACAACAACTGGAAAGCTGAATTCCGCCATTATCTGCTTAACAGAGTCCGTAACAAGGTGGGGCATTACTGGCACTCCGTTTTTTGAAGCTCTAATCAGCAGAACTGGCAGCCTGTAAGCGTCTATAGCGTTTTCAGTGGTTGGAACAACACTGTTTCCGAGGATTTCAGCGTGAAGTGAAACATAATAGCCCGTTTTCATGTACCTGTAATCGTTGTTCACGTTGAGAATGGAATCTCTAACAGAAGACTTGAGGAAGGCTGATGGTTTTATTATGGACGTGTTTGTTCTTAGGTCGATGTTTGAGACGACCAGCACGCAAGAGGCACCAGACAACAGAAAACAGCTAACACCATTTAGATATTTAAAATTAACTATGAATGGCGACACCATTCAAAGTGAAAGATGATCTATAAGCTTATATTTTGGCTAAATGCAGAATTCTCATTAAAGAGGCAGTCTGTACGTATAGAACCTTAGAGGTTCTTGGACCAGAACACGAGTTTTCGCTTGTTGATGAGGGTCTAAAGGCTTTACCCATAGTGGATAAAGTCATAAAAGACCTTTACGGACGGGTTGTAAACTTTGTTGAACTCGGCGAATTCACTTTCGGGAAAGAGTTGCAGCTACACGTCATGGAAGTTAAACCTAATAGGCCTTTCAAATCGCCTAAAACCTTTGAAGAAACGATGCATGAGGCGGTTTTGAGGCTTAGCGAGCTTTTGGAAAGGCGTTATGGCGCCAGTCTCCTTGGAACCGGAATGCATCCAACTTTGAGGCTTGATGAAACAGCCGTTTGGCCTCACCGCAACAAGCAGATCTACGAGGCTTTCAGCCGAATCTTCAACCTTAAAAGGCATGGGTGGCTTAACATTCAAAGCTTCCAGCTGAACATCCCATACAATGACGAGGCAAAAGCCGTTTTAATGCACAATTTGCTTGCGAACGTTTGTGCTTATATCCCGGCTGTTTCGGCTTCCTCCCCCATCTATGAGGGATGCCTTGGCGGCTATGTGGATAATCGCCTATACTTTTACATGGAAAACCAGAGGGAAATTCCGTCAGTAACTGGTAAAGTGGTTCCAGAATATATTCAATCTTTTAGGCAGTATAGGCGGGAAATTATTGGACGGTACTCTGCCGATTTAGCCAAGTTCGGGGCTCATCGGTGTATTCTCAATAAGGAGTGGGTTAACTCTAGGGGCGTAATCTTCCGCTTCGAAAGAAAAGCTTTGGAAATAAGAATTATGGACGAGCAGGAATGCATAAAATCCGATGTAGCTTTAAGCTGTTTCATAAGGGCACTGCTTAGAGGCTTAATAAAGGCGGATGAGCTACTTCCACTTCTACCAACAGAAGTTTTGGCTGAAGACTTTAAATCCGTCATAAAAGACGGTTTGCAAGCCAAAGTGCTCCATCCCAACGGACCCACAGCTAGGCATGTGTGCAGACACTTCTTAAAGATTGCTTGGGAAAACGCCACAGTTGAGGAGAAGGAATACCTGCCCATCATAGAGAAGCGCCTAGAACATGGAAACCTTTCAGACGTCATCAAGGAGAAAGTCAAGGTTAGAACTCAGAAAACAGACTTGAATGAGGCGATTTTAGATGTTTATTCGAAACTTTTAAACAGCCTAAAGGCTAATGAGCCCTTCTTCTAAGGAGAAGCAGGCACTTATGCAAGCGGAAGGCGAACGTCAGAAAAACTTCTTTAACGTCTGCGGCACATGCAAAATCAACTGTTGCTGGGATGCCAGACCACCAATAACTGAGAGGCGTGAAAAAACAATTTTGGAATATTTGAAAAGGCATGGCATACAAATTGAAAATCCGTTTGTGCATGCCGAATACGCTTATCCCAGGGAAACAGCAGACGGCTACTGCATATTCTATGACAAGGCGACAAGAAAATGCATAGTTCATCCAGTAAAGCCGGAAACATGCGTCGCAGGACCAATAACCTTCGACATTAACGCAAAGACTGGCAAAATCGAGTGGTATCTCAAAATGGAGAAGATATGCCCCCTAGCCGGAGTCATGTACAGGGATAAAGCCTTATTAGCAAGACACTTTGAGGCTGCAAGAAAAGAGATTTTGCAACTTGTAAGAGAACTTGCTCCCCAAGCGTTGAGGGCTATACTTAAGCGGGAGGAACCGGACACTTTCAAAATAGGGGAAGAAGACATAGGAGAAATTCGCTGGAGGTCATTATAAGTGAACCTAAACCCAGCGATTCGGCTGCTATTAGGATGTTTTCGGCGGTTAGGGCGCAGTCAATTTCGGCGAAGCGAGCAGTATTATCCGCCGTAATCAAAATCACTGTAGGCGCATTCCAGAAAGGATTGAAGTGGGTCTTTTGCGCGTTCAACCAAAAATGCTATTCCAGAATTCAGCATGTTCTCCCTCATAATGCTCGCCATTTTGTTGAGCACTTCCTTGTTTTGGATTACTGTGAAATGCCATTTCTGCTGGTTCCGAGCATTGGGCGCAAGCAAAGCGACTCCAATATTTCCTGCAGCATGTGGTCGTGTATCTGTTCTGGCTTGAATTTTTCTTATTCTCCTTCTACGTTTTATAACCTCTATTTCGTTCATGGCTTAACCCAGCCCTTTTCATTTCTTGTCGTGTTTGCTGGCAATATATTTATTTTGAAGGGTTGTGCAAAAGGCTTTTACCTTTGGTTTTCCGCTATTCTATCAGCGTTTGAGGGTTAACTGCATCTTGAAAGAACAGCCCAAAAATGCTTTTGACCTTCTAGTGAAGCCAGTTCGGCGGTTGATTGAGCAGAGGGGGTTCTCGAAACCAACAGAACCACAGGAAAAGACCATTCCACTAATCCTTGAAGGAAAGAATGTTTTGCTTATTTCGCCGACGGCCACGGGCAAGACTGAGGCTGCTTTTCTGCCGGTTTTGAGTATGCTTTTGCAGGAGCCGCACACCCCGGGTATAAAAGTGCTTTACATTACCCCTTTAAGGGCTTTGAACCGTGATATGCTGGAGCGCCTTGAATGGTGGTGCAACAACCTAGACATTAGGTTGGCTGTTAGGCACGGTGACACAGAAACCCGCGAAAGAACGAGGCAGGCTCGGAGTCCACCAGATGTTTTAATAACAACTCCTGAAACTTTGCAGGCCATTTTGGTCGGCTGGATTATGCGACAGCACCTCCAGCAAGTGCGCTGGGTAATAATTGACGAAGTGCATGAGATGGCTGACAGCAAGCGCGGAAGCCAACTCGCCCTAAGCCTTGAAAGGCTCAGAACCATAATTGGAAGAAACTTCCAAATAATAGGATTATCAGCCACCATTGGCAGCCCAGAAAAAGTAGCCCAATTCCTTGTTGGAAACGGACGCCCAGTGGAGATTGTGCGAGTCCCCGTTGCAAGAAAAATGCATCTAAAAATTGTTTTTCCAAAGCCCGAAGCCGACGATTTTCGGTTAGCTGGGCAGCTTTACACCCATCCGGAAGTAGCTGCTAGGCTTAGGATAATCCGGGACTACATAAGCCGCCACAAGTCAGTTCTCCTATTCACAAATACCCGCGCCATTTCAGAGGTTTTGGCAAGCCGCTTCAAAGTCTGGGACATAGACTTCCCAGTTTCCATACATCACGGCTCTTTGGCTAAGCCCTCCCGCATAGCAGCAGAAAGAGGCCTAAAAAACGGCGAGTTGAAGGGCTTAGTTTGCACAAGCAGCCTTGAACTTGGCATAGATGTTGGCCGCATAGACTTGGTCATACAATACATGAGTCCCCGACAAGTTACAAGGCTCATCCAACGTGTTGGGAGAAGCGGTCACAGAATAGGACGCATAGCCGAAGGAATAATCGTCACAATGGATTCCGACGACACGTTGGAGGCTTTAGCCATAGCAAGACGCGCCCTAAAAGAGGATTTAGAGCCTGTTGAAATTCCGCCAAAACCTTATGACGCTTTAGCCCACCAAATTGCCGGACTGCTCCTAAAGCAAAAAAGGCTTGAGTTCAGCGAAATCCTAGAAATGTTCCGGAAAGCCTATCCATACGCCGACCTAACAATGGAGGATGTTGAAAAAATTCTTAGGTATATGCATGAGCGTTTCCCAAGGTTTGCATGGGTATCCTTCGAAGACAAAGTGGTTCTAAAACCCCGAAGAACAAAGGCTCTCTTCGAATATTATTTCGGCAACTTATCCATGATACCCGAAGAAAAACAGTATCTGGTTGTGGACGAATCAACAGACCAAGCCATAGGAATTTTAGATGAAGCCTTCATGGCTGAGTATGGCAAGCCAGGCATAAAGTTCATAATTCGCGGAAGCCCGTGGCGAATCCTCCATATTTCAGGCGACAAAGTCTACGTGAAACCATTGGACGACCCAACTGGGGCGATTCCAAGCTGGATAGGTGAAGAAATCCCTGTGCCCTTTGAAGTCGCTCAGGAAGTCGGCTATATTAGGGGTTTTGTTGAGGAGCAAACTCGCAAGGGCTTGTCGCCAGAGGAGATTGCAGCTAAACTTGGTGGGAGTTACCCGGCGGAAAAGGAGGCGATTTTGGATGCTTTAGCCGAAACTGTTGAGCAAGCTGCTGCCGGAATTCCTGTTCCGACGGATAAGCGAATAATCGTCGAAGATTGGGAGGATTTTGTGATAGCCCACGCCCACTTCGGTTCCCTTACGAACAGAGCCTTAGCCCAGCTTGTTGGGCAGCTTTTATCCGAAAGGGTTGGATATGGCATAGTGGTTCAGCACGACCCATACCGCATATTCATACAGACCATGGGTGCTGCAGACGCAGACCAAACCGTCACATTGTTTGATGAAATGGCTTTAATGGGAGAACAAGCTGTCAGAGACGTTTTGACAAGGGCTACTGTTAAGACGGGAATTTTCAAGAGGCGGATGATTCACGTGGCAAGACGCTTCGGCGCGTTGGAGAAGTGGGCTGACTTCAGCAATGTGAGCCTCCAGAGGCTTTTGAAAAGCTTCGAGGGAACCCCAATATTTGAGGAAGCCCTAAAAGAGGTATTCACAAAAGACTTGGACGTTGAAATGCTTGTGCAAGTTCTTGAAAAAATCCGCAAAGGCGAAATAAAAGTTGTCAAAGTTGAAACTGGTGGAACCACTACTCCTGTTGCTCGTGTTGGCATTGAACGGGTAAGCATGAAAACAGACCTCATCCCGCCCGAAAGGATGCGTGCCGTGCTCATAGAGTCTGCAAAGGCGAGACTGTTGAACGAAACGTGCAATCTTATATGCACAAACTGTTGGGGCTACGCGGACATGATACGCGTGAAGGACTTGCCAGCCAAACCAAAATGTCCAAAATGCAGCTCCGGAGCCATCGGAATTTTAAGGGTTGAAGAGGAGAAGGTTCTGCCACTCGTTGAGAAGAAGGGCGAAAAGCTCACCAAAAGCGAGGAGAAACTTCAGAAGCAAGCCATACAAACAGCACGCCTAATAGAAAAGTACGGTAAGGCCGCAGCGGTAGCCCTCTGTGCAAGAAAAGTCCAACCATCAGACGTCAAAGAGGTTTTGGAAAAAGAGGCAACGCTCACTGACAAGTTTTATGAACTTGTTTTGGAGGCTGAACGCAAAGCCATAAGCAAAAGATTCTGGTAGAAGAACTGAGAGACTTACAACAACTTTTAAATGGGAGGCCACGTTAATCTGGGTGAGCATATCTTAACAACCTTGTGGAGATAAAGAAGCTTGGAGATAAGCCGAAAAAGACTACGAGAAGAAGTCCTAAACAGAGTTAAATATGTTAAAAATTGTGTTTTGGCAAGAGAACTGTGCCTCCTAATCAGAACAAACAGAGCGGTTCTTGAACCAAAAGACGTGCAGGAAATATGCCTCTACATTTCAGGCTTATGCAAAGAAGAGGGATGCGAAGAACCCAGCGAGCTTTGCCGCAAGGCAGCCGAAGCCATCGGCGCCGGAGACGAGGAGAAATATTTGGAGTTATGCGCCCAAAGTGCCATGAAATGTGGAGAGTCTAGACGCCCAACACCTAAGAGGGCTACATACGTAGCCTAGAAAAAGGGGAAAATCTTTAAAAGAACAAAACATTGGTAAACCAAGATGGAGGCATGCTCGCTGTTCATAGCCCCATATGTCCCAACCCCGCTTCCAGTCGTCCGCCACATGCTTTTTTTGGCACAGCTTAAACCTGGTGAGGTTTTCTTCGACCTAGGCGCCGGAGACGGGAGAACAGTGATAATGGCTGCCAAGGAGTTTGGTGCAAGAGCTGTAGGCGTCGAATTACGCGAAGACCTTGCAAAAAGAGCCCTAGGCACGGTCTATGAAGAGGGGCTCCAAGATAGGGTGACAATAGTTAACGGCGACATGTTCAATGTTGACCTCTCATCCGCCGACGTTGTATTCTTATACTTAACCACAAGCGCCAATGAAAAGATAAAACCAAAACTTGAGGCTGAGCTTAAGCTGGGAACCCGCGTTGTCTCCCACGACTACGAAATCGTTGGTTGGAGACCATTAAAAGTGGAGAATTTCTGCGAAAACCCTAAGCTCGGTTATCCATCCCACACAATCTACCTTTACAAGAAAGGTTAGCGTTAAGCGAAATGTAAAGGCTAGGCTGAAACATGCCCCAACCCTTCAAAACGTTGTACAGAGTTTTGTGGTTAGACACAGACGCTGCCCAAATAGTCCACTTCCTAAACTTTTTCAAGTTTTTCGAAATAGCCGAAGAAGAGTTCTATCAGCATCTCAAATTGATAGACTTGTTTGCCTCCAAGGATTTAATAATGCCTCGGGTTGAAGCCTACTGTCAGTATAGAAAGCCAGCAAAGTTTAACGACTTGCTGGAAATAGAGCTAACCGTGGACGAGGTGAAGGACAAATCTGTAAAATACGGCTTCAAAATATATAATAAGGCGACAGCAGAGTTGCTCGCAAACGGTTACATTGTGGCGGTCGCTGTGAATAGGCGCACATTAAAAGCCATGGAAATTCCAGAGGATGTTACTGAAAAACTAAAAGCCTACTACGGCGGTGGGCAAAAACTAAAATAAACTTTTAATCTTAGCGTTTAAACTCAAAATTTTAGAAATGAAACTGTTAAGTAAGGCAAGGGAAATGCTGTTCGTTCCATGGCAATACATTGCAGACTGGAAATGCAACAATTGTGGCTTATGCTGTAAAGCCTACAGCGTAGTCCTAAACTTCCAAGAATGGCTAAAAATAGTCAAAAACTACGGCGTGGAAACAACGGCCACAAGCCTAAACAAGCTGTATTTGCGGAAGAAAAGCGACGGCTCATGCGTATTCCTCTATAAACTGGCAGACATGCACCTATGCGGACTGCAACACATGAAACCAACGGCATGTAAACTCTGGCCCTTCAAGATTTTGGGAGCTCCAAAGTTTGGATACGCAAAAGAAGCCTTGTATCCATATAGCGGAAAAGCCCTTTACATATATGCCGATTCCGCATGCGCCGGACTGATTTATGGGAGACCAACATGGGAGTTTACAAATCAAACCCTAAAAGAGTTTATAGAAATTGCCATAGGAAAACGCAGCGACCAAAAGCGGAGTAAGGCGAACATTGATTTTATTCAGCAATACCCCTCAATAAGACGGTTTTTCTAGAACTCACTTTGTGGTCAATGCTTTGCCCACTTTTGCCCATAACCCTTAACAAGCAGCTCCACACTCTATAAGAAGAAAGTTTAAAAGGACTGAGAACATTGGAAGCTGTGAAGTCGACGAATCTTGTCAAAGTATACCGCGGCAAAGAAAAAGTTGAAGCCTTAAAAGGGGTCACCTTATCAATTAGGAAGGGCGAACTGTTCACTCTGCTGGGTCCAAACGGTGCTGGCAAAACAACCTTTCTCAGAATTATTTCTACACAGTTGCTGCCCACAAGTGGCGAAGCCTATGTTTTAGGGTTTAATGTCTTGAACGAAGCTGAAAAGGTGCGGGAGCACATAGCCGTTGTTCCACAAGATGTTGCTACTTACGGCAATTTTACGCCTTGGGAGTACTGCTACTATTTTTCGATGCTTCGTGGTATGACAAAGCAGAAGGCTAAAGAAATGTCTGAAAAGGCTTTGAAGGCTGTTGAACTTTGGGAGCTGAGGAATCGCACTTGTGCAACACTTTCGGGTGGCGAAAAGAAGAGGGCGATAATTGCGGCGGCTTTGGCTTCAGATGCTGAAGTGCTTATGCTTGATGAGCCTACAAGCGGTTTCGACGCTATTGCGCGGAGAAAAGTTTGGACCGTTTTAAGGGAAATGGTTGAGCAAGGCAAGACTATCCTTTTGACAACCCACATCATGGAGGAGGCTGAAATTGTTTCCGACAGATTAGCCATAATTCATAAGGGCGGGTTGATGGCGCAAGGAAGCATCGAAGAAATTAAAGGATTAGCCAAGGAAAAGTTCAGGGTTGTTGTAGAAGGTAGTCTTAAAACCCTTGAGAAGTATGTTAACAGCAATTCTTCGGTAAGTTTTGGCAGTAAAACGATAATTTATGTTGAGGATGGGGATGAAGCCATAGAACTCGTTAGAAAAGCCCTTAAGAATGGCTTGAAGGCTGAGGCTTCGCCTCTCACACTTGAAGATGTATTTGTGAAACTCGTTGGAGGAGAAGAAAATGAAGTTCAGAAAAATGGTTAGGGACGCTTTCATAATTGCTGCCTTAAAGGCTATTCCGGATTTGAAGAGGCAGCCATTAGTTTTGATGGTTATGGGTTTGATAAGCGCCCTGCCCCTATTCTTCATATTGGTTTTTGGCGGTGAAATCAGCTATGGACTTGTAGGAGCAATGATTTCAACGGTGGGCTTCATAGGCGTATCCTCCGCAATACAGGACATAACCTTTGATAGATACGTGAAGATTAGGGAGATTGTTATCGCCATGCCAGTTCACCCAGTTTCATACATGATTGGAGCAGCCCTAGCCCCACTAATATTCTCGTTGCCGGGGTTCGCCTTCTTCTTGGCCATCGCCTTGTGGCTTGGCCTTATACCCTTACAAGCGTTGGGCTGGATTATTGCAGCCTTGCTCTTATGCTGGGCTGTTTTAAGCGGCGTAGGCTTTGTTATATCCACATACCTTTGAAGGGCAAGCATATACACATTAAACAATTTAGCCAACATTCTTGGGCTTGGATTGGTTTTCCTTCCACCAGTCTACTATCCCGAAGAATTACTCGGCGGGCTAAGTTGGATAGGAATATTGTTTCCAACGTCTAACGCTGCTGGACTGATAAGAGCCTATTCCGGACTTGCAGCATTTTCACAGGAAACGGTTTTAATTCGCTGGATTGCCCTTTTAGCCATGATGGCGGTTTCAGTGCTTCTTGTGGTTATTAAGGCGAAGTGGAGGGAAACATAAACGGCTTTTCCGCTAGATGGACTGCGCTGGATAACGTTCATATTGCAGTTCGTAGAGCTTCTTTAACTTCTCAATAGTGTCTATTTCCTCTATGGTTTTGTCTGTTCTGAACCGGACAATTTTCGGCACTCTTAGGGCGTATCCGCTTGTATACTCATCTGTTTCCTGAATCTCCTGATATGTGACCTCCACAACCACTGTTGGCTTTACGAATACGCCTTCGTCGTCTTCGCCTCTTTTTGTTCTCTCAACAATTGTTCTGAGCGTGTCCATGGTCTGTTCTGGAAGGTTTGAAACTTTCCCGATAGTGTAAAGCCTCTTCTCTTTTGGATCTCGCACCGCCAATAGAAATGACGAGAACAAGCCTGCACGTTTTCCTTTTCCGTATAGAGCTTTTACTATTGTGCAGTCTATTGTGTCGCGTTCCGGTTTCAATTTAAGCCATGTGTAGGTGCGCTGTCCAATCTCGTATGGTGCCTTTAGGTCTTTAACAACTATGCCCTCAAAGCCTTTCTTTAGAGCTTCATCATAGAAGCGCATAAGCTCAACTTCATTTTGGCATTCAACCCCTTCTGCGAGATATTCTGGCGAGACAACCTCCACTAGGTATTTGCGCCTTTCATAAAGCGGCAAGCCTATCAGTTCCCGCCCGTTTAGGAAGAGGATGTCAAAGGCTCTGTAGGTGACGCGGACTTTCTCCATTCTTTCTGCAAGCTCTTCTGGTGTTAGTTCCCTTGGCACAGTTCTTTCGAGCATAACTTGGAATGGCAGCGGATTGCCGTTCTGATCTACTGCTAAGACTTCACCGTCCATAATGCAGCTTTGGGCATTAAACTTATTGGCTATTTCCACAATTTCAGGCAGCGTCTGCGACTTTTCAACCCCTCGCCTTGAGAAAATCCAAGTTTGGGTTCCCCACTTGTGGATTTGGAGGCGGCTCCCATCAATCTTGTATTCGGCTCTAACGGGGTACACAACTTTGTCCGGCTCGTATAAGTGAGCCAGCTGTGGACGAATAAACTGTCCAGGGCGCATTTTCACCTCTGCCAGTTTTGGCAGTCCTTCTGAGGCTAGGCTTATTCCTTCGGCTATGCCCATTATGGCGCATGCGTTTTGGATAAGCTCAACTGGCACTTGGTAGGCTCTTGCTGCAGCCCTCATGACGGTGCTCGCATAATAGCCGAGCTTCAAATCGCCTAAGAGAAGCCTAACAATGTATTTCGCCTCTTTTGGTGTTGCAGCCCTTAATAGACTGGCAACATAGAGTTCGCGTTCTTTCAAGCCTTTCAGTTTTGGCATAAGCCTAATAGCCTCATAAACCTCGTTGACTGATATTTTTGGCTCTGAAGGCTTTTTGAGGAGATAGACCACCTCACCATGCTCCCCATAATCAATGAGAAGTTTTCTAACATCACTTTTTGACACGCCAGTGGCTAGGCTTAGGCTTCTCTCCACCAAGCCTGGTCCAATTTTTAGGCTTCCATCCGTTATTGCTCCTAGGGCTAGGCGCGCCTTAACCTCAAGCGAAAGCTCCGCAGATTGGAAGAATTTGGCTAGTTCCGTTTCCTTTCCCTTCTTTCCGCGGAGCACTGCCAGCCTCTCGTAAACCTCAACTATTTTTGAGAAGGGCATGTCATTTTTCGGCTCTTTTCCCTCCATGTAAAGACGTATTAGGTAATATGGTATGCCAGTCTGCCACTCTACCTGCTCTGGGGAGAATCCAGCCTCGATTAGGCGGAGAACCGCTTCCCTCTGCGAGCCGTAGGTTTCTATAAGCTCTTTTATTGTTGGAGGCTTAACCACTGACATTTGCCTTTGCCGCTGCCTCGGCTATTTCGTTTCAGTTTCCTGTGTTTTTGGTATTGGCTCTATTGCCCTTAAGAATCCGTCTTCTGTTATGTCGACTCTTATTCTGCGGCGTTCAAAGTTGCACATTCTGCAGTCTAGGACACGGACTATTCGGACGAATTCGCCTCTGTCTACGCCCAAATCCACCTGCTGGTCATACCAGTAGACACGTCCATAATCCACTATTATTGTTCCGTCTAGGTTGTGGGCTAAGCCTATTCCTCCAGCCATGTCGTAGCTGTCCCAGACTTCTGAGCTGCGCTGGTTCACGTAAAGGGCTGTTATGCCATGCACCTGGTTGTAGCGGGCTAGCTCCATTACGCGGTATTTTAGGGCTCCACGGTAGGCTTCCAGCACAGTGACAGAGTCAATTATGGCTAGTTCAATCTTCTCTTTCTCGGCAACATAGCGATATGTCTCGGCGAAGGTGTTCCAGTCGCGGAGTTCTGGATAAGCCACGGTGTCCAAAACGAAGAGGTTTTCGCGTATTTTATTCCAGTCTAAGCCCAAGATGTCGGCTTTCTGCTTAAGCCTAGATTGCAAATCAAAACGTGGAGTGGCGCTTTTCCATGTGTCTTCAGCTGTTGCATAAAGCACTTTTCTCCGAGAGGCGGCTACCCTCACGGCTATTTCTTCGACAAGTATGGATTTTCCAGCTCCAGGCAAGCCTGTAATGGCGAATTGCCCGCATATTGGGATTCCTTCGAGGCTTTTTCCATCCGGTGTTAGGAATAACTGGTCGATAAAAGTGCCTGTTGGAAAGCCGATGAGGGGTTTTTTGGCTTCTATTGCTTCATCTGGTCTAAGCACTAGCGTGCTAAGCTTTTCTTTGCCTTCCTCAATTTTTGTCGTCATAGGCTTTGTGGCAAGTTCCCACTCATCTGCTGGTGCTCTGGCGCTTTTCATGGCTTCGGCGAGGGTTTGAGCCATAGCCCTAACAAGATTTTCAATTTCTGGGGCAACAACTTCCGATTTCGGCGGTTCTGGAGGTCCCACAAGGGCTTCTGCTGGCTTTTCTGCTGGTTTTGGCTTTGCCTCCTCAATGGTGAGCGCCCATAACTCGCCCTTGCGCTCCACAACACCCTTGTTCTTCAGCGACTGCAAAAGTGCATAGGCGGATTTTGGTCCATACTTCGGTATGTTTAAGCCTTCTGTAATCTCGCTTAGGGAGGCTTGCCCCCCGTGAGCTTTGAGAAACTCAACTATGTCATTTTCCTCAACCATAAGTTTTCCCAGTTTAACGCCACAGTCTTCTAAATATTTGTGTAAAAGTTTAGACTTTTAAATATACCCCTTTATAAGTGGCTTCAAAAGCGTTTTTCAAGGGGTTTAACAAATTCTATGGTCATTTTTCCGCCTCTCTTTTTCTATTGTTGTTTTCTAAGCTGTTCCTTAATCATTGCTATGGCTGTTTCCATTTCAAAGGGCTTCAAAAGATAGGCGTATGGCTTCTTACTAACTTTACCAACCATCTCCATGACTTTACGAAGTGAAGTTTTATCGGCAACAACTATGATTTGGGTTAAAGGCATCATCTTTCCAATCTTTCTGAGGAAAGCAGTTAATTCCATGTCTGTGAGTGAATAGTCCACAATGGCTAGGTTGTAGTCCTACTTTAGCTCTTTTTAGGGCTTCTTCTCAGTTTTAGCCGTGTCAACGGCATAGCCCATATATTCAAGGACTGTTTTCAGAATCTTCCTTATGCTTTCATCGTCGTCAACAACGAGGATTCTGGCACTTTCACCCATAACTTTTCCTCCTCTTCCTTTTCCATTTTTGGCTTAACAGGAACCCTTGTTGAGAACACTTTTTACGGTGATTTTGCCGTCGTGTGCCTCCACTATTCTTTTGCATATGGACAAGCCAAGCCCCAAACCCTTGGCTTTTGTGGTGAAGAAGGGTGTCCAAAGCTTCTCTAAGACATCTTTTGACATGCCCACACCAGTATCTGCAAAGGAAATTTCTATGGTGCCATCGGCTTTTCTGCTAGATACTGTTAGTCTTCCACCCTTCGGCATAGCGGCTATGGCGTTCTTGATAATGTTGATAAAAACCCTTTTCATCTTCTCTTTATCCACAACTATAGGGTCTTCAGTGGTCTTATCGACTATCACAATTTTTCTGGGGATTTTAATTGTGGATAATGCCTCTATAAGTAGAGCCTTTGGAGTAGTCTCCACAAAGTTCAGCCTAAGCTCTCTGAAATAGTCAAGCAGGTCCGCAATAACATTGTTAGCATAGTCGATGTCCTTCTCAACTATTCTTAACATTTTCTTGGCTTTCACATCCATGTGTTGCCAAAGCTTTTTCTTCAAATAGTATGTGGCTCCAGCTATGCTTGTCAACGGATTCCTCAAGTCGTGTCCAACCATGGCTGCAACCTGCCCGATAGTGGCAAGCCTCTCCGCTCGGAGGAGTCGCTCGTGAGCTTCTTTCAACTGCCTTGTTCTTTCCTCAACTAAAGCTTCAAGACGCCTAGAATATTCCTCAAGCTTTTCCCGCATTTGTTCCCTTTCAGTGACATCTTTGGCAATGATTAAAACACCGGATATCTTATCGCCAACCTTAATAACGGATGCGGAGCTTTCCAGTAGACGCGTTTTTCCATCACCGCCCATAACTTTGAAGTTGGCTGTGCTGACTTTACCCTTGAGAGCGCAAGAAAAAGCATCAATAACGTTCTGCAGTTCATCACGGGGAATTGCATGCAGCTCTGTGAAATGCTTTCCAACAATCTCCTCTTTTCTACAGCCTAAAACTTCAACAGTTTTTCTATTCACGTCTAAAATTTTCCCATGCTGGTCAAGATAAATAAAGCCGTCATAGGCGTTTTCGAAAATGTTTCTAAATTTTTCTTCGGATTCCTTTAGGGCTGTTTCAATTTTTCTTCGTTCAGTAACATCCATAATAATTGCCAAGGCGCCAGCATAGCTTCCATCCTCATTCCATAGGGGTGAGGCTGAAACTTGGACAAAACGGGGTTTTCCATCCTTTCTGTATAGGGTTAGCTCGTAACGGCTAACAAGCCCCTTTTCCTAATTTCGGTTTCTTGGCTTATCTTTCGAAGCCCTTCATTGTCGACGAATTTTAGAAGGCTCACGCCGTGAAGTTCTTTCGGGTCGTAGCCGAGCATTTCGGCAAAGGCTTTGTTGGCGAAAACTATGTTCTCTTTCGGATCAACTATCGTTATTCCTTCCATGGCGTTTTCCAAGAGCATTTCAAGGCGCCTATTCGTCTCCCTCAAGCGTGCCTCCATTTTCTTGAGCTCTGTAATTTCCGTCATTAATGCTTGGAAACCCAAAGTCTTGCCGCCAACAGTAAACCTTGTGGGCTTAGAAACAAAATAGCGGACTAACCCACCTCTGCATACGACGCGAAACTCCAAGGCTCGCGGCTGCCTTTTTAGGGCAATTATCCTTAAGAAAAGGCGCATAATTTTAAACCTATCTTCTGGATGCAAAAATTCCATGAAGGTTCTTCCAACCACTTCTTCAGGCTTATAGCCCAACGCGTCTGCCAATGCCTTGTTAACATAGACGAAACGTCCTCTAGTGTCCGCTATGGCTATGGTAATGCTGCGTTTTCTACTAAGCATTTGAAAGCTTCTGGGCCCGCCAGAACATCCCTCAAATTTTTATCCATGCCGCCTCTTCTGTAAACTTTTCATCTTCAAATTTTCAGTGTGCTAATGATTTAACTTGTATGAATGTGGAGTATAGATTAGTACTAACATTACATATTCAGAATCCGAATCTAAGCAAGTGAAATTGGGCCCAGCGGTTATAAGCAAGAAAGTACATGAAATAAAACTCTTAAAAGCATGGGATGAAAAACTTTGAGCAGACCAGAAATTGGAGTCTCAACCCTCCACTTATTAAGCAAACCATTCAACAAAATAGCAAAACAGATCCCAAATCTGGATGTCAGCCATGTGGAAGTTGTGGATGATGGCTTACACGCATTAAACAAGCGGAGAGTTGCAGCACTTAAGGATATAGGGAAATCCTACAATATTAAATTCTCAGTTCATGCTCCCTTTGCCGACATAAACATAGCCTCACCGTCACATTGTGTTCTGAAAGCCACGCTTAAACGATTAAAAAACTCTATAAGGCTTTCAAGTCAACTTGAAGCGCGTGTTTGGATTTTCCATCCGGGATTAAAAACTGGCATAAGCATGTTCTATCCCGGCGAAGACTGGAACCAGAACCGTAAAACAGCGCAGTTTCTCTACAAAGCTGCCGAAGATTATGGTTTAAAAATAGCCATA
This sequence comes from uncultured Candidatus Bathyarchaeia archaeon, assembly GCA_964573785.1. GTDB lineage: Archaea > Thermoproteota > Bathyarchaeia > Bathyarchaeales > Bathycorpusculaceae > JAGTQI01. The sequence continues at coordinate 21,821 of CAZNKF010000011.1, forward strand.
GAAAATGTTCCGGAGCCATACCCCTTTCTGATGAAGGGCGTTAAAGACTTTGAAAGGTTTTACAGTGAAGTTTCAGAGCCTATAGGCTTAGCCTTAGACATTGGGCATTCAAACATTAATGGGCAGACTGAGCAGTTTCTAAAAATGTTTGCGGATAAAATTGTGCATATTCACGCCCACGACAACGATGGGATGGATGACTCCCATTTGGGAATAGGCGACGGGACAGTTAATTGGTATAGGTTTGCGAGCCTACTGCGGGAAATATCCTACAACAAGGTTGTTGTCGTGGAGTCTGTGGAGAAGGTTGCGGAAAGTGTTCAAAAGCTAAAAACCATGCTTAGCTAGGCTTGATGCTTGCTACTTGTTGGGAAGGGAAATCTCAATCTCCATGAAATCTTCGGCTATCTGAGTGTTCCTAAAAATTTTCTTAGCATTTTTAAGAAGCACTTTTGGGTCCTCATACCTCGCGCTAATATGTGTCAAGACAAGCCTCTTCGCTTTTGCCTTCTTAGCGTTTTCAGCCGCCTGACTTGGGGTTGAATGCCCATCCTCGTAGGCTTTTTCAGCCAACTCGTCATCCAAGGTGGCGTCATGAATGAGCAAATCCGCGCCAGCAGCAAAATCAGCCAAGCCATCAAAAGGTCTCGTGTCACCCGTGTAAACTATTTTCCTTCCAGGTCTTGGCGGTCCCATAACGTCTTCAGGTTTGACCGATTTCCCGTTTGGAAGCCTAACCCTTTTGCTATGTTGAAGCTGAGACCATAGGGGGCCTTCTGGAACGCCAAGGGCTTTAGCCTTTTCTGGATAAAATTTTCCTGGGCGGGGTTTCTCCACAAGGGCGTAGGCTAGGCTTGGTATAACATGGTTCGCCCAGACAACTTGAACCTTGTATTCCGGCTCTTCGCAGACGACGCCAGCCTCGTGGATCTCGTGAATTCCTATTGGGAATGTTAGGGCAAACTGCACCGTTTCCCTTATACACTTAACGAATTTTTCAATTCCTGGCGGTCCATAAACTTCGAGGAGCTTGTCCCTGTCAAGCAGCGCCATAGTCTGCATTAGCCCCGGCAAGCCTAAAACGTGGTCTCCATGCATGTGTGTCACAAAAACCTTTGTTTCTCTGTGGAAGCTTGCGCCAGCCATCACCATTTGTCTCTGCACCCCCTCGCCGCAGTCGAAGAGTAGCTGCTCACGTCCGCGCTTTATTAAGATGGCTGGTAAACTTCTTTTGGGGGTTGGAACGCTTCCAGCAGTGCCTAAAAAGACGACTTTCAAGTTCATAGCACTACACCTTTTAACATATGCCTTTTACCTTGTTAGGCTTTATGCTTTAAATCGCAAGTTTTAAAGGCATAGGATGGGAATTGGTCGTTTATGTTAAGGGTGCTTTTGGTTTTTGAGTCGCGTTATGGCAATACTAAACGGGTGGCGGAATCCATAATCGAGGGAATAAACGAAGTTGGTGGGATAGAAGTTTCCCTTAAAGAATTCAAAGAAGTGGATCTTAAGGCTATCTACGATTACGATGTCATCTTGATAGGTTCTCCAAATCATGTGGGTGGACCCACAAGGGGCATTAGGGGCTTCATTGATAAGCTTGGTCAACTGCGGTTAGAAGGAAAGAAGTATGCCGTCTTTGACACTTACATGGGAAAGGACTTCGAAAAAGCCGTAAAGAAAATGGAGAAACGCATAAGCGAAAAGGCTCCCGGTTTGAAGCGAATAACGGCTGGTTTATCTATAAAGGTTCACGGGGTTAAGGGACCTATCGAGGAGGGCGAAATCTCCAAATTCTTTGCATTTGGAAGAAACATAGCAGTCCAGCTTAAAAAGGAAGCAGCGTGAGAAAATGGTGGGTTCTTTAAAAAGAAGTGAAGCGGCTATTTTTGTCGGTTTCCTATGGCTTGTTCAGTCTGTGGGTAGGCTTTGCTTCGCCGCAGTCGGTACACCGGAAGGGATGGGACAGTTTTTGGATACATCTATCTCATTAACAACATCTATCATACTTTTTGTGATGTTTTTGTTTCTGGGCATCCTAGGACTTATCGCTGCATCTGGCTTGTTTACTGGAAGGAAATGGGTTTCAGGACCACAATCTTAGCTAGCGTTGCCACAATAGCCTTTGACATTTGGGGAATAACAATACAATTTACAGCCGCCATCGGCTTAATTGTACCAGCAATTTCCATAACAATCCTCTACCTTAATAAATCGCAATTGCTTGTACGCATGAGATAAAAGCTACACGCAACCTCACGTTTTCTCAAAGATGGCAATCTCGCGGGTTAGGCTTCTGTGCACATAAACCATGTGGGATTCCACGTGTTTGTAGCCAAAACTTAAGCCTATTTGGCTTATGCCAACGTTTTTTGGTGCTGCCATGCATATGTGTCCGCCCTTTTCCAGCATGCTGCAAACAGTCTCCAAACAGTCTTCAATTATTTTTTTGGTGGTTCGCCCCAAAGTGGCTGCGCTTCTACCATAGGGTGGGTCTGCAACAACACAGTCCACCTTTCGCACTGGCGGGTTTTTTGCGTCAGCCACTATTATGCCCTCTGGTTCTATGCCGAAGTGTTTGAGGTTTTTTAGGCTTCCATGTGCCATTCGCTTTTGAATGTCTGCGCCTAAGACGCGGCATCCTGTGAGGGCAGCTTCCAGGAGCATGCTTCCGGTTCCGCAGAAGGGGTCAAAAACCAGTTCGCCAGCTTTTGGTCTGGCTAGGTTTACCATGCACCTTGCCAGTTTTGGCGGCATAGCTGAAGGATGGAAGAAGGGCTTTTTCTTGGGACGCCTTTCCATGAAGGACTTTGGCGGGACATCTGCTAGTTTCAAGCCGAAAACAAGCTTTTCGTTTGTTAAAATGCCAACAAAGGTTTTTTCTGGATTTTGAAGGTTTACTTTCACTTTTTCAGCCGTGCCTAGGATTATTTCGCCGAGTTTGCGCTCTAAAGCCATTCCGTCAACTTCTCTTGCATGGTTTTTCACGTGCTTTATTCGAACAGCGAAACTTTCGCCGCTTTTTAGGTATTCGCTGACACTTACTGAGCGTAGGGTTTTAACTGTCTCGCTTGGCTCAGCCTTGCACACGAAAAGCTCTAATGCACAGAGCCTTGTCATGGCTGCACGTTTTTTTACAGCTTCAGCGCATTTTTCGTCGGCTTCAATTCTTAAAACTTGGTCAAGTTTTTCCAAAACCTTGTAAGTGCAGCCTTCAGCCTCAAGTATGGCTTTAAGCTCTGCTACTGGAAGGGTTTCATGTTCGCCGGATAGGAGGAAGAAGAGTTTAGCCACTTTCAAGCTCCCGTAAGGCTTGAGCAATGAGGGGAGCCAGTGAAACTTTGCTTACGTGGCTTGGAACACTGTCTGTCCCAACAATCTCTTCAACGCTAGCTTCGCGGATGCGCCTATCAGCATCACCAACAAGAAGCGGATGCACGCACGCAGCATAAACTTTGGCTGCCCCAAGCTCGTGTAGGACTTTTGCGGCTGCAATTATTGTGCCTCCAGTGCTGATAATATCATCAAAAATAATGACTGTTTTATCCTTGACGGCGAACTCCTTCCTTTCAACGGTTACGCATCCGGTGTAGCGGTCCCTCTGCTTTTCCAAGTAGCCGAAATCTCCGCCTAGAACTTTTGCTGCTTCTTGGGCTATGCTTATTGCACCCTTGTCTGGAGCTAGAGCGAAAGCCTCTTTGAAGCCCCTCTGTTTAAAGTGTTCGGCTAATAGCGGAATAGCTGAGATGCTCTTTGCTTGGAAAGGGAACTTGCCGAGAATGCTTTGCTGATGGATATTCACCGTTATTAGGCTGTCGACACCAGCGGCTTTAAGCATTTTTGCGATGGCTTCTATGCTTACTGCTTCGCCCTTTAGGAAAACTTTGTCTTGGCGGGCATAAGCCAAATATGGAACAACAGCCACAATTCTCCTCGCACCGTTTCTTTTGGCAGCGTCGGCAATTAATGCCAATTGTATTAGGCGTGTGTCCTGCGGCGGGCTTGTTGTCTGCACTATGACAGCGTCTTCGCCTTCAACTTCGCCTTCGAGCCTCACATAGGATTCGCCGTCTGGAAAAGTCTTGAAAAAGACTGGAACTGTTTGGAAGCCTAAAATGTGGGCTATTTTTTCACCTAGCTCCTTTGAGGCTGATCCTGGAAGGATTTTCATTTAACCGCCGTTTCCTTAATGCATAAGCGTTTCTTTTTTAGATTTTTCCAGCAGCCCTATAGTGTTCAATAAGCTCTTTGGCTCTGTCCATGCGGATTTTGCGCTCTTCTACCATCTTCTCCGCCACTAAATCGATTAGCTCGCCTGTTGCACCCGCAGCTATGGCGATGTTCCTCGCGTGAAGCGACATGTGACCCCGCTGTATGCCCTCATGGGCTAAAGCCCTAAGTGCACCTAGGTTTTGGGCTAAGCCAACAGCCGCCAAAATTTCGGCGAACTCGTTGGCTGTTTTTACGCCTAAGATTTTTAGGCATATTTTCGCTATTGGATGGGTTCGCACAGCGCCGCCTATTAGGCCGACAGCCATTGGCAACTCTATTGAACCTACAAGGTCGCCGTTTTCGTTTTTCTCCCATGTTGAAAGCGTTGTGTATTGTCCACTTCTAGCAGCGTAAGCGTGGGCTCCAGCTTCAATGGCTCGGTGGTCGTTGCACGTGGCGATTATTACGGCGATGATGCCATTCATAATTCCCTTGTTGTGGGTTGCAGCCCTATATGGATCTGCGGCGGCAAAAGCCCAAGCATTTACTATGCCGTCCACGACTTCTTCTCCGCCAACAGCCTCTTTTGGCACAATGCACCATGCCCTTGCCAGGCGTTTAACAGCCAAGTTGCTGATAATCCGCAAATAAACACGTCCGCCAGTTATCCGCTCTATTAAGGAAGCAACAGCCTCACACATGGTGTTCACGGCGTTGGCCCCCATAGCGTCGCGGCAGTCCACATGCAACTCAGTAATAACCATTGGACCTTGCACTGTTTGGATGACTTTGGCGTCTAGGTCTTTGGCTCCGCCACCTACAGAAACCAAAACCGGGTCTTGGTCATTCGCCTTCTTTAAAATCTCATCTTTGGCTTGCAGGATGCGTAGCCTAGCCGCGTAAGGGTCTTTTATGCCTACGGCTTGTATTTGCCCAATCATGACGGGTGGAGTGCTGCTTGTGTGGAAGCCTCCGCCATCCCTAGCCATTTTAGCCGCATAACTAGCCGCAGCCACAACGGAAGGCTCCTCAATAGCCATCGGAACCAAATAATCCCGACCATTAATGAGAAAGTTTACGGCTATGCCAAGCGGCACCGGAATAGCCCCAACAACATTCTCTATCATGCGGTCAGCCAAGTCTAAGGGCAAACCACCAGTACTCTGCAGTAAAGCGCACTCCTCATCAGTCAAGCCAGCAAACTCCTTAACAAAGTCCAAACGCTCTTTGGGACTAAGTTTATAGAAACCAGAAAACAACGAAGATTTGCTCATATTGCCTAATCACTCCATGTTTTGCTCATTTGAATGAAAACATTATTTAGGCTTTGCATTTAAACTTTGGCGGAATACAAGTACCAGAAACGCGTTTTACACTGTGATGCCGCTTAAAGTTGAAGCGCTTATTTTTGGTG
>CAZNKF010000012.1:0-27218 GCA_964573785.1 uncultured Candidatus Bathyarchaeia archaeon
TGCAAATGGGCAGCCTATCACCCTTATAGAGTATGAAAACTTCTATGTCCGTGTTCCTGCATTTACCGTTCCACGGGTTCCTGCAATGCTCAGCCCTGGACATATTTCCCCTTCCTCCCTGCCGTTTTCCAACAGTTACCATGCAAACCAGCTTTGGCAAATTCTTTAAAAAGCTCGGATGAATGGTTTTGTATAAACTCCTCAAGACTTCCTTTCCGGCTTCGCCAGCTACACTCTGGACTTGAGAATTCGCCCCAATAACGTGGATACCTTCTCTGCAGAAGCTCGACGAGAAGCTTACGCTGCAAGGTTGAAAGATTCTCAAGCTTTAATCCTAAAGCTTCAGAGAGCATGCGCCCAGCCTCCAACCGCAAATCTAGCGGTTCATGAAAGAGGGTATAAAAGGGCAGCGGCGAATCGACTTCCACGGATAGTGGAGAGAGATAAGTTAAAGTGAAAAGTTTTTAGTTAGTTAATCCCAGTTTCAATAATCATGAATTTGAAAACTGCACATTTTAGGCAAAGATACAACCTGAAAAATGCTATTTAGTTTAAAACTATACTCTTGTTGAATGCATTCTTTGAATGTAAAATGTGTGCTGTCGTTCTTCCACCCATAATGTTATTTCTACTAACTTTTTGTTCTTTTTTCTTTTGAATTTTATTTGAAATTTATTTTCGTTGAAGTATTTCCTTTCCTCTAAGGGACAATTCAGGACTATGCCGATTAAAGCTTCTTCTGATATGAAACGATGTCTAAGCATCCATTTGTAAGCTGTAGAGCTCAGTTCCACTGTTTTTGCCATACAGTCTTTTTATTAGGATTCATAATATAAATTTAGAAATCGTTTAGAAGCTTCTAAACGCTTATTAACGCGATGTAAATGTTATACTACATGCGTGAGAATATGAATGAAAAAAAGAAGATATCCGGAGCGCCAGTTGCTATGCATATTAAAGGTGAATTAACCGATTCGCTTGTATTTCAAGAGGTGCTGAAAAGTCCTGGACTAACTATTTCCGAAATTGCTGAAAGATTAGGTTGGACAAACGGAAGGGTTGACGGTAGCGTGAATCGATTAATCTTAAAAAAGAAGGTTAGAGTAAAGCACTTCATTAGAAGAGGTATGTTAGTTAAAAAGGTTTATCCGTTAGATTATCCCGATAGAACACCTGAGATCATTGAGATTCCAAAGGAAATGATAAATTATAATGTATGGGGAAACAGCGCTTTTGTGTACGCATTGTCTCGTTCAACCATCGGTATTTCACACAAAGAAATTGACGAGTGGAATAAAAAAGCTCTTTTCAAAGAGTCTGCTTCCTTAGAGAAAAGTTACGAGAATATCGTTATAAAACTCCCAGAAAAATTTACAGAATTCTATCAATTAAACAATTCTGACGTTAGCCTGTCAACTATTGGAAACTATGTTCTAATTACCGTCGAATCAATTTTGCCAGTTAAATTACCACCTATTTACCCAGAAGAGGCAAAGTATGAAGTAGTCCATTATGTTATGGAGCTTAAAATAGAAGGTATCTCCTCCAATAATCCATTAATCGATTATTTAAATCGGAAAATGCAATCATCTTCACAAGTAATTTATGGAGAACCACAGATCAAAAATGAAATGCTGGAACCGCTGCAAAGAACTTTCTTAAGATACACGTCGAGGTGAAGTAATAATGGAGGGAAGAGTTAAGATAGAAACTCCTAAAAAGTCGCTTCTAGATTTAAAGCCAATCGAATTTGAGGTCGAAAAAGAAGTCTGGAACAGGTATAGACTTGAGGATGATGCTATCCTCAAAACCAAATTTGTGCTGATTAATGTTTTTGCAGAAAAAGCCTTTGAAGAAAAAGTAGAGAGAATAAAAAAAGGTGAGAAAAATGTAAAAGTAGATTTCGAGTTTCAATCATCTAATGTTGTTGGCGTCACGGTACCACCGAACCTTATAGGGGAACCTTCCAATCAACAATATCCTCTTCAAGAGCTAGAAGCATCTGTTGTAAAGGATGAAATGGATTTTGAAACAATTACAGAATCATGGAATGTCTATGAACTTGAAGGTGGAATAATCTTAAAAGTCAGAAACTCACCTATCCGCGTAAGGCGTACTAATAAGTTTGATAGTCGTGGAATACCAATTTACCTTGTAGACTTCGTAGCAGATGTAAAATTTGTTCCGAAGAAATAGTTAAGCTTGGACTCACTTAATTTTTTAATTGCATACGGTCCGGCCCACTTTTAAGAAGTGACTGTTGTTTAAACTTTTATAGCCGCATTTGCCAATTAGCAGTGAAAGTTGAGCCTATGTTTGGAGAGACGTTTTATGAGGCTGTTTGGCACTTCTGGTTTAAGAGGCTTAGTTAATGAGGACTTGACTCCTAATTTGGCTGTTAGAGTTGGGATGGCCCTAGGAACTTTTGTCGGAGCTGGAAAAGTTTTTGTGGCGAGGGATACGAGAACTTCTGGCTTAATGCTTGAAGATGCGTTGGTTTCTGGTTTGTTGGCTTGTGGCGTGAAAGTTTACTGTTTTGGTGTTTTGCCAACCCCAGTTCTGGCTTACTTAACAAGGAGGCTTCACGCTACGGCTGGCTTGATGGTTACGGCTTCTCATAATCCGCCTCAATATAATGGGATAAAGTTTTTTGGCAGAGGTGGCATGGCATACGATGAAAAGCTTCAAGGAAAAATTGAAAAAATTATCGATGGTGGAGATTTTAGGCTGGCAGATTGGCGGAATATCGGCAGAGTTGAATATGCCGATGAAAGCCGATTATATGTGGATATGGTGTTGAAAAGCCTAAAATTTGACAAGAAGTGGCGTGTTGTAGTTGACCCTGGATGTGGAGCCACCGGCTATGTTGCACCAAAAATTTTCAAAATGCTGGAATGCGAGGTTAGGACTGTGAACGCCCAGCCTGACGGTTTCTTTCCCGGTAGGAGCCCGGAGCCAAATGCTGAATCGCTAAAGCCTTTGGCAAAAATTGTTAGGGGGTTTAGGGCTGATGTTGGGATAGCCTATGATGGGGACGGGGACAGAGTTGCCTTCATAGATGAGAGGGGCAGCTTTGTGGATTTTGATAGAGTTTTGGCGGCTTACGCAGCCTATGTCCTAAAAAGCGATGGAGTCGGAACTGTTGTTACAAATGTTGAGGCTTCCATGTGTTTTGAGAAAATGGTTAAGCCTACGGGCGGAAAAGTCATTAGAACGAAGGTTGGGGATGTTTATGTTGCCGAGGCAGTGAAGAAGTTTAAAGCGGTTTTCGGCGGAGAGCCATGTGGTGCGTGGATACACCCAAAACACCATTACTGCCCAGACGGAATCCTTTCCTCAACTCTTCTTTTGAAGGCTCTAGAAGATGAGGGTAAAAGCCTTTCAGAATTCGTTGCTGATGTTCCAGCATACCCCATTGTTAGAAGGAACATTCATTGTAAGAATGAGGTAAAGTACACAGTTATTAAAAAAGCGGGGACACTGCTGAAAAAGTCCTTCCTGGATTATAAGCAGATTTCAACCGTTGATGGTTTTCACTTGTCCCTTGAGAATGGGTGGGTTTTGGTTAGGGCTTCTGGCACAGAACCCCTTATACGACTAACCGCTGAGGGTGAATCTTTAAAGACTGCTGAGACAATAATGGATAAGGCTTTAGTCGCTGTTAACATGGCTTTGGAGGATCTGGGAAAGTGAAGGCTGTTGTTCTTGCAGCAGGCGAGGGTGTAAGACTTCAACCCATCACGTTAACCAGACCAAAACACTTAATCAGTGTTGGCGGAAAACCTGTCCTTGAGCATTGTTTAAACGCGATTAAGGCTTGTGGAATAACCGAAGTTGTAATAGTTGTGCACTATATGGCCGAAGCCATCCACAAATATTTTGGCTCCGGAGAAAAGATGGAAATAAAAATTGAATATGCCCACCAAAAGGGTGTTCTCGGAACCGGAAACGCTGTAGGCGTTGCCGAACAATACGTCAATGGAGATTTCCTACTCGTTTATGGTGATTTACTTTTCACAGCAGAAGCCCTCAAAAAAGTTCTGGAAACGTACAGCCGGAAGAAGCCTTCGGCAACGCTTTCTGTGGTGCGTGTTGAACGCCCAGAGGATTATGGCATAATTGAGCTTAAGGATGAGGGAAGGGTGAAACGAGTAATTGAAAAGCCTCGCAGGGAGGAAGCGCCCACAAACTTGGCGAATGCCGGCCTATATGTCTTTTCTCCTGAAATTTTTGAAAAAGTTAAGAAGATATCGGCCTCTTCTAGGGGTGAATGGGAAATAACAGATGCCATCGAGCTCCTCATAAAGGAAGGAAAGCCAGTTTTTGCCACTGAAATCCCGAGGGATGAGTGGTTTGACATAGGCAGACCATGGGACCTACTTGAAGCTAACCGCTGGGCGCTCACAAGAATGGAACACAACATTCTTGGAAACGTTGAGGAAGGCGCCCACATAATCGGACCAGTAACTGTTGCTGAAACTGCACGAATACGTTCAGGAGCTTACATTGATGGCCCAGCCTATATAGGTGAGCATAGCGATGTAGGGCCTAATTGTTACATACGCCCGTGTACAAGCATAGGCAGAAACGTGAGAATAGGAAATGCTTGCGAGATAAAGAACAGCATAATTATGGATGAAGTGCACATTGGGCATCTGTCCTATGTTGGTGACAGCATAATTGGTGAAAACTGCAACTTAGGCGCTGGGACAATAACAGCCAACTACCGGCTTGATGCTGGAACAATAAAAATGATGGTTAAGGATAGGCTTGTGGACACTGGCAAAACAAAGTTGGGCGCTGTTTTAGGGGATAACGTTAAAACTGGGATAAACGCGCTCCTAATGCCGGGCGTAAAAATTGGAAATAACTGTTGGATTGGACCAAACGTCATAATCTATCGTGACTTGCCGCCAAACACAGCGGTATTCCTAAAGCAAAATTTAGAAGAGAAGAAAATTAGCTGACCATTATTGCGGTTCCGCAGTATTCGCATTGCACCGAGGTTTGCCCTTTGTAAATCTCCTTTGTGTAGGGTGCCCCGCAGTGGGGGCATCGGATAACCCTTATTGTTGGCGCTTCCTTTGGAGTTATGCCCTTTATCGTTGCTATATCTTTGTCAGCTTCGCCTCCAATAATGTACTGGAAGAAACGCGTTATCACGTCGGCTTCCCAGCCCTTAACGTCGAATGGTGTTTCCTCTAATCCGCGTTCAGGTTTGAAGCGTATATAAACACCTGTCCAAGCAATCAGTCCAACTCTTCCCTTTGAAATTTCTTGAAGCGCTCCTATCGGCTGTTCAATGAGAACCATGCGCTCCGTCTTCTTCTTTGTTGCTATGAATAGTTTCTTCTCCAGAACAACCTCCTTTTTCCCTTCGAAAATGAACCTTTGATTTGTGAAGTAAAGGGTTCCTTCACATTTATCTTTCGCCATAATTTTTCCTTCAATAGCCAAAACAGGGCTTTCATCAGGTTTCAGCGGGAAAGATGCGAAGGAGAAAAGCTCCATTGTTTTTTCCGCGATTTTTAAGTCTCTGTCTATTGCGTTTATGCCTCCTAAAAACTCGCCGAGCGAGGCGCCAATTTTGGATGTTTCCATCGCCACTCTCGCCCTTAACATTGAGGCTTCTGTTGAGAGGCGACCAGCCAAAGTCCAGCAGTAGCCTATGTTTCCGCGGTCTATTTCGGCTCTAAGTCTATGGGCGTCGGACTGGAGCGTTCGAATTTGGGCTGTTAGCGGTTGGACGTTGTTGTAAAAGCTTTGTTTGATGGTTGGTGAGGCTTCCATCCATTTTTTAGTTAAGATTTCTATGCTTTTCTCTAAATGTCCCATTGCCGCATAGCCGCGCCCTCGAACTGTTACAAGTCTGCTTGGCAAAGAAGCCATAGAACTGTCAATGTAAGCTAGTTTGCTTTCAACATCGCTTATTGACGCAGAAGCCCCGGAAAGGTCAGACTCTATAGACCTAAGCCTCGAAAATAGGGCTTCCCTTTCTCTATCAACTTGAGCCATTCAACTCTCCAAAACTATTTTGCTGGATAATCCTAATAATGCTTGCGTAGTTAAACCCTAAAATATGTGTTCATATAACGTGTACGGTAGAGGAGGATAAGCGTTGTCAGTGGCTCAGAGAAGGTTCTTCACGGAAGTTTCAGCTCTTGTAGACAAAACTGTGATTGTGATAACCACGGCTGGTAAAGCATATAATGGAACGTTGATAGGAATTAATCCGGACAATTTAAGCCTATGCTTGGCAGACGCAAAAGACGAGGAGGGCAAAAAGCTTCATAGGGTTTTCTTAAACGGTAATGTTGTCGCCCAAATCTTAAGCGTTGAAAAACCCTTCGACTTGAAGGCCTTGGCTGAACGTCTCGAAAGAGTTTTCCCAACGATGGTTAAGCTTTATGAGGATAAGGGTTTCATCTGGGTTATGGACAAGGTTAAAGTAACAGAGAAAGGTGTTGTTGAAGGTTCTGGTCCGGCTGCCGAAAGAGTGCAGAAAGTTTACGAACAGTTTATCAGCGAAACCAGGGGTTAGACAAACCAGCGGAACTGCTCTTCCCTTTTCTTTTCTTCCTTGGCAGTTCTAACCCAGCCGAAAGACTCCAAAATTTTTGTCGTCTTCTTAGCTGCAGTGTCAATTCTTGACAAGTCAACTTTTAGGTTCAGATACTTGTTTAGAGCGGAGAGAGCGTAACGAGCAGCATTCGCGTCTGGATAAGTCCCCAACGTCTCCACCAGAAGCGAGAAACCCTTAAAGCCTCTAAGGCTTCCAAGCCCTATTAGTATTCCAGCCACTCCGAAAATGTTTCCAACCATTATTTTTGCGCCCAAGTTCAAAGCTTCCTTCAAAGTTTCTGAGTCTGAGGCTGCACAGTAGATTTCTGGAGTTTCTTTAACCTCTTCCTGTTTGAATCCCCCGATAGTAACCAGAAAGCGGCATCCAAGCTCCTCGGTAATATCAAGAACTTTTCCGCAAAGCTCATACTGCCCAAAAGTTGTTAGGGCTTGAGTGTTGCCATACCATATAATCAAGTCTCGTCCTCCTCCCTTGCTCTTGTAGTAGTATAGCTCGTTTATTGGGGAGCGGGTGCCCCCGTTTTCCGTTGTTACTGCCAAGTCTTGAAAGGATGCTGAAAAAATTCTCGCAAAGCGTTTTGCTTCTAACTCGTGGATTAAGTGTAATGCCACTATGTTAGCTACGAAGCCTATTCCTGGCAACCCCTCTATTAGAACTGGGTTTTCAAGTTTAGGCTTCTCTTCAATATGAACTGTTAAAGCCATCGGTGTAACTCCTCTTTGGAGTAATAGAAACGAACTGTTGTAATATAAGCTTGCAGCTCCACATTTTATAAGCATGTTTAACTGATTTTGTTTTTAGATTTCATAATGAGCTTCGAAATAAAAGAAAGGGACTTACTTGCAAGAGTTGGAAAGTTGCGGACCAAAAGCGGCACAATAGAGACTCCACTTCTTTTTCCAGTTGTAAACCCAGCCATACAGCCGATTCCGCCGAAGAGAATTCGAGAAGAGTTTGGCTTTGAAGCCCTAATAACAAACGCCTACATACTTAAAAGACGCTTCCAAAATTTGCCAGCCAAAAAGGGCTTACACAATTTTCTGGATTTTAAAGGCGTGATGATGACGGATTCGGGTGCCTACCAAATCCTAGTCTATGGAGACGTGGAAATCACCCCAGAAGAAATTGTGAACTATCAAGAGCAGATAGACACGGACATAGCTACAATATTGGATTGGCCAACCGGTTGGAGAGTTTCTAGGAAACATGCAGAGCAAACAGTGAATGAGACGCTGAAAAGGGCTTCTGAACTCTTCAAGGTTAAGAGGCGGGAGGATATTCTCTGGGTCGGGCCTGTTCAAGGTGGACGTTACCCTGATTTAGTGGCGATGTCAGCTTCAGAGATGGCTAAGCTTCCCTTTGACATCCACGCTTTAGGAAGCCCAACAGAGGTTATGGAAAACTATCGCTTCGACGTTTTAGTGGACATGATTTTGACAGCCAAAATGAATTTGCCTATTGAGCGCCCCTTCCATCTTTTTGGTGCTGGACACCCATTCATGTTTTCCTTGGCTATCGCCTTAGGATGCGACTTTTTTGACTCGGCAGCCTATGCCATCTACGCCAGAGAAAACCGCTACATGACGGAAACTGGAACAGTTAGACTTAAAGAGCTTGAATTTTTCCCATGTGCATGCCCAAAATGCTCAAGCAAAACTCCAAACCAAGTTTCAGAACTCCCACAGAAAGAAAGACAAGTTTTCATTGCAGAACACAACCTTTACGCCTGCTTCACGGAAATTAAACGAATAAAGCAGGCAATAAGAGAAGGAAGACTGTGGGAGCATTTGGAGTTCAGGGCTCATGGGCATCCAGCACTGTTACAAGCGCTGAAAAAGCTGAAGAAATATGAGGAGTTCATTGAGAGGCACAGTCCCGCTGTAAAGCGCAGTGGACTTTTCTTCTTCGATTCTGTTGATTTAGCCCGCCCAGAGGTTGTACGCCACAGAATTAGGTTGTCCGAGAGATATGCCCCACCTAAGGAAGTTGAAATCCTCATACTAATGCCCCAAACCAAAGAAAAACCCTACCACAAATCTGAAGAGTACTGGAGGTTGGCGAAAGCCCTTCGGGGCTTTCCGAAAGAGCATCTACGTAGATTTCACATTTGTTTTTATGAGGCGCCTTTTGGAGTGGTTCCATTAGAGCTTGACGAGGTTTATCCCCTTTCGCAGCATGAGACAGCTATGCCACCGGACAAGGAGACCATGGAATATATGGCTTCACAAGTGGCAGAATACATAGGCAGAAACAATTACCGAGTGGTGTTGCTCCTTCACAATGTTGAGAATTGGGGCGAAGAAGTTTTGAAAGCATGCAGAAAAGCATGTGTGGCTAAAGGCGCATCTTTTAAACCTTTTAACATGAACAAGAAATGGGTTAAATCCCTTTCAAACTTTTTAAAGAAAATGTGTGTAGTCTAGGCGGTTAGTCTTGATTCGCGCAGACTTGCACGTCCACACAACATTTTCGTCTGACGCTTCAATACAGCCAAAAACCATAGTGAAGCAGCTTTTCGCCCACCCGTATATAAAGGCGGTTGCAATAACAGACCACAACACAGTTAGAGGATACCACAAAGTATTGGAATTAGCCAAAGCCTACCCAGACATATTAATTATTCCGGGCGTCGAAGTCAGCTCGGTTGACGGCGACTTAATCCTTTTAGGAATCGCTGAAGTTCCACCCCAGCCATGGACCGTTGAAAACGCCATAGACTTTGCGCGTGACAGAGGCGGCTTAGTGGTTGCAGCGCATCCTTACAGAGCTTTCGGTTTAGGTGATTCCGCCAAAAACTATGAGATTGACGCCGTTGAAATCTTGAATGGCGGTTGTCCCCGCCAACTTAACATGCTAGCCGAAGAATTGGCGAAGGCAATGGCTTTGCCCGGTGTAGCTGGAGGTGACGCGCATAGGGCAGATGAACTTTGGACGGTTTACAACGAAATTCAAGCCTCAACTGATTTAGATAAGATTTTGAAGGCTATTAAACGTGGACTCGTTAGGGTTGCTTACACTGAAAAGTCAATACATTTTTAAAACAGCTATGCCAATGTTAAGTGCGTTAATGGTTGAAAAGCATGAGTCCCCTTCAAATAAAGTTTCTGGGCGCAACCCACGAGGTAGGTAGAGCAGCCATATCCGTCAAAACAGAAAAGACACAGGTTTTGCTAGACTACGGCGTAATGTTAAACCATGAGCCAGGCTTCCCAATGCATGTCCCTCCCAAAGAGGTGGACGCGATAATTTTGGGACACAGCCACCTTGACCACTCCGGCGCAATTCCCATATTCTTTATTCAGGGAAAGAAAACCATTTACGCAAATAAGCTTACAGCAGAGCTTAGTCAATTATTAATTTCAGACTTTATACACCTCTCAAGCTATTACCTCCCATACGAGTATCTTGAACTCCGAACTATGATGAGGCACATTAAGCACTTAGATTTCGGCGTAAAAGAAACCGTTGGAGACATAACCTTTGAACTTCGCAACGCTGGACACATTCCTGGAAGCGCACAAGTCCTCATAGAGGCTGAAGGAAGAAGGCTGTTATACACTGGCGACTTCAATTTGATGGACACAAGGCTTCTGGAAGGAGCGAAAATGGATTACGGAGACTTAGACGCAGTCATAATTGAAAGCACATATGCAGACGAAGATCATCCGGAGCGTTCAGAGCTCGAAAAAACCTTCGTTGAGGAAGTGACAGAAGTTGTGGAGCGGGGAGGGATCGTTCTCATACCAGCCTTCAGCATCGGAAGGTCCCAAGAAATTGCATGCATCCTCGCCGCCCACCATTTTGAGCACCCCGTCTACCTTGATGGAATGGCGCGGGAAGCAAGCAGAATGATGATGAACTACATGCGGTTCTTAAGAGACCCGAAACTTTTCATGGACGCCATCCACTCAGTTAACTGGGTTGAAGGCTGGAGAGACCGCAGAAAAGCAACAAAAATGCCTTGTGTAATAATTTCGCCTGCTGGAATGCTGAAAGGCGGCCCAGCTGCATTCTACGTATCAAAAATTGGTAAAAAAGCAAACAACGCTGTTTTCCTCGTCAGCTATCAAATCCCAGGCACGCCAGGAAGGGAACTCCTAGAAAAAGGCGTATGTGTCATCGACGGGAAAATGCGAAAGGTTAAGGCAACGGTTAAACATTTTGACTTTTCATCGCATTGCGGTGCAAAAGAGCTCAGAGAAGCCGTAAAAAGGCTTGGTGGAAAGGCAAAATTCTACGTAATTCACGGCGCCGAAGGAAACTGCGAACTCCTTGCAAAATGGATAGAAAAAGAAGCTGGACTAGAGGCTCTGGCACCTAAACCTGGAGACACGTTTAAGGTCTAATGAATATGAAGATAGGAATTTTACGCATAGGACAAGTCGACTTAAATGTCCTTAAAAGAATATGCGAAAACCTGGACATGGCTTTCCCAAAAACACAGTGCCACATAACCCCTGAAAACTTGGCTTTGCCGCAAGAAGCTTTCGACAAAGCGAGAATGCAGTACCGTTCAGACATGATTTTGAGCATGGTAGCGGGTTATGCGGAAAAAGCCAAAAGCGTAAACCGTGTCTTAGGCGTAGTTGAGGCTGACATTTACGTTCCGGGATTAAACTTTGTTTTTGGAGAGGCAGAATGCCCTGGAAAAGCCGCCCTCATATCTATTTGGAGGCTCAGACCAGAATTCTATAACGCTCCGCCAAATTTCGAGCTTTTCATTGAAAGAGGCACAAAGGAGGCCATACACGAGCTTGGACACACTTTTGGCCTTACCCACTGCACAAACCATTTCTGTGTCATGTATTTCTCTAACTCCATTTTTGAAACTGATAGAAAGAAAAGCATATTCTGCAACAAATGCTATTCAAACATTCAGAGGCTTCTGCAAGCTCAATAGCAAACACTTATTATTCTTTTAAATTTTTGGGGGTTTACCCACGGGCTCGGTGAGTTTTAAGAGGGGAGAAAGGAGAGGAGGGAGTTCCAAAAATAGGAACCACCAAACCCGTTTTAGGCTCCCCTTCCTTCTTTCAATGGAAAAGGGAAAGAGAAGCACTAATATAAAAGCTTTTCTATAGAAAATTCCAAATTAAACGGATTTTACAGCCCTAACAGTCCTTTCGAGGAGAAGTTGGGCTGCTTCTTGTGTTGGCCAGCCGCCGAGCCCGCAGTCTGGTCCTGTGAAGGTCATTCTTTCTCCAAACTTTTCCTTGGCTTTTTCAAATCTTTTCCTGATGGTCTTTTCATCCTCGACAAGCCGTTCTGTTTCTAGTTTTGTTATTCCTTTCTCATAAAGCTCGGCGATAATGGAGTCTATGTCTGTTCTGGATACCCCCACGCGAATATACTTGTCCATCTTTTCAAGCATACCTTTTGAGACGCGTTCTAGGCTGCGCGGAGACGCTGCATACTCGATGGATACCACGTCAAGGTTTCTAACCTCTAAAATATCCAAGATTCTGGCTGGAGAGTGCATGTGAATATGTTTCTGCACAGCATCTTCAAAGTTTAAGGCTTTTTCTAAAACTTCCACCACTGTGTCTTTGTCCGCGGATATTTCGTGGAAACCAAAGCTTGGCTCGTCTAGGGAAACAACCTCTGTCTTAATATACTTAGAGTTTAAAATGGCGTTTTTGGCAAATCGTCTTACTGTTTCTGCAAACATTAACAGCACATCTTTATACAATGTTGTTCCAACCTCTTTCAGGTAAAGCTCCAAGGGGCCGGTGATGCAAACGCGTAAAGCGATTTTCTTCCCCGTGCTTTCGTAGATTTCTTTTGCTTCTTCGTTGATGACGTGTACTTCGGGTATGATGGCGTCTTTCTCCTCAACGATGTATGTGCCCTTTTCCATTGCTTTGTGAATGGGGTCGGCGAACTGCCTACATATGTCATAGTGTTGCGGGTAGTTAACGACATCCAAACCAGTTTTAAGCTTCTTCAAAAAAGAGTCTATCACAACTTCGTAGAAGTTTTTAAGCAAGAAAGTGTTCTCCTTTAAATTCCTTCTATTGGCACTGTATTCCCTTGCCAGCATGTAGGCTTCATTAAACATTTTTCTTTCAATAGATTGAGGGAGGGGAAAACTTCCTATATCGTCAATTAACGCTTCCATGAAAGAGATTATTGCGCGTTTTAGCAATAAAAGTTAATCTTAAGGCTTAAATTTGGAGAGTAACAGATATAAGCACGTTCCTTTTTGTGAACATTGACTGGTGAAAAAATGCCGAGTGTATGGAAACTCCGTGCATCAATGATTGGAACTTTAGCCCTGATAATAGGCTTATCAACGTTAGTGTTTACGCTAATCTTAAGCCTAATTGGCGTTATGGACATACTTGTTTTAGGAGTTTTAGTTGTGGCTTTCAATGTGGGACAGTGGCTGATCTCCCCATACATTATTGACGCTCTCTACCGCACACGCGAAATACCTAAAGACGAAAACCCAAAACTTCACCAAATAGTTGAAGATTTGAGCAGGAAAAGCGGTTTGAAAAAGCCTAGGCTTATGCTTGCCCAAATTCCAATTCCAAATGCCTTCGCGTATGGCTCTCCCGTCGCTGGGAACCGTGTAGCTGTGACCAGCGGGCTTTTAAAGACTCTTGACGAGGAAGAGGTTGAAGCTGTCCTAGGGCATGAGTTGGGACACTTAAAGCACAAAGACGTGCAGATAATGATGTTTGTTTCGCTTCTGCCAGCACTGTTTTATTATATTGGCTATTCGCTGATAATCTCCTCAATGTACGGTAGACGAAGAGAAGAGGGTGGAGGAACAGCTGCATTAGGCTTCGGTTTTATGGCATTCTCATGGATTCTAAACATGTTTATACTCTACCTAAGCCGCCTCCGCGAGTATTACGCTGACAGACACAGCGCCCTAATAGTCGACAATGGCGCCCACAAACTTTCAGTAGGCTTGGCAAAAATTGTCCACACAACCAGAAACATGGGAAGGATAAGGAAACAAACGCAACATCTGAACGCCTTCAAAGCCCTATTCATAACAGACCCAGACCATGTGGAAACAGACTCAATGGCACTTTCAACATCAAACGACCAAAAACTAGTCCAAGAAATCCTATCAAGAAAGCTAACAACCATAGACAGAATAATCGAGATTTTCTCAACACACCCAAACATAATAAAACGCCTAAAAGCCCTACAAGAACTAAGTTAAACTTTCTCCAAACGCTTAATTTTCAACAAAAGTCAACATGGAAGTTTAGGAGCTGTATCGCAAAATTTATATGGATGGATAATCCATCCAATAAATATGCAAACTACACATGTTGCTTTGATAAGTGTTTTGGCTGCGCTTTGTTTGGTTATACAGCTTTCTCCAAGGCCGCCTAATGTGGAGTTTACATCTCTTTTAACCTTTACAGTGGGTGTTATTTTTGGTTCTTTTACAGGGGTTTTGTTTGGATTTTTTATTATGTTTGTTAATGGGTTTCTTTCTCCTTGGGGTTTTGCAGGTTTAAATATGCCATTTCAGATGGTTGGCATGGGCATAGTTGGTTTTGCTGGGGGGTTGTATAGGGGCTACATGCAGAATCATGTTAACATTAAGTCATTTATTGAAGTTGCGATTCTGGGAGCTTTTCTCACGGTGATTTACGATTTCATAACCAATTTTGGGGTGGCAATGCTTCCCATTATGAGTGGTGTTCCTCCAGATTTAGCTTTACTCATGGTTTTTGCATCGGGGGCTCCATACTCTCTTTTACATGTTTTCGCCAATTTCTGCACTTTCCTGATTCTCTTCGCACATTTGGTCAAGGCTTTAAGCTATGTTCCTGGCGGTGAAAAAATATGGTGGAAAAGAGAACAATAACGCTTGTAGCTCTAGCCTTTTTTGTTTGGGCATCCATTGCCACAAGTTTCATGGCTTATTACTCTATGGAACAGTTACGATTAAAAAGTCAACTTAATCAAAATCAACAAGCCTTAAACTCTCTGATGGAAAACTATGATGAATCTGTTGCAAAGCGAAATCTGTTATCCGGCGGGTACGGGGATCTCTGGGGTCTTTATCAGTATTTTAACGCGTCTGGCTGGTTTTCTGGCGGAAACATTTCAATCTGCCTCGAAAAATATGAACTCTTACTTTCAAGCTTAAAAACGAACTACTCTGCAGTTCTAAATAATTCTCCAGAATTAAACGAGACATACGCTATTCTCTCAAATGATTTCCAAGCATTAAAAGTAAACCCAGACCAGGTTATGGCAGAGGATTTTGAAATGCTTCTCAATGACTTTTATAAATTGTTTAGCGCGTTGGCAATAAAGGAGTTGGAGAGCTACATAAGCTCAGCTGGAGAAATACACGTAAGCCTCTGCATCAACTACACAAAAGTGGGCGGGGCCGAGGAATGGTATAATGTTTCTGTTCCAATTGGTTCAAGTTTGTTTGATTTGACGCGAAAAGTTGTGGAAGACATTGAATATAGCTATTACCCAACGATGGAGCCTGGACACATACTTATGACATCTATTGGCGGCCATGATGGATGGTGGTTATGGTATTATTGGGACAGGGATGCAAAATGCTGGGTTTGGGGTCCTGTTGGTTGTGACGCTTGGATTTTAGAAAATAATGGAATTTACAAGTGGGATATTTACTGATAAACTTTCAGCGGCTTTCCGAGGATTCTGTTATTTAACTCTTTTATTCCAAGGCCGTGCTGCTTTAGGAATGTGCGCATTGAGTTTTTGACTCTTGTTCCGCCTTTGGCTATTTTATCCTTAAGTAGCAAATCGGAGTCTAAGTCTGCGTGTTGTATGTTTTTTAATGCTGCGGCTAGGTGAGTCCCGGCGGCTATGCCTATTTCCGATTCTCCCATGCAGCCTATCATGCATGGTATTCCGGCGGCTTCTGCTATGGCGGCTATTTTCTTGGCTTTGTGAATTCCTCCGCTTTTCATCAATTTTATGTTTATTAGGTCTATGGCTTCGGCCTTTATTAGGTGTAGGGCATCTTCTGGCGAGTGGATGCTTTCATCCGCCATTATTGGTATGGGCGAGTTTCGCTTAACCTCAATTAAGCCTTTCAAGTCTTCTGCTGGGACTGGTTGCTCTGCAAACTGAATGTTAAACTTTTCAATTTTGTTTAAAACTTCTATGGCTTGTTTTGGCGTCCAGCCCTGGTTTGCATCAATCCTTATCTGTATTTTTTCGCCGACTGCCTCGCGGACAAGCCTAATTCGCTCGATGTCTTCTTCTGGGTTTACGCCGACCTTAACTTTTAGGGCTTTAAATCCTTTCTTAACGGCTTTAACAGCGTCCTTGGCCATTTCTTTCGGAGACTTTATGCCTAATGTGATGTCTGTTAAGACTTCTGTTCTGTAGCCGCCCATAACCATGAAGAGCTGTTTCCTAACGGTCTTGCCTAAAATGTCGTGTAAAGCTATGTCTATGGCTGCCTTTGCCGACGGGTTCCCAGCCAAAATGGAGTCCATAAGCTCAACGTTTTGCTCAATTCTTAATGGACACATGCCAATAAGCTTAGGCGCAATCCTGTCTAGAGCTTTGATAACGGTTTCTGCTGTTTCGCCAGTAACCCGCTCTGACGGAGAGGATTCACCCCATCCATAAGCGCTATAATCCGTAACTATTTTTACAACTACATTGTGGCTTTCAGTGCTTGCGCCTGGGGCAATCCGGAAGGGCTCACGGTAAGCCAAAGTAACCGAATAAACTTCAATTTGTTTAATCCCCAAGGTTGCTGGTCACCCGCTGATAGTTTATGGCGCTTTCCTAGGAAAAGTTTTACTGAAACTCTTCTGCTGTTTTTTCGCTGCGTCTTCCTATTTTCTTAAACTTTATTTTTGCTGTCAGAATTTTCTCTGTTGCGAAAAGCCTTGAAGCTGCATACATGACTATCATTGTGAAGGCTAGAACGTAGATTATGCCGAATGTTGCGGTCCAATAGTCGTCCATTATGACGGCTCTTGAGGCTATTATTGGGTGGCTAAAAGGAATGGCGTAAAAGAGAATTCTTATCGCTAATGGCAATGCGTTAATGTCCAAGTATATTAGGGCGAAGGATGGGAAGAATATGAGTGGGTAAATATAGCCCACAAAAGATTGAGCGCTCCTAACGTCTTCAGCGAAAGCCGACATTATTACAGCCAACGCCAAAGCTGAAAGCATTGTGACAAAAAGGGACACGCCCAACAACAGATAGCCCTGGAACGAGGGTGTAAGCCCTAAGGCAGCCAAATCCAAATTTGCACCAGCTGGGATTCCAGACATGGCAGAACCTAATAAATAGCTGTATCCAGCCATATAGGCGATGGCACCGACGGCTGCAACAATAATTGAGCCGGAAAGTTTCCCTAGAAGTATTGAAAGGCGGTCCATAGGTAATGTTAACAATGTTTCAAGGGTTTTCTCCTCCTTTTCCATAGCCACTGAAGTGGCGGCTATCTGCACGGCATAAGTGAGCAAAATCATTATTGTGATGGGTAAGGCGATAGACTGGGACATCAGCAAACCGGAAAGCATGGCAGGGTCAACATCATATTTAACCTTGCCCTTAATAATCGTCGATTTCTTGATAACCAAAACGTCTGGAGCTACTCTTCTGTTAAATCTACCGACCAAATAGTCAATTATTGAGGAACTAACGCTTTCAAAAGCGCTTGGTCCAAGCAGCACCCCATAAAACCTTACGGTAATATTCACATTTTGGCCGCTAAGGTGTGCATTAATGGTTTCGTTAAAACCTTTAGGGATTTCAAGGATTTGTGTGGCATTGTACTTTGACAGCAATCTTGTGATGTTTTCATTATCCAGTACAATGTTGCTTTCGTTGAAAGTTTTAACACCTGCCTCCTGAAGCGAGGCTGTAAAGTTGTAAGCCCAGTATCCTCCATCATTGTCCACCACGATTATGGTAGCTTTTTCAGCTTTTTCTCGGGCGGATTGGGCTGCATAGTTCATGACTCCGCCTAAAACTGGAAACATTACTAGAGGGACAATTATCATTCCCAAGAGGATTTTTGGGTCTCTTGCAAGCTCTTTAAGTTCCTTAAAGAGGAAGTTGCCGAACCCTTTAAGCAAGCTTCACCACCTTCGCAAAGACCTCTTCTAGGTTTGTGCTTCCAAACTTCTCTTTTAGCGCTTGGGGTTCCCCTTCAGCAACTATTTTTCCCTTGTTTATTAGGGCAACCCTATCGCATAAATACTCAACTTCGAGCATGTTGTGACTTGAAAGTAGAACCGTTACGCCATGTTTCTTAACATAGCTTTTTATTATCTCCCTAACATGGTAGGAGTGAAGCACATCCAAACCACTTGTTGGCTCATCGAGAATGGCCAACTTTGGCTTAAGCATAAGGGCTCTGGCAACTAGAAGGCGGCGCTTCATTCCTTTGCTGTAAGTTTTAGTTTTATCTTTCAGCCTATCCCCAAGACCGGATATTTCAGCTGCTTCCATAACCATTTTACGCGCCTCAGCCTTGTCGCTTGTATGGAACTTAGTCATAAACTCTAGATACTCCAAACCTGAAAGATAGCGGTAAGCACCGGCCTCCTCTGGAAGATAGGAGATTATTTTGCGAACATCAGCAGCATCCCGCACCACGTCATGCTCAAAAACTTTAACAGTACCGGAGGTTGGCAAGAGCAGTGTTGAAACTATCCGTAGTGCAGTTGTTTTTCCAGCTCCGTTTGGACCGATAAGCCCGAAAACCTCGCCGGGTTTAACACTGAAACTTAGACCGTCTAGGGCGCGGATGCTGCCGAAGACCTTAGTTACATTGTAAGCCTCCACAGCCAACATTTCTTAAGCCTCACATGCGAAGTTTATCAAACACACTAAAATATTTTGTCTAACGATTTGCTGCGTATGTGGGGATTACAATTTCCAGTCCAGTTTATGATTCTTTAAGAGAAGCCCAGAAAGTATACCAGTAAAAAGCACGATGAAGGATATGGGTTGATAAAAGAAGTAGTAAGCCACAAATTCAGCGAGGTTAAATCGGAATCTCAGCTTTTTGGAAGCTATATAGAAAATTATTGAGAATGCTATGAAACCCAAAAAGAAGTTTGTCAAGATCGTGAACAGAATAGAAGCTATTGAAGGGGGGAGTATGGGCGTGTTAGGGAGGTTTAATTGTGATGCCAAAACCCTTGGAATGAAATTAAATAGTTGAACGTCGGGGAAGATGGAACAAATATAGTTGAACAGCATTAGGGCAACTGTTGGAAAAAGCATAAGGGCGCATGGAAACGCAAGGTATGGGTATCTCGCAATATATCTAACAACTTTTCCCCCATAAGCCTTAATCCACAAACCTGTTCCAACACCCCACCTCTTTCGCTGAACCAGCCAACCTCTCCAATTTGAAGGTGCCTTTGTGTAAACCTCAATTTTATCCGCAAACCTAAACCGCCTATTCCGCAAGAAAGCTTTCACAGCCAAGTCAAGGTCTTCAGAGACAACTTTGGCAAATCCGCCTACTTCTTCAAAGGCTTCCCTTCTGATGGCAAAGGCCGTCCCACCAACTGCAAAACACTTTTGCACAAGTTTTGAGTAAAGATAACTTGAAAAGTTTGAGCCCACAAACTCGTAATTCACCATTCTGGATAAAAATGAATCCTTTATAATCTTCTTCTTTATGTCAAGAATGTCTGCTTCCCTCATTTCAAAGGCTACCATTTCCAAAAAGTTCTCGCATTCGCCAAGCCTAATATCAGAGTCTATAAAAACCAAAATTTTCCCGCTGGAAAGCTTAACAGCCTCATTTAAAGCCTCAACCTTACCCCGCCTACGATCACTTAAAATGAAATTAATCTTCCCACGAAAACGCTCAACAACCTTAAGCGTTTCCTCAGAAGGCCTATCTATGGTAACAAAAATCTCCCTATTCCGATAAGAATCATTAGCCAAACTTTCAAGAAGCTCCTCTAGCAAATCTGAATGCTCATAAACAGGAATAAAAACACTAATTTTCCCACTTAAAGAATTATCCGCATCACTGCCTTGATTATCACCCATCAGCAACGGTCTCCAAACTAAATTAACAATTCAGCTTTTTTATTTTACGCATATCTACGTTTTCCAAAATATTCCAAAAACAGAAACCCTTGCTGGTGTCCATGTGTCGGCAGTGGTGGGGTAGCTGGGATTTGAACCTACGACAAGCTGGAGATATCCCCCGCAAAATCCCCTCTTTTTCTTTGTTGTTTATTGTTTTAGCATGTTGCATCCTTCTATCGTGAAGATATAGGCTTGTATTTGGCTTGTTGGGTATGGCATTAAGAATGTTAGGTTTATTGTCTCTAGGAGGAGGATTTGGGTTTTCTTGTCGTCGCTTAAAATCAGCTTGTGCCATACATCTCCTTCAGTGTTGTGTGTGGCTTTTATGAGTGGGCATGGATAACGGTTACCATTAATAATTGCATAAAGTTTAACTTGATCTATAACCGATTCTGAAAAGTTTAGGCCAGGCCATCCTTCACGAAGCATAAACCTAGCCATATAGTTAGTTACTGCTGCGTCTTCCTTTGCTATGAGGACTTCGCGGATAACATCCTCGCCTGAAGGATTATGGATGTCTATAACGCCATAATCCACATAGCATGTGCCATTCCAAACAAATAGCGTTGGGCATGGTTCACTTGGACCACCTCCCCCAGCTGGACCAAAACTTACCGTTAAATTATAAAAACCGTATCCATTAACTGCGTGAACCTTAATATACCACCAGTCGCCTGGATATCCCCATTGGTCGCCGTAAACAAGTTCATCTTCATAGCCTAGATTTTCTGATGCTGCAACAAGGAATTTTGTCGAGTTATACAGATACAAATGAAGGTCGAAACTGTATGGAGGACCGGCCTGAATGTTTATTTCCACGCGAATGGATTTCAAGTGACTTACGTATACTTTATAATAATCATCTTTATCGACATCTTGGTCTGCGTATAGGAATGTATACGTTCCTGCTTGTATTTGGGTTGCGTTTTCGAAGCTGTTGTTGTTGGTTTTGTCTGGGGAATCCAGTATTATTTTAAGATTTGCTGATGTTGTTAAGGTGAATTCATTGCCGGTGAGGTAGCCGCGCCAGTCTACTTCATAATACTCCAGTTTTGCCGTCACTGTGAGTGAATGTTCCATGTTGTTTGCGTCTGTGAGTATCCAGTATACATATATGCCTATGGAGGCGTCGACAACACAACCCTTTGGTAGTACGTTGATGCATGGTGTTGGTAAGGTTATGTACGCGCCTGAAGGTATTGGATTTTCACCGAACTGATCCCTCAAGTCCGTGTACGCCATGTCGCTATAGAGTTTTTCTGCTAAAATGTCAACTAAATCTATTCCTATGAACAAGACATCCACGATTACTCCTCCGATTTTTTCGAGCAAGGTTTTGGCTCCCCTTAATGCTATAGAGTATCTTTTGTCTGTGTCGGGTTGGCTTACACCTGCGTGTCGAACATTGAAGCCCCTAAGATATTGGGGGTCACGATCTATCCGGAATTTTGTTTGGGAGCACGTGTCATTAAACGTTAGCGTGAGTCTTGTTATGAAGTAGTTTGGGCTTTCCCATTGCTGTTTGAACCAGTATGAGCGCTTATTAAAGAACAAAAGGTCCGATCCACTAAAGTAGCCGCCTTATCCTCTTCGTCCTTCCTGGTCTTCAATTCCAAAGGCGAAACTCGTGTTTATACCCTCCACGTGGTAGTAGCTTATCCTGAATTTGCTTTGACCCCAAGCAATATCCGAACTGTAATATCCTTCCGCCTGTGCTAGGACCATCTGGAATGTTAAGCGTTTGCCACTCGCCTTATGAAGGACGTTATTCCATGTTACGAAGAATTGCCACCCATAATAGCCATAGTTTTGCCGCCAACCATAAATTATTGATGCTTGTTCATCAACTTTTAAATCCGCCCAGACCGCCGCAATAACAGCGTTCGGAGCATCCACACTTGGAAAACGAAATCCATAATCAGATTTTGAATAAGGAAGAGTCAAATTTGACCTATCGAAAGCTATAAAACCATTTGTACATATCCAAACATAATCATACTCAGCACTTGAATAAGCCATACCACCACCAGTCCCGCCATAATAACGGAAATAGAAAAATCCGCCAAGAGGTGTTCTCAAGTCAACATGGAAACCCACGTCATCACCCACATTAGACATGACTGTGTCTACTGCCGGATCATAAGGTATCCAGAAAAGGTCAGCTATACTATAATTGTATTTAATATGCATACGTGTATTAGCAGTCATAGAGACATTTAGCTTAACCACATCATAGCCCTCTGGAGTATCACATTCTGCATATCTCCACGGATTCACGCCTATACCGACGGAGGCCCTGCCATCGGTGGTGCAGTTTTCAACACGTGGCGGTAGTTTATAAACATAATCGGAAGAGCGCTGGGGTCTTTCTATTTGCCAAGCCTTAGTTGAACTAATAATACCCGTTAATAAAAAACAAAAAAGCATAATCACTATCACTGACTTGACTTTCATAATTTACTTCACTTCTATGGTGAGTAAGTATGTGCCGTCATCTCGGTTGCCGGATAATATGATGTACCAATAACCATCGGCATCAATGTTATATACTATTCCATCCACTTTTTTTGGCTCATATTCGCAGATTTCTCCCGATGATATACTGGCTATCAGCTCTTTATTTGGGTTGTAAAGTGTTAAATTTACGCTGAGTCCACGTAAAACAGCTGAAACCCAAATTGTTTGGCCCTTGGCTAAGTATATCTTGTAACAGTCCACAGGATCCAATTTATAATCAATATTTGCTATATAATTTCCGTTGGTTATTATTCTAGCTGTTTCGAAGCTGTTGCCGACATCCCCTAATAGCCTGATTAATATTGGAAGCACAATTTTAACGCTGGCTGTTCTGTTGAAATATGTTACTTCAGCCTTTATTGTGAGTTGTTGACTCATATTTTCTCGTGCCATAAGAATCCAGTTGACTGCTTTTGCCTGGAACGCCACTTTATTGGGGCATCCTTTTCCAGCAAACTCGATTATGGCTTTCTGAACATCCCGCATCGTTTCCGCATGGTAGAAGTAATCCGCCCAATATTTTATCGTGAGGTTTTCCAATTTATAGAAATGTGGGTCCAAATCGGGATAAGAAGCAACCAAGTCTACTCCAGATGGGTCATAGTCCTCGCTAAAAGCTATGCGCACACCTTCTACAAAGCCTTCCTCCACATTTACCGTCAAGTTTAAACCCATCTTAAGAACCGGCGAATCTAGGTCCGGGTAATCAACAACACAGTATTTCCATACACTTATAGCAAAGTCTACTAAAACAAAGTAATCATTGTACATGCTTCTCACACATGTTTCGCTTGGGTCATAGAACCATAATGGCCAGTCAGTGCTTCTAAAATGTTTTTCAAACTTCCATTCAACGGGTTCCAGCTCTATCGTTTCTGTCCGGGTTTCGGGCACTAAAAAATCTAAGAGCTTAAAAGCTATGAAAAAACCTATGGGTAAAATGGTAAAAAACATTAATAGGATTTTCAAATTCTTGGGAATATTAAATCCCAAAGGCTTCCATCCTTATCGAAGACGAATTTTACGCTTAAAGTTGTGGCGGGCAATTAAAATTTTGCCCGTTCCAAATTTAAATTTTGTGTTTCAATGAATACTGTTACGAGAACCACCTTTGTCATCTTAACCTGCAGCAACTCCAAGCGGCGCAACGCCCCAGATAAAGCTGGAATACAAATTTTGCCGAAAATAAATTTTCAATTTTTAGGCGATTATCGTGGAAAACTCCCTTATCTTGTTTAAGGCTTAAATTTTACTTGTTTTACTTATGCTTACTTTCTTTTTTATTTATTTTACTCATCTTACTATGCTTTATTATGGTTTTTACCGTTTTACTTCATTTGGCTTGAGTATAATATTTTGAGTATTTCGGTTTCTGGTATGCGGTATTGTTTGTTGGGAAGCCTTAAAGCTTGTATTCTGCCCATTTTTATCCAGCGGTACAAAGTTTGCTTTGAGATATCCAAAATTTGACAAACTTTTCGTGCAGAGAGGTGCCTTTCAAACTCCATGCTTAGACCATCAGCAGAATTTGCCGTTTTCTGCAAATATAAGCCTTTTCCAAGCTTTGATTGTTTAAAGGCTTATATTTGAGGTTGCTTTAGCGTTTAATGGTTTAGTATGCCAAGCAGAAGAGTTCACGAAATGTTGGACATGTTACTTTTCGGCAAACGCTATAGTTGGCTGCATAAATGGATGGATGAGCCGTGGAAGTGGCTTGGCAAAAAGCATAGAATATGGCGTCATGATCCATGGCAAACGCCATTGCAAGCCTTAATGATTTCAGGTGGAGACTGGAACGCTTTTGTAAGCGCAGCATGCCACATAGTACTAGACGAAGACCATGTAAGCCCAGCCATACTTAAGCTTCTATACAAGCTAAAAAGGGCGCGAGTTACGCTGTGAGGTATGCTCGTATGTTTAGCGTTAAATTTTGAGTGGGATTACCATAGGCGATTCGCGCGCGTCAAAAAGTAAGACCAGGAGAAAACTTCTCAAAAATTTTCAAGTGATTCATGTAAACATACTCTGACACCAGTTAGCCCGATATTGTATGTTAAATCGAAAAAATGGGGGTTTGAAGGCATATTCTATGGACAAGTTTTTCCGAAGTTTATTGCTACCAAGACTACGTCAAATATGCTGATTTTGCCGTCGAAGTTTATATCAGCGTCTACATCCCAGCGTGGATGTTCAGGGTAGCTTCCAAACGCTCTCACCACAGCCAAAATGTCTTTCATGTCCACTATCTCATCGCCATTAACGTCGCCTATCATCTTCACCTTCACTTTAATAGCTTGCGCGTTATCCGTCATGTTCATGTCAAACGGTATTTTGGCGGACACCGTTATGAAATA
This sequence comes from uncultured Candidatus Bathyarchaeia archaeon, assembly GCA_964573785.1. GTDB lineage: Archaea > Thermoproteota > Bathyarchaeia > Bathyarchaeales > Bathycorpusculaceae > JAGTQI01. Next base: position 24,503 of record CAZNKF010000012.1, read on the forward strand.
TGTGTATCCAACCTTCAAATCTTCTGTTGAAATATTGAGGGGTAACATTTTGGTTTCGTAGGCTTGTAGGGTAATGTTGTATGCATTGTAAATGATCCATTCGGTTGCCTGTTCTGTTCCCCTATACACCGTTGTATTATAGTAAATTTCTAAGGTTACGTTTTGTGTTAACATCTTTTTGTTTACGAGTGTTACGTTTAACTTTATGGGTATATCCTTATATGCTATTGTTTGGGAAGGTATCGTTTTATAGATTATGTATTGAGAAGGACTGATGTTTACTGCAACGTCTCCTATAATGAGAACGCTGATCGTGTCGCTTTTAATTTCATTATCCAGTGGAAACTCATCGTTTATTATTGTTGCGTTGATAATCCAGACGTAAAATCCCGGCTTCAAGTTTGTGGTATTCCATTTGTAAATGAATGTTGTGCTTGTTCCGTTGGGTATTGTGATGGAGCCCAAATATTGCAGGGGTTCTGAGAGTGTAAAGTTGATTTGTGGTAGTATGGGCTGCGTCGAAATATCCATCTGCGGATTCGGGGTTAAGGGAACAAGTATTGGCGTTGGCGTTGGAGGTGTATATACAATGGTGTATTGGGAGCTTGAATTTGCAAGTTCAAATGTGATGATGGGTCTTATGCTATAGGCGTATGCGGGGTAAAGTTTGAACGGAAATTCCTCATAGTAGAGGCATTGTCCGTAAAGCGTTACGTTTTCCACATTTCTACCAGCATTAAACACGGCTATGTTCAAATCTACAGTTGAGCCCAGTTCCACACACCGTTCTGCAGATGAAATGCCCATTAATGAAACATCATGATTTCTAATCTTGCGAGGTGCCTCATATAGACTTCCATTCACTTCATAGAATTTTTTGTTGTACAACTCATCTTTATACTCTTTACTAAAGCACAGAATGGAAATACCCACTTCAGCATCCACCCTAAAACCTACATAAGCTTTCCACATGGTTGGTGATGGTGGAGAATATTCGATTCCAACTCCCACATATGGCTCAAACGCCACATAAACGCGTCCACCGGTATGAGACCGTTCACCTATTAGACCTAAAGGGTACAAACGAAACTCAAGCATCAACTTAGGTCCTAATTCGATGGAGGCTTTTGCCTCTACCGGAACCCTTAGGTCAGTTAAGTTTCCTTGAAGTTCTTTTTCCCATATTGGTGACCAACCACTTGTTGATGTCCATTTAAGTCCAGCCTTAAACCTACCATCGATCTTATACTCTGCTAACAACCTCATTCGCATTTCAGCCGTAAAATCAAGACTGGCGTTTACTTTTAGGAGCAGTTTAGCCTCAACAGGGAAAGTTGATATCCAGAAAGTATGGCTCCATATAGTATGCTCCCATACGGTTTCCTCCCACGTACGATGATAATATTCGTCAGCATATACCATCAAATCCAGCGTTGTTGAAGAGCCAAGCTCACCGTAGGCTTCAAAGCTTTCAAATGGAACGAGAGATATATGTCCATGGAGGCTAATCTCCTGTCTGACAGCGAATGCGGCGTGAAGCGGTCCATAGTCAAACTCTGCTTCTATACGGCCGGACCAGGAGGAATACCAGTCATATGCCCAGTCCTCTTCCTTTTCATACATATTTTCTTCGGGCTTAACGTTTTTTGAGGTTTGATATGGTGTTGAGTAATTGATGCTAAACGTTTTAAAGCCCATTAAGTGTTTGTAGAGGTTTTCCGGAGTCCCAGTAACATTTTGCTCGGTTATAATGGTGCTTTCGCTCAAAATGATATTTGTATCATTTATGTATGCCTCAGCAAGTATATTATTGTCCCCTCCCAACTCTGCATTCCATCTTAAATTGTCGGCTGGACTTAGAAGCTTAGCATTTGGAGGCAGACTAAACCGGGTAACCCACAAAGATTCTAAACGTTGCTCGCCGGGCAGCGACTTAAGGAAAAGTTGCATAAACGAAAGTTTAACTAGGATTTTCCCCACATCAGACCTTTTATATGGACCTAAATGGACTACTCTTATTTCGCCTTCGGAAAAAGCTTTTACCGTGACATTTCGAGGGTATACTTCTCCGCTGAGCCCTATTTTGATTGATTTTCCATCACATGGTAAAACCTCAAAGCTTTTAACATTAACGATCAAACCCAAAGAATGATATTGCTCATCCTTGAAGGATTTAATGAAATTAGCCTTAGTCTCATTTGGCTCTGCCAAGGCTGATAAATACAATTCCGATAATGGCGAATTCGGAATTTCAATCGTCAAATTAAACTTTGCATAGCCCTCCTCTTGGAAGTCAACTTTCTCCTTCAATAAAATGGTTAAGACCTCAGGCTAAGGCAGCTTTAAAACTTGGAAATCCGAGAATTAAGATGATAACTTTTCACACGCTTAGACATTGGAAGGCAACGATGGAATATCACAGAACAAAGGACATTTTATACGTTAAAGAGCTGCTTGGACACCGCAATATACAAAGCACCCTCATCTACACACAGCTTGTCAACTTCGGCGAAAACGAATTCACATGCAGAGTTGCGAGAAACCTTAGGGAAGTTGAGGAACTTGTGGAGGCAGGATTTGAATATGTATGCGACTACGATGGCTTCAAGGTTTTCAGGAAACGCATATAAGAAGATACAAGAATGGGGCTTCTGGGTGTCATGGTGGGGTAGCTGGGATTTGAACCCAGGATCGCCAGCGCCCCAGAATGACGTTG
>CAZNKF010000013.1:0-27077 GCA_964573785.1 uncultured Candidatus Bathyarchaeia archaeon
AAATCTTACGACTTAATACACCATATTATCCATTTGTAAAACAAAACAACAAAACCAAACCACAAAAACCTAGAGGGGACTAGACCACTATTGGCTAAAAACACAACCAAAACAACATAAAAAACCTAGAGGAAAGGGGTATCCAACTTAGCAACACCCGCACTCCTAAAATTGACCAACCCAACAAAACAACTTCCAAATAACCAAAGTCTATAGAGGGGTAGTGTTTTTGTGGCTGTTCTGCAAGCACAAAAATGACTAGAGAGGAAGGGGTAGAGAAAATAAAACCTCGCCAAAAGCCATTCTCCACCAGCAAAATTGACAATTAAGCCGTTGCAAAATTCTTAAATTATTTGTATGCATATGAATATGTGGTGAAATTAAATGGCAAAAACAATAGCCGTATCAGACGATGTGTATGAACTGCTCCTAAAAGCAAAACTCCCAAATGAAAGCTTCAGCGACGTCATACGCAGATCAATTAAAAAGGGAATGAGAATAAGCGATATAGCAGGTTCAAAAACAATAAGCGAAGAAGATTGGAGAAAAGTTCTGAAGGCCTTTGAGTTTCAAAGAAAAGCCGATGAGGAAAGGAGAAGAAAACTACTAGGATAGTGCGGTGCCCACCATTGAAAATATTTGACACAACATTCTTAATAGACCTTGTAAAGGGCGATAAAGGCGCAGTAAAAAAGGCAAAAGAAATAGACGAGCAGGGGGTGTTCAAAGCCATATCTGTAGTAACAGTCCACGAATACTTAAGGGGAATCTACTACCTCTTCAGCCACGATGAAAAACTGTTAAAAAACAAACTTGAAAAAGCCGAAGCAGAGCTTATAAGATTTGAAATCTTACCATACACATACGAAGTTGCAAAAACAGCAGCAGAAATAGACGCCAAACTAGCCAAAAACGGACAAGCCATAAGCTTCTCAGACACCATTATTGCAGCCGCAGCAACCCATTACAAACTGACATTAGTAACACGCAACACAGAACACTTCTCTAGAATACCAAACCTTCAAATCGAAACCTACTAAACAGCAAAGCCAAAGAGGAGAAGCCTTACTTCTCAAGCTTTTCAAAGAACTCCAGAAGAAGCTTCGCCACCTTATCGCCAAACTCCGTCTTCTCATACTTCTTCTTCAAAGGGTCAATGCGCTCACTTTTCGCTAACCCCAACTCCTCAATCTCAATCATCCTAGCCCTAAAAGTGCCATCACTAAGCGTTAAACCATTCTCACGCATAAACTCCTTGGCCTCCTTCCACTTACCACGCCCCACATATAAGAGGAAAATACAGTCGATAGCATGGTCCTTCTCCAACATAGCCTTAATCGCCGAAAGCCTAGCATCCGTCAATATACGCCTAATCTTCTCCTCTTCTCCACTCCCAACCATCCAAACCACTTCCAAACACTTTTTGATATAAGATGTTCTGCTTAAAAGATTTAACCTATATTACGAATCATGACTTATTACACAGAAACTATTGTTTAAACCAACAGCCTATTTTCACGACGAAATATGCGAAATGAAAGTTTCAGGAGTGTACTGCAATATGCCCCTAGCTTGGTAAGCGAATCCCCTGGCAACAAGAACCTTCAAAATTTTCTCTGGGCATAAGCGCTGCTTTAGCAGAAGTTCAAGAGCATGTGTATAATTGCGGTTAAGCTCCCGAACCGCTAAAACTTGCTGTTTGCGGGATAAAGCGTAATCCTTACATTCAACAAGGTAAGCCAAACTCATGTCGGGCTTAACAGCCAAAACATCACAGTGATTTTGCCTTGTGAAAACTATAAAGCCCCTTTTACGGAAGGCTTCCGAAACAGTGTCTTCAAGAACTGTGCCGCTCATTTCAAGTCCCAGTTTAGAAATGCTCTCCAAACACCTTGTTAAGTGTTTTTCCGCTCCGCCACACTAGGAAAGTTTAAATAAAATATGACTTACTTCTAGTTTGCAAACAAGGAATGGATGCGTTAAATGGCAAGCCAAACAGCAAGAGAATTCCGCCACATACTAAGAATAACAGACACAGACGTAGACGGCACTCTAAAGGCGCCATACGCTTTGAGAAAGATTAAGGGCATAAGCCTGAACCTAGCAAACGCCATACTCAAAAAGGCTGGAATAAACCCAAACATGAGAGTTGGATTCCTAACAGAAGCCGAAGTGGAAAAGATAGAGGAAATAATCAAAGAACCAACAAAATACGGGCTGCCCGGCTGGATACTGAACAGGCGGAAGGATTTAGAAACAGGAAAGGACATGCACCTAATAAGCGCCGACCTCATTCTGAGAACAAAAATGGATATAGAGAAAATGAAAGAGTTGAAGTCTTGGCGGGGATACAGACACGCTTATGGATTAAAGGTTAGGGGGCAAAGAACGCGGACAACTGGAAGGAAGGGCAAAGCTGTTGGAGTTAAAAAGAAGGCTATCGTAAAGCCCGGAGGCGGTGGCGGATAGCCATGGGAGACCCCAAAAAGCAGAAAAAGAAGTATGAGACTCCGCGTTTCCCATGGCGGACAGATATTCTCCAAGAAGAGCTTAAACTTTTGGGACAATATGGCTTGCGGAATAAACGCGAGTTGTGGCGCCACAAGACAATGCTTTCAAAATTTAGGGGCATAGCCCGCTCCCTCATCGGCAAGGCGCCGGAAGAAAGGAGAAAAATGGAGGAGGAACTATTAACCCGCCTAAAAAAGCTTGGAATAATCCATGAAACAGCAGTTTTAGACGACGTCTTAGACCTCACAGTTGAGGATATACTTGAAAGGCGCCTCCAAACAATAGTCTTCAGAAAAGGATTAGCCAAATCAATTTATCAAGCTAGGCAACTCATAACCCACGGGCACATAGCCATAGGAGAACAACGCGTAACAGTGCCAAGCTACCTAGTCACAAGAGAGGAAGAGGAAAAAATTGCATACGCACCGGACAGCTCCCTTGCAAACCCAAGTCATCCGCTGCGCCAAATGATGGCGGTTGCCGCCACGGCACAAGCTGGAAAGAAGACTGAAAGGGAGAGGGGTGAACAGTAAAATGAGCAGTGGCAGCGGCGGTAGTGGAACTAGCAGCGCAAGCGGAATAACCACAGCAAAAAAGACTGAAAAATGGGGTGTAGTCCACATATACAGCTCCTACAACAACACAATAGTCCACATAACAGACCTTTCCGGAGCAGAAACCATTGCCCGCACATCAGGCGGAATGTTTGTGAAAGCCGACAGACTGGAGTCTTCGCCATATGCAGCCATGAGAGCAGCAGCTGCAGCAGCAGAAATAGCCAAAGACAAGGGAATAACAGCCATCCACATAAAAGTAAGGGCACCAGGTGGCCCAGGACCAAGAACACCGGGACCAGGAGCACAAGCAGCCATAAGAGCACTAGCCAGAGCTGGATTCCGCATAGGCAGAATAGAAGAAGTCACACCCATACCGCACGACGGCACAAGAAGACCAGGCGGCAGAAGAGGAAGAAGAGTCTAGCAAACTCCTCTGGCATATTTTGTTTTGTTAAGATAACGCCTTTTATAGCTCAAAGTAGAAATTAAACGCTGGTGGAATATTGGGCTATTTAGCAGTCTGGAAAGTTTTAGAAGAAATGATTACCGACCTAAAGAAAAAGGGCGCCACAGTTCCAGCAAACGTTCTCAACGATTTAAGGTATGCAAGAACTCTAATCAATGTTTTGAAGGCTGACCCTACACGCCTTGAAACAAGCCAAAAAATTGAGGAATACCTAAACAATGTTGAGGCTTACGTAATTTCAGAGGGACAAAAGTTCGGAGACAAATACATTGAAGGATGGGTTAAAAGGCTTGAGGAGGCAAGCAGAAAAGTTTTAGACGAAGAAGAGGAAACCCGCTTTGTTCCAGGACTACCAAGAGAACAGCGCTGGATACGCATTAAGCCTTCTGAAGACATCCCCGTCGAGGCTTTGAAGGCTCTGGCAGGCGAATTAAACCTTTCATTTAAAGTTCAAAGGGACGGATTCTTGCTTGTTTATGGTGAAGATGAGCGCCTCAAGGATTTTGTCAAGAAAATGGCTACAAAATATGGTTTTAAGCCCGAAAAGTAGCGTTAAAAAGTGCATAACCGTTAAAACATGAAATATGCAACACTTTTATAGCGAAACAATACAGAAATCACTCCCAAAAGGGATGCACGGTTCCATCTCGGGGTGAGGGCTTAACTTAATGCCCTATATCAAAAAAATAGAGATTAAAAGTTTCAAATCCTTTGGGCAAACAGCAAAAATAGTCCTAGATAAAGGGTTCACAGCCATAACGGGTCCAAATGGAAGCGGGAAAACAAATGTTGTTGACGCTGTTTTGTTCGCCCTAGGAGAATTAAGCACAAGACGACTTCGAGCGGAAAGTGCCGCCAAACTAATTTTCCACGGTTCAGAGAAGGCCAGACTTGAAAGGGCCAAGATGGCTAAGGTGGTTATACAGTTTGACAACTCTGACGGGCGTATACCTGTTGATACAGCAACCGTCACAATATCCCGTGAAGTCTACAGAAACGGGCAGTCGGTTTATAGGCTTAATGGAAGGCGAATCTCAAGGGTCTACATAATGGAAATTCTATCAATGGCTGGCATAAGCTCCACAAGCCAGAACATAATATTGCAGGGCACCATAACCCGCCTAACAGACATTTCACCGATGGAAAGACGGAAAATAATCGAAGATCTCGTTGGAATAGCCCAATACGACGCTGAAAAAGCCGAAGCTGAAGAGAAGCTCAGGGTTGCAGACATTTCGATACGCACCGCCATGGGCAGAATAGACGAAGTGCAAAGAAGAGTTGAAGACTTAGAGAGAGAACGCAACGAACTACTGCGGTACAACTTTCTAAAAAACGAAATCAAAAAGTATGAGGCTGTCAAGCTCTCTCACGATATTGCACAAATACAAGAAAAGATTAAACGAGACTCTGTTCAAGCGGGAAAAATCAAAAGCAGACTTGAAAAGATTAGGGCACTCCGCGACCAGTACAGGCAAAGGCGAAGGGAAATCGAGGGCGAATGGCGAAAACTAAGCTCAGAAATAGTCGAAGAAGGCGGTTCGCAGGTTTTTAGGGTTCAAATGAAAATAGGCGAGCTGAAATCAAAACTTACAGAACTCGCCACAAAAATAAGCTCTGGAAAAACAAGCCTAGAAGGACTAAAAAGGGTTAGGGAAAACAGCCTCCAACAATACCAGTCAATACGGAATGAAATCCGCGAAAACCGGCTGAAAATTAGGCGTTTAAGAAGCGAGTACGAACGCATAATGAGCCAAATAAATTCTAAGCAAGTGGAACACGATGCGCTCGCAAAGGAAGCCGCCCAACTCTGGGAGAGCATAGGCGAAAACAGCAAGAGAATACGTGAAATAGAGCTTCAACTTGACAGAGACTATAAACGGCTAGCGTTTTTAAGGTCGGAACACGCAAAAAGCCAAACCGCCATAAAAATCCGCGAGAGAAGACTTAGGGACTTAAACGAGCGGAAAGAAAGGTTTGCCTCAACCTTGGGAGAGCTTGGAAAATCTCTGGCAGAGCTAATAAAAGTCCAAAAGGAACAGAAAGCGCAGCTTAGAAATTTGGAGCGCATGCTTGAGCGTCGCATAGCCCAAAAGGAAGCCATAGAAAGGGAAATAGCAGAAGCTGGAAAAATAGCCGAATCAGCCCGCGAAGCAGTTGTGGAGTTTGCAACACAGCGAGAACTAGCAGAAACGGTTGCCGCAGAAGAAAAAGCCCTAAAAAGCATAGAAGAACTAGGCGAATTAGGCGTTATTCAAGGCGTTTATGGACGTTTACGCAACCTAATAAAAATCGATAAGGCTTATCACCAAGCAATTGAGGTCGCGGCTGGGGGGTGGCTGGACGCCCTAGTTGTTAAGGACTTTGACGCGGCATTCACATGCACAGAAACCCTGCGAAGAATGAAGCTTGGAAGGATAAAGATAATCCCACTAGAAGCCGTTTCAATTGCAAAACCAGTCAAGGTTCCAGAGGACAAAAACGTTAGCGGTGCCGCCTTCTCCTTCATAAAATGTGCGAAGCAGTATGAACCAGCCGTATACTTTGTTTTCGGCGACACCATTGTTGTCCCAGAAGACAAGACAGCCTTTGAACTTTCAAGTCAAGGTTACCGCGTAGTCACGGTTAACGGCGACCTATACGAGCCCGGCGGTGCTCTAGAAAGCGGCTATTATCGCGCACCAATAGACTTTTCAGCCATAATACCAAGCGAGGCGGCAATAAAAAGCCTAGACGAAGCTGTTAGAGCCTTACAACAGCACCTTTCAAGACGTGGTAGCGACATAGCATCCCTTGAAGAGGAAATAGACAGAACCCGAGTTGAAATTGCCCGCTTATCAGAGGCTATAACAACGCTTGATAGGGAAATTACCCGCGTAAAAAGAAGCGTAAAGAGAACAAAATCAAATGTTAGAAGAATAGAGGCTAACATAAAACGTGTTGAGGGCGAAATTGAAGCTGAAAAGGCTAAAATATGGACTTATAGGGCTGAAAGAAGCACGCTGCAAAAGGAGATACGCAAGCTTCAGAGCGAATTGGCAGTTTTAAGGCGGAAAGTTGACCCAGCAAACATTCAGGAAATGGAGGTTAAACGCGAAAAGCTGGCAGAGGAAATAAACACTCTTAGGCAGAAACTTGGAGCTGTGCAGACGGAAATTTCAACCCTTCAATCGCAGTTTGACAATGTTTTGAGAGTCGGCTACCAAAACGCGAAAATCCAACTGGCTAAGGTTGAACAGCAACTGCGGAAGGTTGAAGGTGAAGTTGAGGAGGCACTTCAAGAAAGAGAAAAATTGAAGCAGGAACTGGCGGAACTGGAAAAAAGCCGCGTTGAACTTTCAAAAACTGTTTTATCTGCAAAGGAAGAGGCTCAAAAATTCTCAATTCAAATAGATGAAATAGACAAAGAACTCCGCAAAATCGAAGGCGAATACGAGGAAACCGACCGACTGCTAAACCAGTACCAGCTGAATATTCAGACATTCATGATGCAGTTGGAGCAGTGGCAAAACCAGCTTAAGCAGTTTGGCTACGAAAAGCCCTTAGAAGTTACAGTCAAAGAAGTTGAAGAGGCAGAAGCCTCCCTAAGGATGCTCCAATTCGAACTTGAAAGGATAAGCGGGGTTAACCAGCTTGCACTTTCCCACTATGCTGAGCAGATATCCCGCTACAAAGAGCTCTCTTTAAGGATGAATGAGCTTGAAAAGGAAAAGCAAGCCATTCTAAAGTTCATGGAAGAGATTGAAAGCAAAAAGCACAAGGTATTCACCGAAGCCTTCGAAAAGATAAACCAGAACTTGCAAAAATACTTCTCAAAACTCACAAGCGGCGGGGCAGCCACCCTAATTTTGGAGAATCCAGAAATGCCCTTCTCGGGTGGCATAGACATGATTGTACAGTTCCCTAACAAGCCATCCATTGTGGTAAGCGGTGCTAGCGGCGGCGAGCGTTCAGTGGCAGCAGTAGCCTTCCTATTCGCAATAAAGGATTTCACACCAGCATCCTTCTACATACTAGACGAAATTGACGCTCACTTGGACGCTTTTCACGTGTCAAGGCTTGCCGACGTTTTATTGGAGGAATCTGAAAAAGCTCAGTTCATCGTCATCACATTAAAGCCTGAAATGGTTAACAAAGCTCAAAGAGTCTATGGCGTTTATGAACGCAACGGCGTCTCAAACATTATATCAGCTAAATTTCTAGAGGTGCCAAGCTAAAATGGCTGCAACGGTCAAGAAGCCCTTTTACCTCCGTCCACCATGGAACATTCTCTTTGAATTTCACAAACTTGAGAAACTTGCCCCATGGAACATAAACATCTCTTATCTGTTAACAACTTTTCTTGAAGAGATGGAGAAGACTGGACAAATTGATTTTAGGGCTTCAGGTGTAGCCTTAGACTCTTCAGCCCTTATATACTTGATGAAGTCGAAGCTCCTCCTAAAACTTGAGGAACCGCCGCCACCGCCAAAAGCTCAGCTAGATTTTATCCCTCCGCCACTTTTTCTACCGCTTAGGCACGAGCTAACATCAACAACCATACGCCATCTACTAGAAGTGCTGGATGACGTTCTCAAAGGCGAGACGCTCTTCCGTCTGGAAAAGACGCCAGCCGAACCTATACTGCCGACGCCATCTGAAATTTTCCCACAGATAGACTATTACCTCATGGAAATAGAACTGCAAATGGAAAAGCTTTACAAATCTCTTTCCGAAATGGTGAAGGGCGCCGGAATAATACAATTCTCAACCATAATCAAAGGATTGATGCGCCTAGAAGCCATACGCACGTTCATCCTCTTGCTCTTCTTGGCTCAAGAGGGAAAAGTAGGCTTATGGCAAGACGAGGAAACAGAAGAAATATACATCACAATCGGAGGAACAGACACTGCAAGAAATGAAAGCTCAACCCGATAATACAGAAGGTTCGCAAACTAAGCAGGGGAAATCCATAAGCGACCTCGCACTGGTTGAGGCCGCCCTATATGTTGCCGGTCGCCCCCTAGACCTTTCAGAATTATGCTCTGTTTTGAAGACGCGTTCAAAAAATAAGGCTAAAAGACTTGTAAAGATGCTAGCGCAAGAATATGCAAAAAGAGACACAGCTCTTGAAATTCTTGAGCTAAAAGATGAAAGATTTGTCCTACAACTCAAAGCAGAGTTTACACCCCACGTCAGAAAGCTTGTAAAGAGACCGCTGCTCTCCACCGGCCCGTTAAAAACGCTTTCCTACATAGCGCTAAGACAGCCGGTCTCACAAAAACGGGTTGTGGAAGTTCGGGGGCATCACGCCTATGGACATATTAAACTGCTTAAGGAAATGGGCTTGGTTGCTGTTGAGCGGAAGGGACGTGCCTCCATTTTGAGGACAACAGATTACTTTGCAGACTATTTTGGTTTAAGCCACGACATCCCAACCATGAAAAGGGAACTGAAAAGGATTTTGGAGGGAGAAAAAGCTTCAGAAGAGGCTGTTCAAGGATCAATAATAAACATGTAGAGCTTTTCCAAGACGGATAGGTTTATATGCAAATTAGCGTGATAGTGAACAAGCCTACCAGGCGTTAACATTTAGAAGAGGATTAAAATGTCTGTTTGGCACGGCGACCTACACAAAAGAAAACCAACAGGAGGAAAAAGAAGGCCATACCGTGGGAAAAGGAAATTTGAGCAAGGCTCATTCCCGGTGGAAACAGTTCTAGGCGAGCCCAAAAGAAAAATTGAACGAGGAAAGGGCGGCAATGTTAAGGCAAAAGTTTTAAGCGAAAAATACGCCTGCGTAACAGACTTGAAAACTGGAAAAACCGAAAAAGCCGAGATTCTAAGAGTTGTTAAAAACCCAGCGAACGTTGACTACAATAGAAGGGGTGTAATAACAAAAGGCGCTATAATAGAAACCTCGCTGGGCTTGGCGCGTGTTACATCTAGACCCGGTCAAAATGGTGTGATAAACGCTGTTTTAATCGGCGAGGAAGAAGCAAGCTAGCAGAATTAGGCTAAATAGATTTTGCTGCAACTGCGGCACTGCGGATTTTCTGCAACTGTTTTGCAATCTTCTTTAGCAACTGGTTTTTTGTCTCCTTTTTTGTTACCAAAAGCATGCCAGTTTTAAGCCAAGGAGTCTTCGGATAACTCGCATCAGCAAAAAGTTCACATTCAAATCCTAACTTTTCCACAGCCTCTTTAAGTTCTGTGATTTTAGGGGAAGGCACAGCTAAAATTTTCGATACTTTTCTCCCATCCCCTCTGGTTTTTGTCGAATCAAAGTATGCTGGCCACAAAACAACCTTGTCCTGCTTACGCATCGTGTCTCCTCCTATTTATGTGTATAATACACCATGATTTTGGCATTAACTTTGTCTATTCTTACGAAGCCGAACCTTTCAAATTGCACAATATCGTTTGGTTTCAAGTCTTTGCATGCTTTCTCGGCTATTCCCTCTGTTACGGTGGCGTCTGGCATTACAACCTGGCATGGCATGTCCATCCCGATCGGCACCCAGTGGATTAAGGGGGCTTCAGCCTTTTTAGCCTCTTCATAAGATTCACTTGCGAAAGAGGCCTCAACAGAGTAAGCTTCCACTCGCTCAATTTTTATATTAAACAGCTCCATGAGCCTGACAATCTTCCCAACAGCTAAAACCTCCAAATCCATCCTTGAAATCCAAAATAGGGTTTCACCGTTGGGCTCGGAGGGTTTTATGACGTATTCTTTGAAGCCTCTTTCTGGATATTCTGGATGTAGGCGAAGCCTAACTGTAAATGTTCGTGGAATATGCTTGACCAAAAGCTGAATTGGATTTGGCACAAAGAAGTACCTGTTTACATTCGGGTCCAAGATTTTGCGGTTATAGGCGTAAAGGTTTTCCCAGCTTAAAACAACGTCGGAGGTTTTCGGGCCGACATCGATAATGAGCCTTTTGATGGCTTCTGGGGTTATGCCACGTCTTCTAAGAGCTGCGAAAGTTGCCAGCTTAGGGTCGTCCCATCCCTTGTATAGGCCTTCCCTTATCCCTTGAACTATTTTCGACTTGCTCAAGTGTGCCCCTTTAATTTTCAGTCTGCCGTAGTGGATTGCCTCTGGATATTGCCAGCTCAAATGCTTGTACATGTATTCTTGCCGAACCATGTTTGTCAAGTGTTCTTTTCCGCGAATTATGTGGGTTACACCCATTAAATGGTCGTCTAATCCGCATGCAAAATTGTAGAGGGGCCAGACGCGATATTTTGTTCCAACCCGTGGATGGGGATATTTCTCGATGTCTATAACGCGGAGGGCTGGCCAGTCCCTAACGGCAGGGTTCGGATGAGCCAAATCCGTCTTGATACGTACTACTGCTTCGCCTTCCTTGTACTTGCCTTCAAGCATCATGTTCCATCTTTCAAGATGCTCCTCTGACGGTAGGTTGCGGCATGGGCATGGCTTTTGGGCTAACACTTTCTCTCTGAAGGCTTGCGGCTGACATGTGCAAACGTAAGCGTTACTATCCCCCAACAGCTTTTCCGCATACTCATAATATATCGGGATTCTATCACTCTGAATATGCTCCTCATCATGTTTGCAGCCAAGCCATTCTAAGTCTTCCCTAATTCGGTCATAAAACTCTAGAACAGGCCTTTTCAGCTTCGGATCCGTGTCTTCAAAGCGTAGAATAAACTTGCCATTATACATGCGGGCATATTCGTGACATAGAACTATGGCTCTGGCAGAACCCAAGTGCAGGACACAGTCCGGGTTTGGCGAGAAGCGTGTGACAATTTTCTCGTATTTGTCAGCATTTGGCAAAGGGGGAAGCTTCTTCTCCTCTTCGATCCTCTCTTTTACGAGGGTTTCGGGCCATTTCTCTCTCACGATGCGCATCTGTTTGCTTAACGGAAAACTGTTAATTTCATCAACGACCTCTTTTACTATGGCTGTCAGCTCCTTTGCTCTAGCCCTCCATTCAGGTTTTTCGGCTAGGACTTTCCCAACAACAGGTCCTGTCTGGGCTTTTCCATCATGTTTTATGGCGTTTAGTAATGCAAACTTTCGAATAATCTCCCTTAATTCTGCATTCTCTCTAATCTCGTTCAACGTTTAGGCGCTCGCTTCAAATTTTTCTCTCAATTAGAAATCTTGCAAAGGCGTTTAACTTTTCCTTTGCCTCCGACTTTGGGAGAAGCTTCTCCACTTCTTTCCAGCTTTCCTCAACAATTTTTCTGGCGAAATTTTTGGCGTATTCAATTGAGCCATACTTTTGCATTATTGTTATTGCTTCATCCCTAAGCTTCTGGTCTGAAGTGCGCATTTTTAAAATCTCAATAAGCCTTTTTCTGTCCTTGGCATTTGCAACCTTTAACGTGTGAATCACTATGAGGGTGCGTTTTCCCTCGGTTATGTCTTGTCCGCGTCCACCCTTTTTCTCGGCGAACTCCTCACCAGTCAAGTCAAGCACGTCATCTTGTATTTGGAAGGCTATGCCGATGCTTTCTGCAAAATGTCCAAGCTTTTCAACAAGCTCTTCGTCAGCGTCAGCTAACACTGCGGCAATTTTTGCAGCCATCCTTGCCAAAGTTCCAGTTTTGTGGGTGCACATCTGCAAATAGTTTTCCTCGTCTAGTTTGTCTGCGTCTGCCAAGCCTCTGTGCCAAGCTATGTCCATGGCTTGTCCTAGGCTGAGGTTTATCATTTCCTGCACGTAAATCTCATATATCCTAGCAAGCTTCTCAGAGCCTAGTTTTTCACGGTTTTCCATTAACGGCAATAGTGGTAAGTAGTACATGGTGTTGCCAGCGTTTATGGCTATGTCCAAACCATAAATCTTGTAGGTGCATGGCTTGCCCCTGCGGAATTCGGAGGCGTCCTCAATGTCGTCTATCATTAGGGTTCCATTGTGCACCACTTCTGGAATTATGGCAAAATCCACATAATCTTCCGGATTTTTTCCTAAAGCCTCGCAAATAAGTAGGAAGAGGGTTGGACGCCAGCGTTTTCCGCCTCTGTCTAGAAATTCCCAAATTGGCTCAGCTAGTGCCTTGTTTATGGCTTCAATGTTGTACGCGTATCTTGGCGGGCTAACCTTAAAGATTATAGCCTCTTTTGAGAAAATTCTTGGTATGTATTTCTCAATGGCCCTATTTATGATGGGTGCCGTCTTTTCAAGGAGCTTCTCGATGTCAAAACTCAAGTTAGCCCTCACCCCTTCTAGCGTAAACTTCTATGTCAAAGCCCCTTAACCTCAGCCACTCAGCCGTTTTACCAGTTATCACCAAGGGCACTTTATGCAGTTGCTGAGTGTTTTCAGCCCCAACAAGGAACATGGTGTTCCTAAGCTCCTCTATCAACGTGCGTAACGCCTTCCTCGTTTGTCTTAAGCCTTCAACAGCCGCCTGTAAAACTGGCTGTGCAAGAGCTGCAAGGCTTGCTCCCAAGGCTAGGGCTTTAGCCGCATCCAATCCGCTTCTCACTCCACCAGAGGCTATAACTGGGATGTTGACCGTCTGTGCAACTTCAACTATGCTTATTGCTGTTGGTATCCCCCAATCCCAGAAAACCTCGCCCAGCCTTCGGTTGTAAGCATTTCTCCTGCCCTTTGCACGGAAATACTCCACTGCTGCAAAACTCGTGCCACCGGCGCCGCTCACATCAATGCCTTTGACACCAGCAGCTTCAAGCTTTTTAGCTTCCTCAGCGGCTATGCCCGCCCCTGTTTCCTTTACAATAACTGGCTTATCAAGTTCCTTGGCAATCTCACCTATCTTTTCGACGACCCCTTTGAAGCTTGTTTCGCCCTCTGGCTGTATAGCCTCTTGAAGAGGGTTTAAGTGTATGGCTAGAGCGTCAGCGTCAATCATTTCTATGGCTTTCTTAGCCTCTTTGATGTCGTATCCTTTGGCGAGTTGAATTCCACCGATGTTTGCCATTAAAAAGGCTGTGGGTGCCTTTTTCCTAACTATTGCGAAGGTTTTCTCAAGTCTCCGGTCTTCTAATGCCGCCCTTTGGCTTCCAACACCCATTCCAAGCCCGAATTCTTCAACAACAGTGGCTATTGTCGCATTGATTTTTCTTGCCTCACTTGTTCCACCAGTAATGGCGCTTACCACTATTGGAGCTGAAAACTTATGGTTGAAAACGGTTGTTGAAAGGTTTATTTTGTCCTTATCAATTTCCGGTAAAGCCCTGTGAACAAAGTGCACGTCTTCAAATCTTGTTGTGATATTTTTTGCTTGGACGTTGTAGGTTATGGCTATGCGAATGTGGTCTGCCTTACGCTTTTTGGTTTTTTCGGTCAATTTCATTCCTTCTCAATAAGTGTGCCCTTAACTCGTTCTCCCTTTAGGGCTTTATAGATATATTTGGGCTTCGTGGCGTTAACTATTAAGACGGGGGTTCCATGTTCTATTGCTGGTATAAGCTCAGCAATTTTGTTCGCCATTCCCCCAGTCACATCGCATGCGTTTGACCCACCCAAGTGCTTCTGAACATTTTTAAGCTCCTTCAAGGTCAAGTGGTCGAACATTTTGGCCTTCGCGTCGGTTTTCGGGTCAGCATCATATAATCCGTCCACATCCACGCCAATCACAATGTTTTTTGCATTGAAACGCGTGGCTAAGAAGGCGACAAGCTGGTCTCCAGACAATATTGTGAAGCCCAATTTCATGTCAAAAACGGCGTCTCCGTAAAGGACTGGAATAAAACCCAGTTTGATAAGCTGTTTTAAGGGTGAATCTTCAAAACATGTTATTCTGCCATTCTGTGTCATTATGCATGAAGATGGCGTGATGCTTACTGCTGGAATGCCCCGCCATATTAGCGCGTCCATGAAAAGTCCATCGAGTACGGTCATAACGTGGTGGGTTTCTGCAAACCCTATTATTTGGGACTCCTCTTTAAAACCCTCTTTTATTGCGTGTTTTTGCGCCACCGGATGCCCAAAGCTTCCGCCACCGTGCACGATTATTAGGTTTTTTGTGTTCGCTTCTAGTATTTCATCTGCTATTCGACTTATGGCTTCCATCTGTACTCCAAGCTCTTTGTTTTTGTCCGTTATGACGGAGCCGCCTATCTTCAAAACCGTCGGTCTAAGTTGGCTCAATTCTAACCCCCTCATCCGTTTTCCTCGCTATGAAAGCGTTACCTCCAGCTCTCTGAACAGCCTCCAAAACATTTTCAACTCGGTCCCTATTTGAAAGGGCTATCATGCATCCGCCGCCACCTGCGCCCGTCAATTTTGCGCCCAATGCCCCAGCCTTACGGGCAGCACTAATGAGCCACTCTAAAGACTCGTCTGAAACCCCTAATCCATAAAGTAGTGCATGATTAATGTTCATTAATTCCCCAATGGTTTCCAAGTCGCCTTCTTTTAAGGCTTCAATGGCTCTTAAAACTATTTCACGGGCAGCCCTCATCATAGACTCAACAATCTGTGGATAGCGATCTTTTAAACTTCGCACTTTTGCAACTTGGCTCCGCGTAGACCTTTCAATGCCAGTGTTGCCGATAACAAGCGGGATATCCGCCTTAACGTTTAGAGGCTTAAAACCAGTATCTATCTGGAAAAGCAGTGTTCCTCCAAAGGTTGATATTGCTGGGTCAACACCTGACGGTGTGCCATGCATGATTTTTTCGGCTTCGTAGGCTATGCGGAAAACATCTTCTTTTGACGTTTTTACATTTAGTAATGCGCCGACAGCTGCCGCAACAGCAGCAGCAACAGCGGCTGAGGACCCCAAGCCAGCTGCAACTGGAACTGTTGAATTAACCTGTATGTTTAAGCCTACTTTCTCGCCTGAAATCTCCAGAACCTTTTCTACTGCACATTTTAATGGTTCAAGTTTCATTCTTGCTTCTTTTTGGTTTCCCTCTTCAACTCGGAAGTTTCCGTTTTCGAAGAATCCGGCAACGTTTAGGTTTAATGAGCGTAGGAAAAGCCTCTTATCTTCGCGTAGTTCTGCTTTTGCATAGGCTCTTTTGTCTATGGCTAGAACGATGGCGGGTTCGCCGTAGACTACGAAGTGTTCTCCGAAAAGTATTATTTTCGCGGGAGCCGAGGCAATAACTCCCATCCCAAACCACTATTTTTTGAATTGCACGGCGGCATACCCAACAACGGCTGAGTAGTCGCCAGTCACATCTCCACTAGTCTTGTAACATAATAATTTTGCCTCTTTTGCCCCTAACGCTTTTGCAGCCGTTATAAGGGCAATTATGGGACCATAACCACACGCGGTAATTCGGTGCTCTTCGATTATCGAGTAGAAGTGTTCCTCATCCATGGCTTCGACAGCCTTAAGCGCCAACATATCCTTTTTCTCAGCGATTTTTTGAGGCTCGTAGTGGGTCATGTCTGAAGAGGCTATGATTAAGGCGTTCTTTCCAGCCAAAACTTTTGCAACAGCTTGCCCAATCTCTCTTGCAGAGTGCAAATCCTGCATCAAAAAGCATATGGGCACAATTTTGAACGCTAAGCTGAAAAGATACTGCAGAAATGGAAGTTGCACTTCGATGGAATGCTCATATCTGTGAGCCGAATCATCAACGTCCACAATGCGTGCTTCCTTAACAATTTTGTTGGCTGCTTCCCCATCCACTTCAACATCGCCAAGGGGCGTGCGCCAAAAACCCTCATTCATCACAGCCAAAGCACTACCATAACCAGTGTGGTTTGGACCGAAGAGAATCACGGTGTCTGGCTTACCATCAGAAGCCAAATTATAATAGGCGTGGGCTGCCACTGGTCCAGAGTACATGTATCCAGCATGGGGACAAACAAGCCCAACTATTCGCCTTGGCCCCTCAATGACCGTTGGGATTTTGCCGGGTCCAAGCTCGTGTAGAAAGCATTCTTCAATCTGCCTCTTCAAGGATTCGGCTTTTCCAGCGTAAAAGGCTCCGGCTTGGCTTGGAAGCCGAATCTTAGCCATTTAGGCTAGCTCTCCTCTTCCTCCTTTGAGATTTTAGCCTCAAAATCCTCAATGGTTAGAGACATGTCCTTGTCTGGTGGGAGTTCTCCCCTTTCGCGTAGAACCTGTTTTGCGAGAAGCCAATAGATGACTGCTAAGGCTCTTCTGCCCTTATTATTTGTGGGTATCACTAAGTCAACTCCTGAAAAGTCGTTGTCTGTGCTGCATAGGGCTATCACTGGAACACCCACAGAGGCTGCCTCCCTCACTGCTTGGGAATCCGCCCGGGGGTCTGAAACTATTAACACATTAGGTTCAATGCGGTTGGGATAGAGCGGGTTTGATAGCAGTCCTGGAATGAAGCGCCCAACAATTGGAGTCGCGCCAATAGCCTCGCAGAACTTTTTCACCGGCTCTTGCGCATATAACCTTGCAGCTGCAGCAGCTATCCTCGAAGGCTCAAACCTTGCCAGGAACTTGGCTGCCACCCTTATACGTTCATCGGTCTTTTTCACGTCTAGAACGAATAGTCCATCTGGTCTGACGCGGTATATGAACTGCTCCATGTCCTTGGTCTTCATTCTGGTTCCAATGTGTATTCCAGCTGAGAGAAGCGTGTCCCGCGGCAAAAGGAGTTCCTCTTCTGCGCTTACACTTGTTTCTTCTTCAAACTTTTCCTCTTTATCTCTTTCAGCCAACCCTTTCCTCTCCATTATGGAATTTGGAGTTCAGCCATTTTAGCTCTCTCTCCAAGAAACTCCTCAATCCTTAATAGCTCGTTTATTTTGGCTATTCGAGCGCCCTCCACCACGCCTGTCTTAATTATGGAACACTTGAACGCCACAGCCAAGTGAGCAATATGCCAATCACATGTGTCGCCGGAACGATGAGACATGACTGGCACGTATCCAGCCCTTTTCGAAGTTTCAATGGTTTCCAAGGCGTCTGTCAGCGTGCCCACCTGGTTCACTTTAATTAGTATGGCGTTGGCTGCACGCATTTTAATTCCATGAGTCAATCTTTCATTGTTTGTAACGAATAGGTCGTCGCCACAAATGAGGCAGCTCTTAACCTTTTTCGTTAGTTCCGCGAAGCTTCTATAATCTTCCTCGTGGAATGGATCTTCAACATAAACCAGATGATACTTTTCAAGAAGCTGCCGGATAAACTCCAATTGTTCCCCAGAATCTAGTTCCTTACCATCTCTATTGTACACGTATTTTTTCTTTTTAGTGTTCCAGAGGGATGAAGCCGCCACGTCAACGCCAAAGCTACATTTAAAGCCTAATTCGTTGCTCACTTCTTTGCATGCTGACGCCATAATTTCAAAGGCTTCCTCATTCGTAATGTTCGCAACCCATGCCCCCTCATCGCTTCTACCGCTACTAAAAAGTTTATCTTTCCGCTTCAAGGCTTCCTTAACTTTGCTGTGAATTTTTATGTTGGCTGTTGCAGCCTCAAGAAAAGAGTCAGCACCATTCGGAAGAGCCAGAAACTCCTGTATGTCCGGAGATTTCCCACACGTATGTTTTCCACCGCTAATCACGTTTCCAAGCGGAAAGGGAAGTTCGTGGGCTGCATATCCGCCCAAATATTGAAAGAGAGGCAAGCCATAAGAGTTTGCAGCAGCTTCCGCATTCGCTAGGGAAACTGCAAAGGCTGTGTTTCCGCCGATAATTCTGAAATCTTTTGTGTTATCTATTTCGTGAAGGGTCTTATCAATTTCTTCTTGGAAGTCGGCGTTTAACCCAACAAGCTCTGGAGATATAAGTTCCTCAATCTTCTTAATTGCCTCATCCACTCCGCCTCGCGGATAATAAATCACTTCGGCTTTTCCTCGGCTTTCTCCGGCAGGGGCTGAGGCTCTTCCAAAACCAGAAGTGGTGATAACATCAACCTCTATTGTTTCTTCCCCACGGCTGTTGAAAATTTTCCTTGCAATTACATCCTCAATAACTGTGGACATGCCCTTATGGCTCCTCATTGCTGATAGTACTGCATTCTGGCTTCTCTTCTCTTTTCGGCTTCTTCATAGAAACGTAAAACCTCATCAATAATTTCAACATGGGAGAGAAGCATACGCCTACAACAATACCTCTTTATCCCTAAACTGTCAAGCACATCGCCAGCGTCTTCCCCCATCTTAATTCTTCTCGCAAACTCTTCCCACTTATCGCCGATCAACTTGCCGCATGTGAAACATCTTATAGGTATAATCAATTTCGCCTCAACCTCCAATCATCTATAACTTTTCTGATCCCTAGCCCTTGCGCCTGGACCGCCAAACTTTTTAGGCTCTTTTCTTCGGGGGTCGCCCACAATCATTGTTCTGTCATATTCGGTGAACGCCGTGCGCAACTGTGTGCTCTTAGTCCATTTTAATAAGGCGTTTGCAATAGCCATTCTGGCTGCCTCAGCCTGTCCCATGTAGCCTCCCCCCGAAACTTTGAGGTCTATATCCAGCTGTTTCCAAACCTCATCGCCAGCTTGTATGAGTGGTTCCATTATTTTTTGGCGTGCAACTTCAGGCTGGTAAATTTCCAGCGGGGTCATGTTAATTCTCACTCTTCCTACGCCGGGCTTAACAACACCGCGCGCCACAGCCGTTTTTCTTTTCCCGCTGACCACTAGAACTCTTTTTGCTGGCATCTCATTCACCACTCCAACCTATTTCCTTTGCAAGTTCGCCTAGTGTGAGGTAGGGACAAGTCAGCTTTTTGGCTTGCGCTTCCTCTATTGTTTCCATCTTCTTGTCTTTCCATTCGTCTGGAACGCCTATGAAAACCCTAAGCCTTTTGTAGGCTTGCTTGCCCTTCGGTTGCTTGTAGGGAAGCATCCCCCTAACGGTTCTTCTAAGGATTCTGTCTGGTCTCCTAGGGTGCATGGGACCTTTCCCCAGATGCCCAACTTCAAGAAACTCTTTTTCTTCTTTAACTTTGCTTTTCTTTCTGCCTGATATTATGGCTTTTTCAGCGTTTACGACAGCGATTTTTTCGCCTTTTAGTAGGCGTTTGGCAATTATGCTCGCCATTCTTCCAAGAATCAACCCATCAGCATTAATAATTTTATAATCGCTTTCCAGCCGCATTTTTTCACCCTATTATCTTAACTTTTGAACCTTTCGGATTTTTCTTGACAAGCTCGATTATGGATAGGCATTTCCCCCGCGCCTTCCTTATTTTTTCAACGGCTTTTTGTGAAAATGTGAAGGCTGCAACAGTTATCGGATGGTCTATTTCACCAGCACCCAATACTTTACCCGGAACAACCACAGTTTCATTCTTTTCCGTATATCTGTTTAATCGGCTTATGTTTACGGCTATACGCTTTCTCCTAGATTTTGTCAAGAGTTCAGCTATGCTTCTCCAGATTTTCGCCTTATTTTCTCTGCTCTGCTTTTTCAATAAGCGAACAGTTTCAATAAGCTCTGGGTTTGTTGCCTTAACTTTCTTCAAGTCCTCTGCACCTCAATTTGTTTTGCAAGTTCTTTAAGGTCATTGTCCAAAATTTTTACAGCTTCAATTATGATTCTGTCTGGTGGAAGCACACCTGTTGACTCGATGCTGAATATGAAGGCGTTTTTCTCCCAGTTAACCTCTATTGCTGGCGGCTGTTTTGGGCAAACATCTACACAGTCTCGGCATAGGGTGCAAGCTAGCAAGTTGCGAACTTCTATTTTTCCCTCATGTTTTGCCAAAACCTTTCTTGGGCATATTTCCACGCATTTAGCACAAGCATCACAGCTTTTACCATCTATTCTCACTTGTGGCAGATATTTGTATGAGCATAGCGAAACTGGCTGCCACTTAGCGTGGTTTTTCCCTTTCCCAAGCCTTGCATAAGCTTCAAGCCTCAGCTTCTGCCCCTTTGCAAGCTTAACTATTGGGATTTTGTCGCTAACGGGAACTATGTTTGGGTTTTCAGGGACAAGCTCGCCTGAATAAACTGTTACTGTTCCTTCTTTTGCCTCCCTATCCAGTGTGAGTGTAACCCTGCAAAGGTTGCATCCAAACTCACTTTTACATGAGCACTCTTCTGGGAGGTTATAGCCGTCAAGGTCTGTCTTCAAAGGTATTAATCCAAGCCTATGGGCTATAATTTCGTCATGAAAAACAGAGGAATTCTCAATAATTACAACATCGTCTATCGCCATAGAGGGAACTTCAGCAATAACATTCCTTCTTAGGGCGTTAATAAACGGAGTGTCAACTCCCCTTATAAGCAAACGCAAGTTCTTGTCGTCTTTTTCAAGCACTTCTATTTCCACTTACCGAAACGCCCCATTAACAGCTTAAACTATATAGTGCCGTTGAATAGAATATTAGTGGACAATATAAACTTGGCGATTACACCACAAATTCTTTTCACAAGACGCTAAAAGTAAAATTGGAGGCTTAGCAACCATCCGACGGCGCGTAGATAAAGAAAAGGTTTTTAGCATAACGAATGGAGACTTCCCCCGCAAACCCCCTCTTTTTCTACCATCCATGAAATATTACCCTTTCCTTAATGCATGCTTCACATTTAGTGAAGAGATTTGGGATTAACGGGATGAGGGAAGCTTTTATTTTCGAGCTCTTCTTCTACGTATCAGTAAAAGCGTAGTTACTGCTAGCATTATAATAATGAATAGGATTAGATATGACCATGGTGGTTGTTGAGATTCGCTTACGTTTATGGATATTATTGGGCTTGTTTCTTGGTTACCCAGTATGAATGCTGTTGCTTTTAGGTAGTATTTGCCACTTTTGTTTGGGATCCATACAAGATAGTAGTTTCCTTGCTCGTTCGTTTTTGTTTTTCAAGTATATGCCATTGCATTTCTTCTTCAAGTTTATAGAAAATTGTTACTGTTACATTCGCTTGGGCTGTAGCAATAAGTCCACTTATGTTAACGCTTTCACCAACCATTAGCTTTTTAGGATAAGCGTTGAGCTGGATAGGACCGAAAAAACCGTTTACGGTTTTGTGAGCGATTTCTTCAACAGAGGTGCCATCTGGAGGTATTATGTTGCTGGCAAGTTTAGTTTCAAGAATCAAATCACAAGTTCCAACACCTGTAACGTTAAAAGTTATTCCTACGATGGCTTTTACATGGTGGTAAGCATGTTTCTGCTCACATCGGCTGTAATGCTGCCAAAGGCTCTCAATAAAGCCCATAGAACTAAAATTATATGTTGCCAAACGGTTCTAACTCGGAAGAACTCCGCGAAATGAATATTTGGCAACATTTGACCCTTAAGCAGTTAAACAGCCTACGATAGAAACCCAAAAGCTTCATTTCTTCAAACTTCTATTAACGATGATTAATAGAAAACTTAAGTAGAAATAAAAGTGTCATGCGTATTTACCCAAAACCAAATTTCGCATATTGACTGGATTTTATCTCAAACCGAAAAAGAAATGGGAATTAAATCCAGTTCCTAATGATGTGGTTATACTGCTTTTATCCTTTTGACTATGGGTGAGCGCACCTTTCGTGCAACTTTGTAGAGGCAGTTTGATGCATGCAAAATCGAGGACAAAATCACCTTCCTTTATTTCAGCCTTTTAAATCATTATCCTCGAAAGTTCCTCAGCGCCCTGTGGAATATATTTTACGTCGTAAAGCTCAGCTCTCTGCTTGAAGTACTTTTGTGCATGCTGATACTTCCAAGAGCTCATCCTGCAACGCCGCCCTTCATCAATTAATTTTTAATTCTAAACAGTGATTTTCATCCCGTCGTAGGCGAAGTGGATGTTATTTTTGCCATACTCCTTTTCGATAGTTTTGTAGTCATCGTAGCTTCTGCCCCACTCTTCTTCAATGTGAGTGAACACAGTTTTCTTTGCTCCTAAACTTTTTACAAGTTCTAAGACCTCTTCCATAGAGAAGAGTTCCTTTCTTAATGGATTGTCTTTCGGAATTGTTATGCCCTCTTTCAGCGGACCCTCTGGGAAGACCTCACCCAATATTAGCAAGTCTGGCTTTCTTAGTTGCGAATTTTCTGGGAATGGTTTCACATCGCATGGTGCATAGATTACTTTTTTCTTTTTACATTCGATTAGAAACACTGTTGAAACTACATAACCTCCATCGACCTCGAAGGGTGTTATTTTGTAATCTCTAATTTGGAATGGTAACCTGTTTTCCAAATCAATCGTTTCGATTAAGTCTATTTTTTTGTAAAAGTCGAGGAATGATCCATACTTTTTTCTTAAATCCTCCATAACTTTAGTTAGTGCACAAACTTTAACCTTCTTCGTTGGTTTATCTCCCCTCACAAATCTGCCCAACCAAAACTTGTACATTTTTTCCACAATTCTCAAGCCTAGGGTGTGGTCTGGATGCCAATGGGAATAGAAAACATAGTCAATATCGTTAATCCCTTCACGGTTCAGTTGAAAGGCAATTTCCTCAGGAGTATCAAACAGAAGATTGATGTCAGAAATGTACATGGAAGCAGATGAACGGGTATACGGTATACCCTTAACCCTCGCCTCAACACAAACTCTGCATTGACATCCAGGCCTGGGAATAGTTGTTGCACCACCAGATCCGAGAATTATCAACTTCATCCAATCACATCCATTAATACAAGTTCAGGATTAATTTTTAATAAATTTACTTCGTGCTTAACATTAACTGTTTTGTTCTTATCTGCTTGAACCAGTGCCCATACAATATTTGGCGGAATCTCCCCTTTTTTCTATTTATGGTGTTTTGAATGAATTATGAAGTTTACGTTTTAGCCTTATGCGTGTTCAGTTTTATTGTTGGAATTATGTCCGAGAGAAAATTGACGCTTTGTTTAAGCGTAAAAGGAAAGGTGAAAGCTGAATGTATTGTTTAAGGGAGAAGCGAATCGGAAAACTTTACATAAGAAGCAATAAAGCTCAGAACAGCAAATTGCCTTTGATCCACATGTTCTTGAACCGACACGTCAAAAGTCAAAGTTGGAGGCGGCTTTGAAGTTTCAGGAGTTTTAGTTTATTATCAGATGGAAAACAAGGCTGAACATAAGCCCAGCATTTTAATTTTGAAAAACAGTCAAGGCTCGTCCTAGACGTCAAACTGGCGATAGCCATGACCGTGTGCCTGGCAGTCCTGGAAGTAGCCCACATGGCCCTGCTGGGCAGGTATTCATCTCGCAGAAAACGTAGGGGGGAGGGGTAGGTGAAAAGGATAGGGGGTAGGTATAGGTCAAGTTTTCTGCAAAAGGTCAACGTTGCGTTGAGGCTTGTCCATAACCGGGCTGTCCGGCACGGCCACGGGCATCTTCATAAGCCAAAGAGCCTGGAGGAGGGGTGAGCGCAGGATGGCCGGGAAAAAGCGCATCATCATTGTGGAAGAAATGCTGAAGTAGATCGTCATGTTCAAGGAGCTGAAGACGCAGGATCTGCGGTAAGCCTCATCAGCGACCTTTCGAGGCTCTTCGTGGTCGCGGGGGACATGGGCCAAAATATAAGCAATGCGAAAAATTGCCGTTCATACCCTACGAAGAGGAAATAGACGCTTTGATAAGCGGGTGTGGAAGGAAAACAGCAGCTTTTCTTAAGCTGTTGAAAGAAACAGGTATGAGGTTTGGCGAAGCGTGGCGGTTAAAATGGACAGACATAGACTTCAAAAACAACATAATAACTTGTAATGACCCTGAAAAGGGAAGCAGACCCAGAGTGTTCAAAGTTTCAGCCGAATTAACAGCGATGCTTAGCAAACTTAAAAAGAAAAGCATTTACGTATTCGGCGGCGCAGGGCAGCATGCTATTAAAGTAAGTTTCATGAAGCAGCGGAAACGTTTAGCATATAAACTTCAGAATCCAAGATTAACGAGGATAAGCTTCCACACTATCAGACATTGGAAGGCAACAACGCTTTACCATGAAACCTAAGACATTCTTCACGTTATCCGAAAACAGACGACAGTTACCATGTTAAAGTAGCGGAAACATCAGAGGAAATAAAAGAACTGTTGGAAGCTGGATTCGAGTATGTGCTCAAAAAGACGGTTTAGTGTATCTCCGTAAGAGGAAGTGAACCATGAAAAGTTTACCTATTGAGGTTCTGTAAGGTGCTTTTTAAGTTCCTTAAGCCTTTTGCTTTTGTTTTTAATGTCTTCCAGTAACTTTTGGAATTTGTCTATTTGGATGTTTATTTGTTCGTGAAGTCTTGTGGGGTCTTCAGGTAGCTTGTATATTTTGAGGTTTATGTTTGCTTCTTGTGCGGCTTTGAGTATCCAGTCTTCGAGTCTTGGGCGTAGTATGATTGGGGTATTGCTTCTGCTTGTTTGGTGCAGTATTTTAATGTTATACGCGGTTAGGTTTTGTTTTTCTTTGAATCTCTTGAGGTGTGGGGGTTGGATGCTTAGCGGGTCTTCGACTATTATTCCCTTAAAGTCAGTGTACCGTTCTGCGAGTTTTTTGAGGAGTTCGGTTTTGTTTCCGGCGTGTTCGATGTTCTTTCTTGAGGCGAGTGTTAGAGTTTGTATCAAGATGGCGTCGGGTTTACATTTCACCAAGTATCTTTGCGGTTTTAAAACATTTATAAGTTTGTCTACAGGTCTCATTTTATCTCACTAATTGTTACCTGTCATGAGTGTTTTAGCTTCCAAATCTCTCGATGTCGAAAAATATGTCTATTCCTTTTTCTAAGACCTCTTCCATTTGGTTTTCGGTTAGAGCCTTTACTTTGGTTTGATAGTTTTCTAAGCGTGTATGGAAGATTGCTATTTCGTTTTTTGGGGTTTTCTCGAGTAGAGATAGGAGAAAGTAGGGGTTGTGTGTGGAGATAAAGTATTGGTTTTCATTTTTGTTTAAGGCGATTATCTCTGCGAGGTACTTTGTGTAGTAGGGAAAAGCATGGGCTTCTGGCTCTTCGAAGGCAAGTATTGAATTTTTGTTGGAGTGAATCGCTGTTAGATAAAAGACCAGCCTTTGAAGGGTTTCAGAAGCTAAGGAATATGGAAACGCAATTATGATTTCTTCAAGTTGCTTTTGCACTTTTATCCTGCTTTCTTGCGGCTCAAAAACTAATGAGAAACCGAAATGATCAAAGATTTGTTTGAGGGTGGCTCGTAGTTCTTTTCGGGCTAAGATAACCGCCAACAGGTTATCTCCGTCAGGTGGGTTAAGAAAATCGGAGGCATGATTTGGAAAATTCTACCTTATGGCAAACCTGTAAAATTTGAATACAGAAAAATCTAAATGCTTTGTTAACCCTCCGAATCCTTGATAACCATATTGGAAAACATTCGTACGTTCTCCTTTTTCGTTAATGTATCTTCCGAAGAAATTTCCGTCTTTGAAATTGATTTCTAAGTTTTTTCCGTCGAAAAGAATCTTTATGCTATTTTCCAGAATATGGTCATAAAAGAGGTCTGTCATGTTTTCAAATCTGAAGAAGCGCTGAATGTCTCCTCCACGTGAGTAGTATATGTGCGAGAGGAGTCCTATAGTTTCAAGGATATTTGATTTTCCTGTGTTGGGCTCGCCTATGAAGAGGTTTACCCTTTTGCAGTCTAATTTGAGGTGCTTTATTGACTTGAAGTTTTCAATCTCAAGACTTTTAATCACGACTTTCAAACTCCATACCAAATGATTCTGCTTTTACACGTTTTATTCCTTCATTCTATGCTTAATTTGTTTGTGCTTTTTACTTTCCAGTTTCCATTAATGCTTTATCACATGTCAAATTGTTTTAAAGATTTATCTTGAGCAAACAAGAATTATGATTCTTTCTCAGCTCGTTGAGTCATACAAGAAAGGCAAGAGTCAGCACAGCAGCTTAAAAGAAAGAAATTTGCATTTATGCAATGGAAAACATCTGCAAAGGCTATAAGGTGGATATTCGAAAGGCTCGAGTCGGAAGAAGAAAATATGGATTAGAATGCCTCCGCTTCAGGGCGCATGGATGTGCGATTCCATCCAACTTTTCATATGAACCATTTTTGGACCAATACTTGGTTTTGCGAGTATGTTATTTGACAGTTTGCGGGGCTATCTTCAAATTTTTGTCTTCTTAAACCTAGGAATAGCCGGCTTAATCTCTCTCATCTTAGAGACTAAGATTTGAGAGAATGAAGGCGCTACCTCCTTAGCATCATTTCTGGTCAATGAAGCATTAAAAAAGACAAATCACGTAGGGCTTTTTGTTCGTTCGGACAATTATCCAGCCAAAAGAGTATATGAAAAAGTGGGATTCCAAGCATATAAAGAGATGTGTTGGTTAGACTATGGCACGGGGCTGATACCTTAAAGATACCCAATAACATTTTACTTTATTCCGTAACTATTAGCTAACCTGCTTTGCATATCTTATACAAGTTCTGTTAGTAACTGCTAACAGAATATGCTATACACGTGAAAAGGAACAGCTAACACCACACAAAATCTGCCAACTGCTAAGAACCTTATGGCAAAAACACCCATACATAACCCTGGAAGGCTGCCCCTACTTCTCAAGAACAGAAAGGATAGACCTTTATGCCACGCCAAAAGACGAGAGGTAAATTCTGGCCCCAAATCCGAGCCTTAATCTGGGAGAAAGCCCAAGTCCATTAACAGCGACTAATGGAAATATAGACAATTCTTAGGCTGGAACAATCAGCATAGTTTTTCTCGTGAGCGCGGCTGATCAGATGATTATTGATTAAAATGTGTTAGTTTCGCATACCTTTTTATAA
>CAZNKF010000014.1:0-26442 GCA_964573785.1 uncultured Candidatus Bathyarchaeia archaeon
TAAGGAGCATAATTTACACGACGCCTGGAAGAGCCCGCATTTACCTCCAAAACCCGATGGTTGGAAAGCCAGAAGAGCCCATTGAGGATTTGCCAAGCCTTGTTAGACGGGACATCCGTGTAGTAAACGACCCGAAAGACATCAAAAAGGGCGGCGACTGGAAAAGTGTAATAGTCATTCTTGACAAGTATTCAGACATTGTTAAATATGTTGATGAGCTTGTGGACTTGGAGTGTTTGCAGATTCCGAATAGGGCTTTTTCGGTTTATGTCGGCGGAGATGAGTACTGCAGCGTGATTGAAAACCAGTTTGCCGTCCCAATCGTTGGCTCAAGAAACCTCCTAAAAATCGAGAACAGAGGCGAAATCGAGAAGGACTATTACTGGTTTGCTGAGCAAGCGGGAATTCCATACCCGAAATCCTACAAGTTTGAAGTTCGAAAGGGCGGAATACGCTTTAAAGAGTTTATTGACGAGCCGATGCTTTTGAAGGCTGAACACGTCCATAGAAAATTCGAAAGAGAGTTCATTTTTGCAGCGGACTCGAAGGATTTGGAGGAGAAGGTCGAAAGAGAGGTTAAGGCTGGAAACCTAAACGAAGAATCACTTCGAAACGCACGTATAGAGCAGATTGTTCTCGGTCCTCATGCCAACTTTAACTTCTTCTTCTCGCCACTGGATGCAAAAAGCGATTGGGGCGATGTTGACGACTGGTTCTCTAAACTTTACAACGTAACCATTGAAGAGGCTAGAATATGCCTAGCAAACCAGTTCCTATCCATAGACGAACGGAGAGAAACAATCCTAGATGGTGTGAAGAGGCTTCCATTAGAGGTTCAGCAAAAGCTGAAGAGGGTTCCATCCTTTGAGGTGACCGCCCACGCTATGCTGAGCCTAAGAGAATCCCTCCTGAAAGATGTGCAACGCTATGCAGACCGCTTCTTATTGGCTTGTAGGGAACACGGATCTCCGGGAATAATTGGCGCATGGTGCTTGCAGACGCTTATCACATGGGACCGCGTATCGAAATACGAGCTGAAACCCACAATCAAGCTTGACTACACAAGCGGTGTGGAAGCAAAAACAGCCGCAGACTACGGCTTGTACGATGTTCCAGAAACCAGAGACCCATACATGCACATACCAGTAACCCAAGACGTGGCTCTACGCCACGGAGGAGGAACCAACGTTCACATGGGAATAGGCTCTCAATACGCTAACGCCAAGTACAAGAAGCCCATGAGCACTGGGGACCGTATAGCCCTAGAAATTAGGCGAGCATGGAAAGCAAAACAACTTCACGAAATAGTAACCTAAAAGAGTCATTGATACTCACAAAATTCCTTCATTATTTCTGCAAGCTTCGAAACTTCAAAAAACCTTTTTCCAGTCATTTCGTTTGTTGCCGCCATGTACATTTGGCTTATCAGCGTCTTTAGTTTTGGGTCCAGTTTTGGCGGTTTCGTCTTCACGAGTGTTCTCCAGTCCTTTATGCCTTGTTCTTTTGCCTTCTGCTTGGCTTGTTCCACCTCTTTTACCCATTCCGTCCGCCTATAGTATATGCGGGCTATTTCCTTGCTCACATGAAACCCTTGATATGTGAATCTGCACTCGTCCAATGTGCCCACCACGTCTGCCACCATAAGCCTCCTATACTCGTCGAATGCCAACTCTATTTTTCCGTCTTCGTTTACTAAGTTAGCTTTGGCTGCGACCTCCGTAATTGTCTCATCAACTTTTAGGAGAACAGCCTTAACCTCTTCCAGTTCGCTGTCCGTTAAGCCCGTCAACTTTTGGGCTTCCCGCCACGTCAGGTAGCGGTCGCTCTCCTCAAACTTTGTGCTTACATCAAAGATCGGCTTGGCTAACCTCTCGCCTGGTTTTGGGTAATGGTTCAACCCCAAATCTTCAAGAGTCACTAAGCCTTGCTCAAGCCTTTTGAAGACTGATGAGCCTTCTGGCAAGCCGTTTCGGTAAATAATCTCCAGTGGGATTAGGAAGTTTCTTAGCTTTGGCGTATAAAAGCTATAATCATATTTTAGTTTGCGGCCTTCCACATAGGCTTCCGGCTTGTAAACGTTTACTAGGCGGAATTCCATGATGTTTGTTGGCTTTTCCAACTCGTCGAAGCGCACAACTTTGCCCTTCTTGTTAACTAGCCCCTGATAATGGGTTCTGACGCCCTTCTCTTCAAGCCTTTCGAAGCAGTAAGCACCCATAAGGCATAGGGCAGCGCCTTTCCCATCTATGTGGTCTGGCATTTCACCCCAGTCAAAAACAGAGTAGCGGTCTGAAAAGTGGAATCTTCCAATCCCTATACGCGTTTTTGTTGGCTTTTTCACCACTTCAAGGTCTTTAACGCTACCCATAAGCTCAACCTTTTCACAACTTCAACTTCTTAACAGACTCATCCGCCTTTCCAATCTCTTCCCTTTTAGATTTTTGATAGGCTTTTACATGTTCCTCAAGTCTTTTGTCTTCTAACGCTAAAATCTTAGCCGCGGCTAAGGCAGCACCTTCAGGCTCAATGGTCACAACAGAGCCTATGCCGCTTGGCACCCTAAGCGAGGAGAAAACGTCCACACCGGCAAACTTCTCCGAGTATGGCGGACATGCAATGACGGGTTTTGTGGTGTTTGCATCCACGAAGGCGCTTAGGGCATTAGACCTTCCAGCCACAGTTATGTAAACAACATTTTCACCCTCATACTCCTTGAGGATTTCAAGAACCTTCTCAGGAGTTTTGTGGGCGGAGGCCACTCGAAGCTTAAATTCTAAACCGAAGCCTTTCAAGTGTTTGGCTATTTCCTTGGCGAATTCTAAGTCCCTTTCAGAACCCATAATTATGACAACTTTTCCAGCCATCTTCCGTCCCCACGCCTCTAAATAGCCCAGAGTGGCTAATTAAATTTTTAAGCCACCGTCATCACGTTTTCATTTTGAAGGTGAACTCTTTAATGGCGCACGAGAAAAAGCGTAGGAAAAGCATAATAGATGAGCTTTTCGGAGGCTCCCTATTCGGCGAAATAGAGGGGTTGTTCAAAGAATTTCCAGAGGGTGAACTCGCCAGCGGCTACTCAATAAGCGTAACCCAAACACCAGAAGGAACCAAAGTTAAGGCAAAAGTTGGAAAAGATGTGGACGTGAATACTCTTAGAAAAAAGCTTCAGCAGCAATATCCCGGCGCCCAAATAGAAATCGAAGGCGGCAAACAAGAACCCCTAATAAGGGAGATCTCCACAAAACCAGTACACGAAGAAAAGGAGAAAAGACAACTAGAAAATTAAGGCTGACCTCAGCAGACGTACTCAAACGTCGTGAAGCATAATTAACTCATCAAAACCCTCTCAAGCTTCGCCGAAGCAAGCAACCATTTAGGCGGAATAATCCTATGAAAAAACCCTAAACTCGCGGTGGTGGTGCCGGGGGCGGGATTTGAGCCCGCGACCTCCAGATCTCCTATCCTCTGTGCCCCAATCAGCATATGACTATGAGTCTGGCGCCCATTCCAGGCTAGGCTACCCCGGCAACTTTTTGGACTACCCCGGTACATTTTGTATTTCACTTGCGCTTCCTAAAAAACATTAACCCATCCTTTTGGCATACGTATTCAAATCCCGTTTCAAGTAGTGTCTTAATTTCTTCTGGTTTAGTTGCTACTTTCACGGAGAATTCGTCGCCGTATTCTCCGAATATTGTTCTTTCAATGGTTATGTAGATTTCCGTGTTTTTCAAGGTTTTATGTCCAAGGAATTGTTTGACATAGTAGGGGTCTTTTGTCTGATGATAGAGCATTGTTGCCTTCCAATGTCTGAAGGTGTGAAGGGTTATTTTCATAAGTCTTGGGTTTTGAAGCGTATGTGCAAGTCTTTTCCTTGTTCTTTGAAATGTTTGTTTGAATGTGTTGTAGGTAGCTTCTCCGAAAACTTTTTGATTGCTTTTGGGCAGGTTTTTCAGCATAGCCATAAGCTCGTTGCTGACTCTCCATATTCGCGGGTTACTTCTTTTTTCAGGTTTGTTTAGGGTTATTATGCGTCTTTCAAAGTCTACGTCTTTCCATTCAAGCCTTACTGCTTCGCCTGCCCTCATAGCTGTCTCTTTAAGTAGTTGGAGAAAGGCTGCAAGTTTTTTACCCGCTCCTGCTATTAAGGCGTTTATTTCTTGTTCTGTTGGAATGAATGGGATTTTTTGTTCAACTGCGCATTTGGGCTTGTCCCAGTTGGAGCCATGCATTTTTAAGAATAACGTATAGGCGTTTATGACGTTCTTTCTCCTGTTTCCCGACCACTTCTGCCTTGCAATTACTTCCCTTACAGATTCCGGCGAGTTGAGGTCTGCTCCTCGTTCTGTTAAAATCCTTAACGCTGAAACATTGCATCTAATGGTTTCGTCGGCGTACCCTCGCTTTTTCATCCACCAAGCGTATTCAACGAGTTTCCCCTTAACATCGGTTGTCTGCTCTGCGGCTCCCGCAGCCCGCTTTTCGCCTTCAGCCTTCTCGTTTAAGGCCATGACGGGGCCCCTTCCGGGCGGATCCCATCCTCCCAAGGCTTTCGCCATGGTCAGGGGCTTTCCCTTTCTTAGCTCCGACACCGCCAAGCCCTCGGAGCCGCATTCACTATAATTTTTGGCATGTTCGCTTTTTAAAATCAACGTATCAATTTTTTCAGCATGTTGAGTCCCGCTCTGACAGTTCAGGCTTCTTTTTGTCTGTTTTGGGTCTGTGAACCTGTATGCGCATTCCCTGCAAAGCCACCTCTGAACAGCAGAGCCGTCTGCTAAATAGCGTAAGCCGTCCCTGTAAAGCCTTTTTGAGCCGCATTGTGGGCATTGGATGTCGCTGTTTTCGTTGTCTTCCATTGTTATGCCCTTGCGTCTTCAAGGTTTTGGGGTTGGGTCGGGGCGTTTGAGGCTCCACTCCCCTTTCTCTTCGGAATCCGCCGTTGGCGGAACCTTCCAGCCCCGAATTGTTTAGGCCTCTGGAAAATTTTCATAAAAAAGGCTGGTGGTGAGCCTCCCAACCCAAACTCCCCATCATGAAGGTTTAACCAGTCTTGGTCTTGGGCCTGTATAGTGTGCATTTCTCGCCGAAGTATGGCTCAATGAATGGTGGCAACATTCTGTTCTTTGGGCATCTGTAGCCTTCCACAAGCTTTCCATCCGTGTTTTCGATCACAGTCTCCTCTAGGAGGGCGCAACTCCCACACCTCGTAGCCTTTATGGGCACCAGAACATGTGTTTTTGTCCTACGCATCATGTTCCCTCCACAGTTTTTCCCATTCTTCCCTGCAGTCTTCGCAGAGCCAAACTTTTTCGCCATTGAAGGTTTCAGCCTGCCAGCTTGTCAGCTTTGTATATCCGCATGCTGCGCATTTATGCCACCCATAGAATCCTTCAGCCCAATAAACCGCCTTAAAATTCCGCAAATAGGCGCATTTTTCATTTGCGTCTACTTTTGAGGCGCTTCCGCTAGAAGAAGCCTCGTTCATGGCTAGAGGAATATTTGCACGCGGGCTGGTTTCGCATAAGAAGTGGCGGTTGTAAAGCTCTTCAACGGTTATTTCCCGTTCGTTGATGATGTTTTCTCTGAGTGAAAGGCTGTTGTGTGCAAATATTTGTTCCGCCTCTTTTAGCCAAGCTTTTAGCGTTTCGAGCTTGAAGATAGACGCAAATGAGGAATGCGTGTAATTTCGGAATTTTTGTTCTGCGTGTATGATCTTGTAAAACTCGCGTCTCTTGTCGTTGGGGTCAGGTCTGCTTGTCAGGTAGCCTATGTTGCATAGGAAGCGTGTCCATCGTCTTATGGTGTCGCTGGATTTTTTGTTTTCTGATTTGCTGTTCCATTTTTCGGTTAAGTCTTCTATTGTGTATTCTTCCTTTTCTTTGGCCAATTCCTCCACAACTTCGTGGTAGAATTTTATAATATGTCCTGGGGCTGATGTTTCAGTCGTTTCTTGGATGTTACTCCACAATGCCATGACAAAGTCGTAGTCACGCCTCGTCACCATTACGTAACGTTCTTGAACTTCCTTTTCTCCATCTTCAGCTTTGACCGTTCTTATCACGAGAGGCCTCTGGGCGAAGTGGAAAAGCGCTGAAACTTTGAGGAGGTTTGTAAGGTGTTTGAAGTCCCGCATTGAACGCGGCGACTTGCTTGGGAAAGCCTTTGCAAATTCTTCGGCGTATGGGTCCACCGCTTTTACTTCAGTCAAGTGGTTTCTAAGGAAACGTATGTAGCTTGTCAAAAGCATGTAGTCGAAGTCGTTGTCCTGAAACATCCATGGGTAGGCGGATCTTTTACCTGTCAGCATGTTAGCTGCCTCGTATTTCTTTTGAGTCATTTCAGGCGTTATCGTGAAGCCTCTCGTGGCTAAGTCTTGAACGTATTTTTCCTGTGTGCTGCAGAATATCGTTGCAGGCCAGCCCTGAATGATCACATGCTGGGTTTGCAACTGTCCTTTGCCTGTTTTGTCTGTGAAGCGGTAGCTTATCTGGAAGCTGTCGTGGCTTAAAATGGGTCTGAGCATCTGGAAGGTTTCAATGTGTGGGGCTTCGAGGAAGACTAGTATTTTGCCTTTCAGGTCGATCAGTGTTCTGGCTTCCCTGAGCCTTTCAAGGTAGCGCTCCCACTCCTCCCGCTGCTCCGGTGAAGCCTCCCTTGAAGGTTTGGACATGGGAGTTATTGGCTGACAGTTCTTGTCGACTAGTATGCCGTGCTGGTGTATGAGGGCTGTTGGGCTTAAACCGCCTAGAAGCCAAACATCCTCATGTGGAAAGTAGCGCAAAACCTGAACAACGTTGTATGTTTTGCCAATGCTGCTTTCACCGCGAAGGAAGAGGTTTAATGGTTCAGGCGTGTAGGCGCTTAAGGCTGTTAGGAAAACCATGTTCTTTGTTACAACGTCCCTTCGCACTGTTCTTGCCATGTGCCTCATAAACTTGGCGTAAATTTTGGGGTCTACGGCTAGGATTTCGCCAGCCTGTAAGCCTCCAAGGGATTTAAGCTCCTCAAAGTTGAAGAGCAAGCTCATTAGCGCTCAGCCTTTCGGCGGTATTTTGAAGTGGCTGTTTTTTCCAGCGCTCACGTACTCCCCTCCAAGGCTCCTTACAACATCAGCTATTTTGGCAAAGTTTTCAGCTCCCAAAAACTGCCTGGGCGTAACCGTTATTGAGCCGTCATCTGAAACAGTAAAGGTAAGCAGAGCCTTCAATTCTTGTGGGAAGGCTTTCTCAACCTCTTCAACGGTCAATGCCTTTTTAGGTTGCGGCGCCAGCTTCGGTTTGGAAAGCCACCCGTCGATAAGACCCGTTAAGTTAGCCTTTGCCACCTCCAGCTCCGCTGGATCCTCTATTAAAACCTCGATTTCGTAGTATTCTCTTGTCCATTCCTCGACTTCGCTGGGCCTCGAGGTTCTGCCCTTGCCAACCACCAAACGCTGAGGTTTCATTTTCCTTTCAGCCCTCCCTATCAAGGGGGACGAGCCACAACCTCTCGCGACGCTTGTAGCTGCCGCCCATCTTCCGCACGGTCCGATGGATTAAAAGCCAAATCCAATATGGCAAGTCGACCTTAGGCTTGACAATGACGTTTACCCCGTTTCTCTCATGATAAACCTTGATGTATGTTTCCACGACTAAACTGCCGAGTTTTTCGCATAGCAGGGTTTCAACGTCTTTTGCCGATGCGGGTTTAGCAAGCAAAATCATTCTTTCCCCTCTCCAACTTCCGGTTTCCAGAAAACCCATCCTTTGGAAGTTTTCTGTCCCTTGATTTTTCCCTCAATAAGCAGTTCGAGGCAGTGCTTCAGGGCGGTGTTCCAGTTTCCGATTTCACATGCTTTTCGGATTTTCTCAACGTCCATTGGCTCCTTGTTTTTACCGAGGAAATCGCAAATCTTCTCCTTGTAGTCTGCGCTCATATAATCACCGCTAAACGTTTTCGGCTTCCTCAGTGCCTTTGGGCTGGCTTTTCAGCCCTTCCCTCCTCAGGTTTTGGATGTATCTGCCTTGGAGGTAGTCGTTTATCGTGTCAAGCTGGTATAGGGCTTCAGTGCTATCTTCGGCGTGGACCTCTATTGTCCATCCGTATGCACCCCTCATACCACGAGTTAGCGTAATTCTGACGGGTTGGGCAACCCTCTGCAGCACCGTTGTTGTCTTTTCAGATGGCTGCTCAGTCACTTTCCAGCCTCCACTGGGCTCTTTGCTAGTCTTTGGTTTTCAGCCTCAGCTTCGCCTTCACGGTATACTTCAAGCCCAAGCCTCATAATGTGCTCAACAAAGGTGCTGCGTTTCTCCCTTCCCCTCAAAGCGTCAATTAGGCTTAGAACCTCCCTGTCTATGGTGACGTCAAGTTTCACCCTTCTCCTGACATTACGTTTACGCATATCTCACATTCCTCGTACACATTGTATAAAACATTTATAATTCGAAAAACTTAAAAGCTTTATCAGATAAGTATCATTTATACCATAAGAGTGGTGGTGTTATGAAGACTTTGAGGATTTCGGACAGCGCGCATGAAAAGTTAACTGAGCTTCTTGGGAACTTGACGGCTCAGACGAAGACCCTTCAATCCTACACGGATGCGATAGAGTGTCTCCTTTCGAAGTCCATTGTTCTTCCACCTGAGCTTCTTGAGGAGGTTGAAAACTTCATTAGCAAGAATAAGCATAGGGGTTTCACCACGAGGGAGGAGTTTGTCAGGGACTCCATACGCTTCAGGCTTGACTGGTACAACGACCTATACGAGTTCTTTGAGGTTTCAAAGGAGAGGATTGAGAAGATGGACGCCATATTTGACGGTTTAGGAGCCAAAACAGACGCGAGGGAATACATTAGGGAAGCCATAGAAAGGGCTGTTGAAAATGTTTTCGAAGAGTATGAGAGGAGCAAGGAGCTTCTGAAAAAGGAGAAGGTGGAGGAAATTGAGGAGCGGTTAAGGGAGATAGAGGAATACTGGGAAAACGTGAGGAGGAAGGCTTAATCGATTTTCCACTTTAACCCTCCAGAATGTTGATTAGCTTTTCACTTTAACTTATCTCTCTCCACCGTTTTGGATGTTCTTTTCATGGCAGGCTTTTTATAGGCTTCCCAAAGACCCGTTCAGTGTGAAGCATATGTTTCGGGAATGCTTGGATTTGAGGCTTGAAAGCCTATCAACATTGCAGCGTAAGCTCATCCTGGAGCTTCTGAAGGGGGATCCCAATTATTGGGGTAGGCTTAAAAGCCAATTTTACAGCTGGAAAGCCCAAAGGGAGATGATTGAAGAGTTCATCCGTAAACATGCATTGGAGGTTTACAAGCTGTTTGCTGGTGAAGGACTTTTGAGGGTGGGCTAGATGTCTAGGGAGCGGTGCAGAAACCCCTGGAATGGAAACTGCAGGAATACGGAGATTGAGGTTTACATAGTCTATAAGGGTGAGAGGCTTCCCATCTGCAGGCGCTGTTGGGCTAAAATTGCGAGGAGCAATATACAATGGGGGAGTTAAATGTACGCGGTGGGCTTATGCTGGAAGGCTGAAGGCTGGCTTTTCACCTTGTACTGGCGTGTTGGAGAGCCGCATCCAACTTTGAAGGTTAGGAGGGTTAACGTTGTCGGATGAGCTTGAAAGAATCAAGGGTGTTGGGGCCTCAACGGCGTCAAGGCTTCGCTCGGCAGGCTATACAACCATTGAGGCTTTAGCAGTCACACCGGTCAGCGAGATAATTGAGAAGACAAAGCTTGGGAAGGAAACTGTTAACAAGATTTGCGAGGAGGCTAGGAAGCTTATGAACTACGGCTTCATAAAAGCCACAGAGCTTTGGGAGCGCAGAAAAAATCTTGCAAGGTGCACAACAGGCTCAAGAAACGTTGACAAAATATTGGGCGGTGGGGTTGAAACCCAAGCAGTCACGGAACTTATAGGCGATTATGGTGTTGGGAAAACGCAGATATGCCTAACACTCTCTGTTATGGCGCAACTTCCAAGGGATATGGGTGGGCTTGAGGGGAACGTCATATACCTGGACACTGAGGGAACATTCAGCCCTGAAAGGGTCTACCAAATAGCAACACAGAAGGGTTTGGATGGGCGGAAAATCCTAGACGGCGTCATAGTTGCAAGAGCCTACAACAGCGACCACCAATGCCTAATAATGGACCACCTATTCAAGAAATGCCCTGAAGAAAACGTTAAACTAGTTGTTGTCGACAGCATGGTAAGCCATTTCAGAGGCGACTACCCTGGAAGGGAGAACATAGCCCAGAGGCAGCAAATCCTAAACAGGTACCTCCACAAGCTGTTAAGGCTTTCAGAAGCCTACAACCTAGCAGTCGTAATAACAAACCAGGTCCTATCAAACCCAGCCACATTCTACGTAAACCTTGAGCTTCCAGCCGGAGGACACATAATGGCCCACGCATGCACCCACAGAGTAAAACTGGGCAGGGGTAAAGGCGGAACAAGAATAGCAAAAATAATAGATTCGCCATACCTGCCAGAAGAGCAAGCATCGTTCATAATAACCGAGAAGGGCATAGAAGACACCGACAAGGAGCCTGAAGAGGAGGAGCCTCAACCACAAACGTTAACCCAAAAATTTTAACAGCCAAAAACATAACATTAAACGGTGCGTAAATTGTCTGAGGAAAAGCTTACAGAATTCCTAAAAACCGGGAAGGATTGGAGCAGGCTTAAAACAACAGTTCCAGGCGTATTCGTCCTTAAGCTTCCATCATACAAGGGCTCGCCGAGCAGGCTTGCAGTTGAACTAAACCCTGTGGGCGGGGATGGAGCCCCAAAAAAGAGGCGCGGGCTCGTTTTAAGGTCTAAGGCTGAACTTGAAGAGTTCAAGGAGCTCTTCAACTATGAAAAACTCGCCAAACTCATGGAAATCCTTGAAAAAGTAAACCCAAAAGTTGAGGCTGCAAAGCCCAGGAAGGGCGAGGAAATCATAGAGCTGTAAAATATGCTGGAAAACCAAAAACAAATTGAGCATCCATTAATATGGCCTGGCAAAGTGGAGTTTAGATTATACCAGAAACGCATAGCGGAAACTGCCACAGAGAGGAACACGCTTGTCATATTGCCCACAGCCCTTGGAAAAACAGTCATATCAGCATTGACGGCTGCAAACATACTATACAATTATAGAGACGCAAAAATCCTCGTTATGGCGCCTACAAGACCCCTCGTAACACAGCATAGGGAAACATTCCATAAAATTTTGAAGCTTAGGGAAAGAGACACAGCTGTTCTAACTGGGCATACGCCCGCGGAACATAGGACAGCTTTTTGGCAAAGCGAAGCCAAAATATTTTTCTCAACACCGCAGGTTGTTAGAAACGACCTTTTAGAGGGTAGACTGAACCTTGAAAACTTCGCCCTGCTCGTTTTCGACGAATGCCACAGAGCCGTAAAGGAATACGCGTACACAGACATCGCCCGAATATACGTGATGCAGGCTCGCTACCCGCTAATATTAGGCATGACAGCATCGCCAGGCTCAGACATCAAAAGAGTCCAAGAAGTATGCAGAAACCTATACATAGAACGGGTAGAGTTCAGAACAGAAAACGACCCAGACGTCAAACCATACATACAACCAATAAACATAGAATGGAAACGCGTAAACCTCCCACCAGAATACAAAACCATCAAAAGCCACATTAAAAACATGCTTGATAGGAGGCTGAACTGGCTAATAAGCAATGGCATAATAAAACGTAAACCAGAATATGTTACGAGGAAATGCCTAATAGAGGCTGGAGAAGAGCTGCGCTACATGCTTGAGGCTGAAAGCATAGAGGAGGAGCGTGGAAAACTATTCACAGCCATAATAAACCAGTCGCTTGCGCTGACGCTTTTCCACATGATTGAAATCCTTGAAACGCAAGGCATCCACACGCTGGAGGCTTTCATGGAGAAGGTTGAAGCTGAAAAACGCGAAAAACACAGCTACGCCATCTTAACAAACGACCCAGAATATAGAAGCCTAAAAACGCTTGTTTCCACGTCAACAAGCGAGCATCCAAAAGTTGAAATGCTAAAAAATGTTGTGGAGGAACAACTCGCATGGAAGCCCTCATCAAGAATGCTTATATTCACCCAATACAGAGACACGGCAACCCACCTCGTTGAAAAGCTTAAAACCGTTCCATGCGTTAGGGTTGAAAGGTTCGTTGGACAAGCCTCAAAACTGAACGATAAGGGCTTAACACAGGAGGAGCAGACTGAAAGGATAAGGATGCTTGAGAAAGGCGAACTGAACGTTCTTGTGGCGACAAGCATAGCTGAGGAAGGCTTAGACATGCCAGCCGTCGACCACGTAATATTCTACGAGCCTATACCAAGCGAGATACGCTACATACAGCGCAGGGGTAGAACTGGTAGAAAAGCCCCTGGAAAAGTCACAATATTAGCTGCAAACGAAAGCTTAGACATGATATACTTCTACGCAAGCAGGAAACGCGTAGAGAAAATGAGGCGAATAGTTGAAACATTAAACCTTAAGCTTCCAACAATCCTTCGCCGCCACGCCAAGCCAACGCCAAACCCCCTAACACCCCAAGAGGTTAGAATGCTGGAGTCAGAGGCTGTGAGGATTGAGGTTGAACCTGAAATCGTGAAAACAGAGGTTGAAACCATAAAAGACTTCAACAGGAAAGTTGCAAAAGCAGCGAGAATAGCCTACATAAAACTTCTGGAGAGGGGTGCTGAAGGCGCCACGCTGGAACAGTTATGCGTTGACCCTGAGCTTGAATGGGCATCGCCAAACGTTTTAAGGGCAGCATTAAATAT
Source organism: uncultured Candidatus Bathyarchaeia archaeon (assembly GCA_964573785.1). Lineage (GTDB taxonomy): Archaea > Thermoproteota > Bathyarchaeia > Bathyarchaeales > Bathycorpusculaceae > JAGTQI01. Next base: position 12,782 of record CAZNKF010000014.1, read on the forward strand.
GATGATAAGCCAAGAATTGGCGGCTGAAGTTCAAGCTGGAAGATACGCTGTTGCAGCCGCAGCCAAACCCAAACACGGAAAAGTCTACGAAATACAAGTTGAAAAGATCTATCCAGGCTCAGCCGTAGTCATAGTCAACAACAAGTGGAGGGCAAGGCTTGAACCATCGAACTACGAGGGACCAGCAAGCCTAATAAAGAAAAACTCAAAGTTCAAAGCCATAGCCCAACTATACAGGATAAACGGAACCCTCCACATAACAGTCAAAGACGTGGTGCAGAAACTCGAGTGACATTCAAAAACTAATTAGAAAGAGTTAACATTTTATAAGAAAAAGGCATTATGGTGGATAAATGAGCAGGGCGGTTTTAGACGCAATCCTTAACGCAATGCAAGTTTTGCTAAACGAGACTGAACGGGAACAATTGTATAACGAGCTTCTCGCCTACTTTGGATTAGTGGGCGCAACAGACGAGTGCAAAGCCCTCGAAGCTGCGTGGCTGGACCCATACAACCGCCATGAAATTGAAGAGTTTATAAGGGCTTGGCTTTCAAGGAGGAGAAAGCGAAAAGAGGAGCCCACAATAGGAGTAGTGTAACACCGTGAGCGTTGATTCCATACCCATAACCTTATATAGGTTCAGCAGGTGGTCAACAAAGAAGCCGAAATACATTGAGGGGGCGGTACCGAGAGTTTTCATCACACCATACGGTTATGTATCCCATATGGGTTCTACTTTATTTCGATTGGAAACTCGAATTTGGATGGAAAAAATCTATTAGACCTAAACAGGAGGAAGAGGAGTTAAAGACAAAATATCGAGAACTTCGTAATGGAGGACTTCCTGCTTTAGTAATAAGATAGCTTTAATGAAACAAATGCAAAAGGCTTAAGATTTAAACGAGTTTGATGGTATCTTCAGGTTGAATGCGATGGCTAAAGACGAATGGAACAATTATGGCTTTGTATTGGCGAGTGAGTATAGAAAGGTCGTAATAAAGGCACTTGCCAAGAAACCGAAAACGCCAAAACAAATCGCAGATGAGACAGGGTATAACTTATCCCATATTAGTCGTTCAATTCGACAACTTGAAAATAGGGGTTTAATAAAATGCCTCACACCCAATAGAAGAAAAGGAAAATTGTACGGACTTACAGATAACGGCGTCAGAATCTTTAACCAATTGTCTAAGTAGAAGTTTGATGATTATGGGTAATAGAGAAATAAAAACGCCTTCAGCTACTATTAAAACGCCCGTACTTTGGTTAGGGCATATTGTGAAGGGAAAACCTGTTCCCTGGTCTTTTTTCGAAGTAGACAACGTAATTATGAATGCTTGTGACATATTCTCAGATCAGAAGGCTAGAGAGAAAATCGAAAAAAACGGAATTTTTGAATATTTAAAAGAAGAAGGGGCAGGAAGGGCCCCTAAATATTTAATGATGGATTCCGGAGGTTTTCTGTTTCAAGCGAAACATAAGGTTAACGTTACCGCCAAAGAAATCTTTGATTTTTATGTTAAAGCAAAACCCACCTTAGCGGTAAACCTCGATCATCCACTATCCCCTGCGGTTAAGCCTGAGGAAAACAGCCAACGATTAGCATTAACGATGCGAAATTTAGAATTTATGTTGAATTCTATGGAAAGGGTTGAAGAAAAATTCCCAATAATACCAACAATCCATGGATATGACACTATAACGCTAAAATCGGTTACTAAAAAATTGGCGCAACTTTACGATTCATATTCTGACTTGATACCCATGGTAACATTAGGCAGCCTCGTGCCCCTAATAAAATCAACAGGAGAATTTAAAGATGAATACACTAACATGTGGGGACTAACAAGCAGCATAAGAAGAAAAATATGGGGGGTAACAAGCAGAAGAAAAATAGCCTTTGAAATTATCTTAACGGCAAAAGAGCTTATAAAAAATGAATTGGAAGACATCCCTCTTCACGTATTTGGAATCGGGGGAACGAGTATGATGTTTCTCTGCTACTACGCAGGAGCTGATTCAATTGATAGCATTGGTTGGAGAATGAGCGCAGCACACGGGTTTGTCCACGTCTTTCAAGTTGGCGAAAGATACTTTTCGAAAAGAGAGGCGGAAACAACTTGGAATCCGCCACTATCAAAAGAAGAGTTCAAAATGTTGCAGGAATGTGAATGCCCAGTCTGTAAGGATAACCCTTTGAAACTAAGGGACAGATTTACTGATAGAGCCTTACATAACGCATTTGTATATGCTAAAGAAGCGAAGTTTCTTGCTTCTTTAAAGGAGGATGAATTGGAAGCGTATGTAGATAAACGCTTATCTAATACGCAACTTCACCCTTTATTTGAATATGTAAAAAATCGAAAAAAACAGAGAAGAATGGAGCATTTTTTAAGAGGCTAATTTAACTTCATTTCTTGGATACGTTTTTTGGCATAATCTATTATGCGTGCTTTGCTGAATAGAGAATTATTTAGTGAATTTTTGATAAAAAGCTCAAATTCCCCCTTTTTTAACGCGTTTTTAGCTAATTTCATTTCACTTGAATACACGCAAGCATTATGACATGCTCTTGGTGTCCAGCTTCCTTTGGCGTAAAGCAATTTATCTCGAAGCCCTTCAACCCACTCTTTATGTGCCACTCTGTCACCGGTAACTTTCCACTTTTCATATTTTCCCTTTATTTCAGTCGTCAATGGAATAGCTATGCATTTTTCTTCATATGCTGCACATTTCCCATTTAAAACTGGGCATCGTCCCGTGCACACCATGCACTCACATGCATATTTCTCCCACTCAAACTTTGAGTCTAAGGATCTTTTACGATCTGCTAATGCCTTTGTTCCTTCACCCGCAACGTAGGTACTGTAATGAATTCCGTGTCCAGCCCATCCAAAAGTTTCAATACTATGGACCCCGAGATACATAAGTAAATACATGACATTAGGGCTTCCAACACCAAACACGTGAATAATCTTATCGGGCAAAAGTTTCTTTGCTGTAAGAACCAGATCTATCAGTCGGTAGTATCTGGCAAAGCTCGCGGTTATAGTCGCTGAAACCATGTAGACCATGCTTCCCAGAGCGTAAATCGGAAAATCTACATCGTATTTCTCCTCTAACAAGGCAATGGCATCGACCATTTTTTCTAAAAGTTTTTCCTCATGCGCATGAACAACAGGAACTATCACTATTGGTAATCTATATTCTGAGGAAAATTTGGCGTAAAATTCAATGCTCCGAAGGGTTTGTTCCATTTTTGAAAGCTTCTCTTGCATTGAAGCTTTAGGGCTGAAGGGAAAATCAACAACAGCAATTAGGTCCGCTTTAGATGCAAGTTGAAACTCTAAAATTCTCTTTAAATCTGGTTGGACGCCTCTTCTGAGACATTGAAAACCGCCTGAATCAATAAAAATCGGTTTCTTTTCATCTACTTGTAAATATGAATGAAGACCTTTATCCAAAATTTCTTTTTGCTCAGCACATGTTTGCTCAAAAAATAGATTATAAGCATTAACGAAAACACCCTCACAATTCGTAAAAATCCAAGGTTTTGGTTTGCCTGTATACCACGTAAACCATTGGAGTGGAAATTCCACCGTTTTATTATTAATTTCTCTAACTATGATTTCTGCAAGACCTTGCATTAAAATCACCTTTCAAACAGAATGCGCGGGTCAAACCCTTTTCTCAAAACTTCTATTCCTTTTGATGTAATATAAAAAAGCCTGCCCGGGCATTGAGCAACTTTCCCCAGTAAACCTAAACGCAGCATATAATCCACGTATTTCTCAATATTCCAGTATTCATGGCCTTTTTTAACTATTTTTTCTTCGAACAATAAAATGTCAGAGAAACTTAAACTTAACACTATACCATGGTTAAAAATAAACTCTTTAGCCAAATCCGTGAGAAAATATTTACCCTGCACAAGGTGAAGTAACCCATCACTTTTAAGCGCTTCAAACCTTTCTTTCATTCTTGAAATCATGTATTTAGATAATCCAGTTTTTCTTGTTCTTAATAAGATCTTCGTAATCTTAATATCATCAAACCGTATTTCTTTATCCGCCCAAGTTTTAAGCGTCAACGACAAGTTTTTGGCACCTTTCAATAGCTTAAGTATAACATCGATGTGATATTTCGGCATATCATATTCTATTTTTAGAAGCTCAGCCCTTTGAGAAGCCATTGTTTTCAATCGCTCTCTAATTTTAACTAACGTGTCTAAGTCAATTTTGTTACTGAAAAAGGGATAATACTTTCCATCCTGTTTAACAACAAAAGAATATTTCAATAATATAGAACTGTTACTTAAAACCTCACGGATTTTTTGCCGACCTGCTAAATGGCCAAATTTGCCATAAATATCTTCTATAGTAAGACCTTCATGATTAACAGAAATCGTTTCAAAAACCTCTCGAACAATCAAATCATATTTCTCAGACCAATTCCAAAAAATATCTTTAGGAGTGAAAAGTAAAGCTGAACAAAAATCTTTGATCGGTCTATATTTAACAAGCTCATATTTATCAGAGAAAGCCAATGGATCAAAAATGAAGAGTTGCATCAAAGCAACATCATAAGGCCAATTTGAATTTTCCAAAACTTTATAAAATAATTTTTCATTCAACTCAATGAAAAGCAAGTATACCGGAAAGCGAGCGCCCTTAATCTTCTCAAGAAAACTTTTTATCAATGATGAATTTGGCTCCAACTGAAGCTCAACCATCATTTTTTCAACTTCGTCCAGAAATACAGCATCCATGAAGGATAACTCTCTACCTATTGCTTTTCCAAAGTACGTGTGTAAGTTTTGCTGCCCGAATTTCATATTTTTCTCAGTATTTTACTGTAAGTGCCGGTATTTAAGCATCTGTGGTAACTAAATGGTAACAATCGTTATCAGCATTTTCCTATGATTTGATCTTCAGGATTTAGGATGGAAGATAAAGCTATTTTTAAAAGTCTTGCAACGCTTGAAACAGTGAAACTTAGAAATAAAGAAGATTTTGTTAATCGCCTTCTAAAAGGTTGGAGAGGAGAGTTTGAATTTTACAGACTTGCAAACGAGCAAGGAGTTAAATTTGTTGAAGGCCCGTGGATATTAAGGCTAAGTCAAGAGCCTCAGAGAATTTTATTTTACTTTCATTCCGGAAACATCGAGTCTTTCCCAAAAGAAATCGTAAATGCAAAATCTGCGCATCTTATACCTTTTGTTTTAAATTTCTCTATCTCAGATCAAACAGTAAAATATCCACCGACATCGTATGCAACGAAAACAGGCATTTGGCGAATAAGTACCAAACGTCCATCAATTCTTTCAGTTCGCTACGAGATATATGACCAAAATCTTGAACGAATAGGAACTTTAAATAATAACAACATTCAAATTCTTGAAAAACCTCCTTTTAATTTTAGTGCTGGGAAACAGCCGAGATTTTATGAATATGATGAAGAATACGTAAATACGGTGACTTCAAATGAAGGGTTGTCCCTTGGAACAGAATTTCTTAGAACCTTGTATGCCAAAAGATTTTTCATAAATTATATTGCATCATCATTTTCTTTTGTTGAAACAGGCGATATAGATGCTATTTTACTTTATGAAAGCAATAGATTTATTGTTGAAATAAAAGAGAAATTTCCAATACCCGAAACCAAAGAATTTGGTTGGGATGCTCACCGAATAGTCCCGTACTTCCTTTTGGCAAGGGAAATGAAAGCCAAAGTTCTTTATTGCATTAGAGAGGTCATCAGTGAGCACGATAGAACATTCAAAGATTGGAAAATTATAGACTTAGACAAATTTCTTTTATATGCAAATTACGCTGCAGCCATAGCTGGAAGTGCTGGAGCTTTTGGAACCGGACAAAGAACAACAACCTTACAAGTGCCGGTCAAAGAGTTCTACAGCTTAAGTCAAAAAAGCATTACAGACGTTTTAAACGCAATCTTAGAATCAAAACTTGAATAAGCCGAGGCTTGTTTTTTATCCGAAGGTTGTTGGGCTGTCTTCATTTTCATTTTCTGAATTTAAAAATTTAAACGATGATTTCGATATATAAGCGTCTGTGGTAATTAAGTGGTAACAATTCTTTTAGCATTTACGAGGTATTTTGACCTTCAGAGTAAGAATGAATGAAAACGAAATCAAAAGTTACATCGAAAAAGTTACCGGACTGCTTATAGATACGAGAACACAGAGATGTCCATGGGATAGATACCAGTTTACATACTTTAAGCTTTCGACCGGAATTATAGATGCTGTTAGAACACTTTTGGATAGAGAATTTGTAAATCGAAGACTTTTTGGAGATAAAACCCACATAAAAGATTTTTTTATAGAGTACTCGAAAGGGAAATCCTCAAAGGAGCTTAGATGGTTTGAATTTTTTATCTTTACTATCAAAAAAATATGCGAAAAAAGTGGAATGACATTACCCCAAATTGTTTCAAGATTAGAACATCTCTCAGGATATATAAGCGGACGAGAAAGGAATCCGCCATGTCCCCCACTAACTGAAGCTCAAATAGTATGGGCACTTATCAGGCGATACGGAACGTCATTCAATTCATTTTTGACCGAATTACAAGTTATGGAAGAAATGCCTAAACGATTAGAACCATATGGACTAAAAATAAGATTGGGAACGGTTGAAGAAGATCTGAATGGGGTGGACTTTATTATTTATAATGACGAAGGTCATGAATGGAAATATAATTTAAAGGCTTCTAAGTATGATGAAGCTAAGTATGATGAAGGAAAGCTTAAAGAAGCGGGTATAAAGGCAATAAGTTTGAGCCGTTACGCGGATACTGGTGATCTTCAAGAGGAACATTATCAAGATATTTTGCGAAAAATTCTCAGCAATGCAGGGATTGAACCTCCGGAAGAAAGAAGAGAAATGCCGTCCAGAGATACAAGATTTAGATGAATACACAATCATAAGTTTAATTGTTTATAAATTAGGTTGTTAGTGAATTCCTTAATTTTTTTGTTTCGATCTCCTATACCCACAACTGGAATAAACTTCAACTTCGCTTCTTTGCAATGAACTTCGCGTTCAAGGTTTTTACTTCCAAAAACTACAAGCTCTTTTGTTTTCAGCTCTCTAAAGAAGTCTTTCGACTCAGATTTATCAAATACTGTAAGAAGATAATTTTTCCCTAAGATAACTATAGATAAGTCAAACCATTCGTTTCTGATCACCTCTATCAACTTTTCGTAAATTTGCAATGTCTTTGCTCTTTCGCGAATTTCATTTCTATTAAGACCTTTAAAAGTACATTGATAGGGAATTATTGGAGTATTCTCGTCTATCAAACCGTAGCGAGCGGAGATTATTAGAAGTTGAACCTTATCCCCCTTTTTACGGAATTCAGTGACGAGCTCTTTAATAAATTTAAAAGATCCCTCATACATTTGACGGGCGGGAAGGACGTATTGCTTCAATGCCTCCCTATACTTCTCTTCATACTCAAGATCGCAGCTTGGAACTTGTAAGCCATATCTTTCTAAAGTTGACTTTATGGGTTCTTTTGAGGGGTCATATTTTTTAGTCGCAACACATTCTGTAAGAACAAGAATTTTCAAGATGATACCTCAGGCCTATCCGTGGCATAAGCTTCCATAAAATATTTTGGAATGTTTTTAAGAAGTGCATATGCAATTATTGAACCGCCTAAAGTTGCAACAAATCTTTCATAAATCATTAACGGAAACGCAGTAGCAAACACGATCCAGGGTAATGATAGAATAAAAGCAGCTCCCATTAACATAGTTGCTTGTTCGCAAATAGTGCTTATAAAAGCATAGGCAGGCATCTTAAGCTTTTTTATTGGCAAATTTTTGATGCTCAAAATAGCAGCCACGCAAGCTGCTGAGAGATGCGGTATGATCCAATATGGAAACTCTGGTCTTGCAATTATGTAGAAGATTGCGACTGTAAGAAGATATCCGGTGGCAATTATGCCAAATTTAGGCCTATGAAAAGCAAGACTTCCAAGTGTAGAGCCGACAACCGGAAGCAGCACGGTAAATGGTCCAAACATGGCTTGAGATGGAGCAACGTAAAGCGAAATGAACGCTCCAATTAATGAAGCGCTAAAAGCCTCCACTGGGCTTAAGAGAATGGCAATCGCAGGAGTAAACACCAGATTTAACCCGAGAAAACTCGGGGCACCAATGAACATGCTAATTGGAACAGTGCTTGTGGCAGCGTAAAGTGCCGCAAAAATGCCTATTCTTGCCATTTTTAACGACTTACTTTGGTTAACTGTTGAGTTCAAATTTGTTTTACCCTCCCCGCAAGCAAATCCTCATAAACACGCCTCATGTGAAAAATGGCAGTTGCTGTATCTTCCCGTAAATTACACCCACAAGCACCACATTTTGAACAAATCAGCCAACCACACTTTACACAAACTTTTGAACTATAAGAATCAAAGCGTTCACCACATTTGAAGCAGTACACGTAAGGATCAGCTAAAAAGTCGAGGAAATTCTCAATTAATCTGGAAATGGGAATTCGTTTTTGCTCCGCAACAACCTTTGCTCTGTCTAAAATTGTCCTCTCAATAGTAACTGTTAGCTTTACTCTTGTTTTAGAAGCCTTCATACGTATCACTACGTATTATACTGTGTTAATCCGTATTTAAGGCTTTTTAACAGCTACGTGATAATTAAATGATAGTGGTAATTAACTGGTAACAATTTAAAAAAGATTGCCTAAAATTATGGATATTTTTGCCTGAATGCGGTCCTTCGTAAAGAACGGATATGGGCACTCTGATAGAGATAAAGATTTTGTGAATTTCGTCGAAGATCTTAATAAAAAATTTGTAGCCGAAACTACCGATTTTCAATCCGCTAAAGAAAGCTTATTGTTAAAATTGGAAAAATATCCCAAAATAAAATTTTTTGTAGAAAGAGTTAAATAATAAAATGGCGTCCTGTTGTTAGAGCTTGCTTTTTGTAAGCGCGTGTATGAGAAACCATCTTTTCTTTTGAGGTGATGGATGTTGGACCCTAATGGGGTTGTTTATGAGTGCGTGCTTTGCGGTCATAGAGCCACAAAGGAAAAGTGGGAAATGCTCAACTGGAAATGCCCAAACTGCCTCTACAAAGTTGCACGAAAGGTGCGCCTACCCATAGTCAAAAGGATAAAAGCAGTATAACCACATCATTAGGAACTGGATTTAACTCCCATTTTTTCGGTTTGAGATAAAATCCACTCAATATGCGAAATTTGGTTTTGGGTAAACACACATGACACTATTATTTCTACTTAAGTTTTCTATTAATGCGCGCGCAGCTCTCGTTGTGGCTTAAAAGGAAGACCGCTAATCTTAAGCGCGAAATAAGCAGCGAGCCTATGCTGGGCATAGAAGGATTAACAACCGCCACTGGAAGGCAGACGAGGCAAGGGTGGATGAAGAGAGAAAGAGAAGATAATGGGAAGTAGCGTGGAAAAAGCAGTTGAGAAATGGAGGAATATTGGGTTTAATCGAAGAAGCTCCATACCACTCTGACCATGTGGAATTCTGTGTAAATGCTCACAAGCAATGTGAATCACGCCCCGAATACGTGGCTGGGGAAGCGCGAGATACCGTGGACTCTTAGAGGAAGATCTTAGAAAGGCGAAGGAAGAAAAGGCGCTTCAAAACCAAGCAATCCTCCTAGCGCTCATACTGCGTGGCAAAATTGAAGATCAACTAAAAAAGATAGATGATGCTTTTATAATATATGGAGATGAACCTAACGAATCCCATGATAGAGAAGGCTTGGGTGACCCATTATAAAAATGAAGGCTACGAAGTAAGCAGTCTATCTGAGGTGGAAAATATAGTGAAACAAGAAGCAATTGAAAGAATAAGGAAACACTCCCGCCTGGTGGAGAGAGATGAATTAAAGTATAGAGAACTTCAAAATAGATTTTCCACCCATTTTTATGCAAGGTTTATTAAAGTTTAAATTTCCGAAGTTAGATAAAGCATTCTAACAAATTATTTATTGGAGGTGTTTGAATGGAAGAGGAAAAGGGTGGACAAGTGTGGCTAACCAAAAGAATTGATGCTAAACTCGAGGAGTTAACGAAGCTTCACCACGTACATAAGGAAGGACTTGGAAACATTTTACTGTTGTTAGCTATGAGTGATGAGGCGTTAGTTAAGCAAGCAGTGAATATGATTAGAACATGGGATATTAAAGGTGGAGCCGATTTACAAAAGATGGAGAATAGAGGTTAAAAAAGCCTCGCATGGCGGACCCCCATCACGACATCAACGTGCCCGCCAGCAATATTTCCAGCTCATCAAGAACTCTCTTTTCTCTTATATCCAATGGAATAACTTTAACTTCTGGATGATAGCCCTGTATGTGTCCACTGCAGACTTTTTATAATCTCAGAAATCGCATGAAAAATCCATCTCATCGTTTGAAACCGTTATGAAATCTCTAACTATTATCGGGGATGTTTTCTCCCTCAGAGCCATAGCACTGATGTAGGCTGCTTTTAGCATTCCAATTGGCATTGGGTAGCTTGAAGCGCCAGATCCAAGTGGCTCCAAGCCATAAATCCTCATTGGCAGTAACGTCAAAAGTTTTAAAGCCTTTTAATTTCAAAGCCTTTTTAAGTCTAGAAAGTTCCTTTTCCGTTTCAGCTGTTATTTTGGGCAGAACCTCTAAAGAGTCTTTCAGCAAACCTGCATAAAGTTCCGGGTGGATGGTCGTAATTTTTCCTGCCTCCTCAAGAAGGTTCATAACGGAGTTGTAATCTTCAAGCGACAATAACCCCTCTTTAAGCCCTTCATCTAGGAATCTTCCTATTCTCTCTTGGAAGGAGCCCATAAGAAATCCGCCCGTTAAACTTACAATATTATAGAGGCAAGCGTCAAATATATTTCATAAACCTTATGCAATTCCTATACGATTTGAAACCAACAATAAGGTAGTAACCGGTGTAATATCTTTCTGATCGACACCTAGCGCCATATTTTGAATTTATAATTAGCTACGCCTGCGCTTTTACTGCTTTAGTTTCATGTTGAGTTTGGGAGCTAAAACTGCGGTGGCGCGAAATGCTCCAGCTTTATCCTTTCTTCAGAATCTTCTATTTCTTTAAACTTAAACGTGTATTGATCAACATAGCTGTTAATTTGGTCCTCACTGGCGAGGTCATAATTCTGCATTAAGGCTTTCTAAACAGTTGTAGGTGGCTTCCACATCGTTGAGGTTGAAGGATTTGAAAAGGTGGCGTAGAACAGCTTTTGCCGCCACATGAGCCATTGGGATAAGCCTCACAAAACCCCTGATTCTAGACTTTCTCCTTAGGCCCCTCTTGCCCTTTAATCCGGCTGTCACATAAACCTCGTCCAACCCAACAACCCTTTGAAGCTTGATGGTGGAAGCTTTTAGGTAAGGGTTTAGCCTCAACTCTCCAACAGCTCTATACACTGTGTTGTATGAAAGCTTAAGGTCTTCAGCCGACTCGCGAACGCTAACCTTAGACTGCATGAAAAACCATACCCTTAAAGGAAGGCTTTGAATTGGCAAAAACAGTTCCAGTCCTGTCATTAAACCATCCACCACGATCCTTACAATAGTACTGCCTGTAGAACCCTTTCCTCTAGCCACGCCTAACAACAGATCTACCGCCACAGTAGACACATTGAACGCCAGACGCCCACCTAACCTTCCTTAACGCTTCAGCACACTCCACTTCCGAAGGCATGAAACACTCAATAGTTAAAACCATTAAAACATAAAAATCAGAAAAAACTAATAAGCGCCATCTCCCTAATAAGAGCGAATTTAATATTTACCACAAGAAATGAAACCGGAAGAAAAATAATGAAACATATAATGGAAAGAAAGAGAAAAAAAGGGGCAGAATCATTAGAGAAGTGGTTTGGAAGTGCTTGAATCATGATTGTTTTATAATTCTAATAAGCTCCTTTGGTTCCGCTATGACTTTGCCGCATTTTAAGCATTTGAATACTTTTAGTGGCTTATACATTGGAATTAAAATTTTGACTTTTGGCTCTGGAGAAAACTGTTCAACAAAAATTTTGTTCACTGGAACTCTATTCCAATGACCGCAAGTTCGACATCGCATCTTAAGAATTCTTTTCATAAAATCTAACCGACTATGATTTTTCTCAAAATGCGTTTGACAAATTCTTCTTTAACGCTTGGATCTAATTGAATTATTTCCTTAACTATCAAGTTTTCTTTTTGCTTCAACCACTCAAAAGTAATTCTTTTGGCATATTCAAGCTTCGATTCTTCTTCTAATCTTCCTAAAAGGATGCTTTTCTTAGAAAGAAGCTGCACTTTTTCCAGTTTCTTTCCAAACTCGGCCAATGAAAGCTTAAGAAACATCTTCCCTTCAATTCCCTTAAGTCTCCAAAACGTGTTATACACCCTCCATTCTTTTCCATTTGTAAGAATACACCAATCGACACGTTCCGTGTGTGCATAGTTTATTGGTTGCTCTGCTAAATGATCACGTAAATCTGTTCCAACAGGTTTTGCTTCAATAAATATAACAGGTTTATTGTTGATCTTTAGTGCAATGTCTACATATTCAGTTTTCTCACCAACCCGAATAGGATATTCCCTTTGAACTTCTTCTGGGTCACGTATATTCCACCCCAAAACCTCAAGTAGAGGCTCGATAAGCGTGGATATAGTATTTGCCTCGCTCATAGCGCTATGCTTTTCAATCAATGTAGCTGCATGACTGAGGTATTTCTCTATAGGTGCAGGAATAACAAGAGAAATTGTAACTGCGCCGGGCACTGTAAGCACTTCGCCCTTTTCACCAGATACCGCCTTTAATCCTTCATTTGTTATATGATACTTTCCTTCACTTTGTTTTACATACCCCAAACTTTGAAGCCATGCGAGTCTAAAGTATGTTTGGGCGGTGGTTTTCCATGATAGATTAAATTTTTTGGCTAATTTTTCGTGTATTTCATCTTCACGTAACGGTTCCGCTGATAACCAAATGAGGATGTCATTTAAACCTAGAATTTTGTCGCTTAGAACAGAATACACTATTTTATGATCTCTGTCCTCTAAAAATTTAAGAGATTCGTTGGTTAAAGATAACCTATCATCTGTCCTCTTAAAAAATCCGAAACGTCTTAAGTATTCCAAACAGCTTCGTGGTGTTTTTTGACCCCTTAACTTAAACTCTGATATAAACCACGTAAGTAATTCGTCATATGTGGGGTTATCTTTTCGTATTTTTTCTATAACCTTTATCAAAGTGTTAATATATTCTGTTGTGCCTCCAGGTAAAGGCCATATGCCTTTAAACTTCTTAACCGACAAATCGAAGCCTCATTTCAAGTATTTTTTCGGTATTACTCATGTATTTATCAGACTTAAATACTTCGGTTCAATCACCACCTACTAATGCCCAGACTATTTAACTATGAACTTTCTCTGTTACTAAACTCAGTTTTTCTGCATATTGGAGAAAAGCTATTCGTAGGGTTTCGCTTTCGCTTTGCCCCAGCCTTTCGCATATTCTGTCGAGCAGTTCTTTATGTTGTGGACTTAAAACAACCCTTACAATATGTTTCTTTGCCACCTTTTGACCATCCCATTGTATAATTCAATTTATTTTTTGAAAGATATATTTGTTTA
>CAZNKF010000015.1:0-22706 GCA_964573785.1 uncultured Candidatus Bathyarchaeia archaeon
AAAGCAGAAAAGAGTCTGAGCAATATTGGCGCAAATCTAATTTTAGCGCTGTTCTTTTTGCGGTGACTAAAAGAAACGCTCAAATTCATAGTACTGTCTTTTTTATTGGCGGCGTGAAAGCCAATATTTTGGCTTTAGTTTTCTCAGCTTAAAGAGTATGCTAAGTGTTGTGAGAACTATCATTAATGGCAAGAGCATGGTTGCTGGGAACTCTGGTATTACTCCCGTTCCGATAATTTGGACTTTTTGTGTGCTGTAGCTGTGTGTGAAATAAATGAAGGTGTGAGTGTCGTTTTGAGTTGCTGTGTAGGCTATGTTTGTTCCATTCAGACGCACTTCCCACTCATATAATGAGTTGCACCACAAAAGGTTTTTTGGAATCGTTACGTTACAGAATCCATTATTTGCCTGCGATATGTATCCATTGATTTCAAACGTTATGAGTTTGCTGGTTTGATTAAAGTCAAAATTGTTGACCGTGGAATTCGTGTATATTGTGATGTTATAGGTTACGGTATCCCATGTGCCCGCAGTATAGGTTCTGCTATAAGCTATAACCTTGCCGATAATATTATCCTCAGGGATCTCCAATGCATCTGGGGCTGGATTTGCGTCTCCTTTCGTCTGGAAGTAATAGGTGCCATTAACATAGCTTTTCTGAATCGCCCTATGGACTATAATTTCCTCTGGATAACTTGTCCGATGATAAACAATTATGTCTCCGTCGGGGTATGGGGCTGCATAAATCTCAGAAGCATTCACGTTTGTAAGGACTGTTAAGACGTCGCCCACCTCAAACGTAGGTCTCATAGATACTGACCCAACTATAAGATGAATATACTCTGGTGACGCGCTTACACTAAACGTTAAGAATAACACAATTGAAAAAGAAAAAAGGAATATAACCCCAACAACTGTCTTCTTCATCGTGCATCAACCTTATTGTAAAACATTTGTTATTTGTTCCCTTCTTAAAATTTTCCTCCAATCTTATCAATTATTACAGTTTTCCCTTTGTCTCCTGTCAAAAAATCTCAAACAAACATAGGCGCTTTTTTACTTTCTTTCTGTTAAGAGACACTAACAGAAGTTTTTTAATATTTTAGCGACTCATACATGTTAGCGGAGGTGATTAGCGTGGTAGAATACATCTTTGTTTACAGACCATACAATGCCAAAAAACTGATCGACGATGCGACAAAGGGTGGGACAAGAGGGGAAGATGAAGCAAAAGACTTCATGTATGCGCTGAGAGATCGAGCTTCAAAGGGGTTTACTGTTAAAAACTCTGGCTGCTTCACGATTGGAGAAAGCGTTGTCTTTTGGGCGCTTATGGAAAAGGTTTAAAATAGGACAACCGGTAGAAATGTAAAATGCGCGTTGGTCTTTTTCGTTTTCTTACCAAAATGTCATCGTTGTTGCTTTCGGATTAACTATTGCTTACGCTAAAGTATTACTGTGTTATGATTTTAGCTGAGTCCGTTATCGTCTTATGGTCGAACTATTCTTAAAAGGCGGAGTAAAGAATACCGGAGTTTTAGGTGCTCGAATCTATCTTGTATTCCTTGAATAAAGTCTTCAAAGCTGTCCCAAATGCCGTCTCGTACGATGTGAATCAATCCTGGGACAAAATATATGTAATCGTCTTCTGCAGGCTTGTCCTCATTCTCGCATAATTCCTCCAGTTGATTTTTTAAATCGCTCCATTTTCTATGTAATGCTCTAGTTTTTGGATCTTCATTTACCTCATCGAAGACTTTTTCAAAAATAGCTCGCGCTTCACAAGGAATATTTTGAATAGTAGACCAAGATATGAATTCTGCAATAGGGCTCATTAATTTCTGACCTAATTGGATATCTCATTCTGAAACGAACTCTCACTTTTACTTCCTCCCTTAATTCAGCAGGAAATTCGGTTCCGAGAAGTTCGTCAAATTTTCCTGTATGAGTTAATGAATGGGCATGTTCATGCAATCTTACAAGTTCTCTGAGCACAAGTCTTGTATAAAAGGTTGTCAAGCCAAGACTCCTTGCTATTTCCCAAGAATGATTTTCAACTTTCGGCTCGCAGATGAAAATGGCGTGCGACTTAGGATCATAGTAACCAAGAATATCCCAAATTCCTTCGTCACCTTTTGAACAATGCTTTAAAACGCTTCTTTCAGGTTTCGGTGTATTTCCACTAAATATTTCATAAAGTTTCGAAACAAGCATATCAGTCAACACCTTATTGCCTCTTATTCCAGCGTATGCCCTATAATATCTTCTGTAACGAGCGAACAACAAAGGATCTGCGTAATTTCTGCGTCTCTCTTCCATGTTTTGAAAGAAAAATCATGAATTTGAAGTAACTAAGGGAAGTGTGCATAAGACGGTTAATGAATAAGCATAATAGTCAAGAGGCGTTACAAGAACTGAAGATAAAAGCAAGCATTTAACGCAAATTGGAGATTGATTCAAACAAAAGTAATATAAATTTTTAGTAAGAACGAGTTAAGCGTGGAGAAAATGAGCAAGCATGATGACGTGGTAAAGGCGTTAAAGGAATTGGCCGAAAAATATGAGCATTATAACCAAGACAGAATTTTTCCATACCTTGACAAACGAGAACCAATCAAACTTCCTTTTGACGCATATACGGTTTACTATTACCCTGATTTATGGGTTGAAACCAAAAAGCAGAGACGAATAGACGTTTATGAAGTTTGGCATACTGAAACAGAGGGCGAAGCTATCGCCGACATATATCAAATGGCAAAAATTCCAAATCTATTGAACATTTGTATTGTCTGCATCAAAACATCTAAAGACGGCTGGACTAAAGAAGATGCGGAAAACATTATCTACACTGTTTTGAAAGACCTTGAAGCGAAATATCCATCACTTAAATCCATAAGAACACAAGACCATATCTACATAGCAGAAGTAGAGGAAGAACAACTAAAAGACAAAGAAAAATTACTCAAGTCTTTAAGCGAACAACTAAAGTTTTAACAACAAAACCGTCAATATTATGCGAGTTTTTAGGCGCGCATCTATTTGTCTCCATCTTCTGTTAGTAATGTCTAACTGAACGTGGAAAATTTTTCTTTCGCCTTAAAGACAGAAAAAGAGGGGATTTGCGGGAGAATTCTCCATCGTGAACGCAAATAGGCTACCCCGGCGCGGTATTTCAAGATAACCTTGGTTAACAATGATTAATTAAATTTTTGTCTTTTTCTTCTTCTTCTTCCACCTTCGCACCCGCATCCGCTTTCACCCACATCCACACCCATACACCCACACACCCACATCCGTTATACCTATGTCCCAGTCACAGTCAGCCAGCCACACAGTCACACACAGTCAGCCAGTCAGCCACAACCACCACCCAATACAGAGGAGAATCAATCAAACAAACAATCAAACAAATAAACAGCCAAAACAGCAGCCGAGGGGGGACCCCCCAGAAACAAGCAGTATTGGAAACATTGGGATGTAAGGTGAAAGTTGTTATGGATGTTTAATACTCTGTGCTTTTGGCTATAATTAATTTGCCATTTTCTTCTGCGAAAACTAAAATATCGCCCTCTTTGAAATTGAATTTCTCTCTTACTCGTTTGGGTAAAGTGACTTGAAACTTGTATGTTATTTTGCTTATTCCCAAAATTTCTTTCTTGGACATTATGTAAACCCCTTAAAATCAAGGAAGGGCTTGCGAAGACTTAAGATGAGCCAAGGAATGTAGGTTAAATCTGGAAAAGTAAGGCAAAAATTAAATCTGAAATCATCCTAATTACACTTGAAAACCCTTAAAGCAAACGAGCAGAACGATGTTGGGGTTTAAAATGGGTGAAAAGAAAATTGTGGGTAGAAAGGCTGCAATTGCACTAGGAATAATATGCCTTATTCTTGCAGTCTGCTTGGTAGTGGTAGTTGTGAACCAAAGAATAGGTTCACGCAATGACCTTACTTTATGGTTGCCTTTGGATGGGGATTTAAAAGATTATTCAAATAACGGTTTTCATGCCTATTCATATTGCACCCCTCTTACATTTGTTGATGGAATTAAAGGAAAAGCTCTTTATCTTGATGGGATAGATGACTATATTT
Organism: uncultured Candidatus Bathyarchaeia archaeon; assembly: GCA_964573785.1. Lineage (GTDB taxonomy): Archaea > Thermoproteota > Bathyarchaeia > Bathyarchaeales > Bathycorpusculaceae > JAGTQI01. The sequence continues at coordinate 4,093 of CAZNKF010000015.1, forward strand.
CCATTCCAGACCATCCGGAATTCAGCATAGTAAATAACCCAAATGGTTTAACAATTTCTTTTTGGATGTCTCCTGCCACCCTTCAATATCCTACCGCAAACCAATATGGCTATATTCGCTTTCTCGGCAAAGGCATGCCAAATGAATATGAGTGGAATTTTGTCATATATAATGCAGAAAACCCGCTTAATAGACCTAATGATATCTGCTTTTACATTCATAACAGAACTGGTGGTTACGGTATTGGAGCATACTTCAGAGAGCCCATCACCGTTAATGAGTGGATTTTTATAACGGGTGTGATCCAAAATGGCGTGTTGAAAATTTACAAAAACGGAATCTTGAAAAACACAAGCCGTAACTATACTGGAATAATCTTTCCAGAGGATGGAAATGCCCCATTAAACATAGGCAAAAGGGATTATCCAGAGTTTTTCATGGGAAGAATTGATGATGTTAGAATTTACAGCCGAGCCTTGTCAGATGATGAAATTTTAGCATTATACAGGTCATATTTTGCAGATGGCACACACCTATTCCAGATTTATGTAGGCTATAATGGGAAAATTGCATCATTCCAAAGAAATGACACAAACCTCTTCTACCTTAATTTAACAGAAGCATTGAATGACAAAAGAATAATAGTAGCAATAAGCGTGAGAGGGGTAAGGGTCAACGGAACAGGAATTCTATACACCTATCCAAATGAAGGTGGTTATCCTCTTGCAATAGGTCACTCTTCATTCTCATCGTGGATAATCATAAAATACGGAACAAACCGTTTACCATTACGTCAAAGCGTGGCTAATGATTCATGGGAGATTTACTGTTATGGTTATGTTGTGGAAGCAAAATTGCCTTAAATACCATGCGCAGAAAAATGTAGAAATGCAGAGGTGAGATTTATGGGCGGAGAAAATGAGATGAAGGTTGAAAGACCGAAAGCAGGTTTAATCGTTTCATTAGCTGCTGGATTGTTGGCAATATTTGCGGGTCTCACTAGCCGTCTTGCACCTACTGAGTTCTTGTATGTAAATGTTCTTTTCGGCGTCTTAATGATTTCTGGAGGGCTCTTGGGCTATTTGGGTAGGCTTAAACTGGGAGGCTTGTTAGTTTTAGCTTCTCCATTCTTACTTTGGATGCTACAACTTTATTGTTTCCCCATGGTTCCCATAGTCAACCTTCTTATTTTTGGTCGTCATTCATTAAATCTCGCAATATTTATTTTGGGGATTGTTGGCGGATTGCTGATAATATTTGATGGGCGACTGGGCAGACTACGGAAGGCTGAAACCAGCTTGGCTGCTGCCATAATTTTTGGACTTTTAAGCATTGTAGTTATGACTTGGATATTTGGCATAACAGTGTGGAGTGAAGCTCCACTTATAATTTCAACATTTGTCTATGCATCTTTATCTATAGCCTTCTTCGTAAGCCTAGCTATTGGGGTTAAAACTAAAACTGATTGGTGGATGCCATCATCCTTCATACTTTCAGGAGTTATAGGACTTATCCTAAACTGGGTTGGAGCATACCTCTACACGCTCTGGCATCCCATTTCTTATGGTGGAGACTGGGATAGCGGATTAACAGGCATTGCAATCACATTTTTCGTTTTATTATTTGCTTTTACAGCATCGCTTCTAGGATTAACTGGCGGAGCCATAGGGGTTGTTATTGGCAAAACAGTTAGCAGCAATAGATGGGTGGAATTGAAAAAGAAAATTAAGGTTCCGCTTCTTTACACGTCTGCATTTGCCATAATAACCCTTATACCAATAATGATTGTGCTTATGAGCGCACAAAATCCGATAGCGATTTTACTTGCCTCTTTGGGTTTGCTAGCCGTCCTCTTCTACCTAGCCGTTGTTATCGAAAAATTGAAAAGCGCATCAGAAGCAGCAAAGTCTTGCTAATTATAAATGCCTAAGCATTAATTTGGAGTGTACTTTGCCTACTGTTGTTGGACTTCGCATTTACGAGGCTTACAAGTGGAGGCTATCATGAAAATAATGAGGAATGTTAAGATGACAAGTATTATGGGCATGGCTTCTCCGATATAATAGAGGGGAAGCCCAATCCAAGCTGGAAGCCCCCACTCGGTCTCTATCGCTCTAACAATTGCCTCATGAACAGTTGGGTAACGTTTTTTCAATTCTTCATAAGACATGCCTTCCCACGGGTGATAACCGGGAATGTCCGCCTCATTTATCCAGAAATATTCGATTGTATTATCGTCACGGGAAACACCAAGCCTGAACCCGCCAAAGCCTAAAATGAGCCCGCAGACAAGCCAATAGACGATTCCCCAGAACCAAATGTTAACAAGCAACATTAAAAGCAAAACCACCTTAACAGCCCTTCTAAGCCTGTCAAACCTCCACTTTCTCAAAACGGGAATTGTTAAGGCAATAAGGAAAAGCGGTAGAAAGGTAACTGTTAAAGCCATGGCAAACCGCCCAATTATTACGAACCGCCAAACGGCAACCCAAACAGCAACCCAAAAAGCAATTAGTATGACCGCAATTGCGAAAACCCAGATTTTAGCCAGCCTCAACATTTCTCCCACCGTTCAATCGACCTCCTAATTACCTTACGCTTAGTTCTATGCTTATGTGTTTTGTCCATTTTTCGAAAGGCTAAATTAAGGGAAGACGTGGAATCCACGTGCTACGTTCTCCTCTGAGAAATTTGGCTAACAAGAGAGCTTCTTCGCAGATAAGAGTATCCAACGTCTGCTTTTCGCCGTGCTTTATTCTTGGAATCTGCACTTTACGCTCAAATAAGCTGTTCAAGTCTTCAGCCAGCCTATCCGCTTCAAACTCGCATAAATGTATGCGCTTGCCCATCCTTAAATGCAAGATAAAATCCGTAATAGCCACAAAGTCTTTCTTATGAAACCTTGTCCTACGCTCAATTAGGAAATCGTCTATAAGATAGCGATACAACTCCATGAAATCACACACTAAACTAGGCTTACCATGCTGCATGGCATGCAAAAACCCAAGATAAGGCTCAAGCTTAGCCTTCAACAAAGCCTTATAAACCCTACACTTCAAAACGTAATAGCCAAAATTAAAAACGTTGTTCAAGCCATCATAAGCCTTAAAGCCAACACGCCTTTCAGGTCTAAGCTTATCAGGAAACAACCCGAAAATTTGGCTAAAGTAATGCTGAGAAGCCTTACCTTCAATCTGGTTAATCCTATACCTGAGCGCCTCAAGGCTTCCATTCAAACCTTCAACCTTAGCCTTTAAACCCATCAAGTCAAGCTGTTCCAAGCCATACTTCCTTAAAACCATGTTTTGACCTTCAATTTTGGATAAGACTATTGTTTTAGCAATAGCCAAACCCTTACCGTTCTTCAAAGCCTCATATTGAGCTACACGAGTTTTAACATGGGAAAAATCTTCAAGGCTTTTCAAAATTCCAACAATCCTACCAGTTTTAGTCGCAATAAAAGTGGTAACGTTCCACAGACAAAGACTTATCAGAGCATCAGTAGAAACATAAGTGCCACTTTTTAAAACACACTCGCCAATCGTCTTTTCAAAAAACGGAAAACAAGCAACCGTTTTTCCATTATTTCTAATCTCAAAACAGCCTTCAGCCGTGTGCAATCCAGCACCGTAATCCGAAAGCTCAATTTTCAAAACCTTAGCAGGGCGAACCACTTTCACCAACCCCCTTAAACTTCTCCAACCACTCTAACTGCGCCTCAGCATGCCTTTTGAAATCATACTCCAAAACAACAAGAAGCTTAGCCCTCTTCATTTTATCCAATTTCGCCTTAGCCTCCTCCTTCGCCCTAGAAGCCAAATCTAAAACAAGCCTACCAGCTTGAACGCTAAAACCCTTTTTAAACTCTTCATTTATTTCGATAGGTAAATCACTATAAACGTCCCATGAAAAGGTTTTAACAAAAGTTTCCTCAACAGCAACCTTTTGCATAGACTCCGTTAAAGCTTTCAAGTTAGAAACAATCATGGTTTTAACAATGGTGTCGATTATTTCAACTTTTGAAGGAGCACCCCCGTAAACCCACTTTTTGGCTTGTAAGAGGCTAAGCCTTTCAAACCTCTTCAGCCAACTGAAACCTTCATCCGTAATAAAATAGAGTTTACCAAGCCTATCATACCCTATAAGCTTTCTAGTGTAAAGCGTTTTCAAATGCCTTGCAAGCGTGTCCCTACTTATCTTGGGCTTTACGTTTTTAAGAAGCTCTGAAAAACGATAACCCCCCAAGGCTTTAATGTTTGCAGTATGCAAAGCCTTCAAAATGCTGTAATCAGTTGTTTCGGCAACCCATTCAGCTTTCTGTCCAGCCTTAATTTTAGGCATTTGTCCACCTTCTGACTTAGTCTGAATATTTAAAGTCTGAATATGCGGATTGCTTATATAAATCTTGCGCAAAAACTACACAAAAGAGGTGCATATATGTCGCAGAGAAGAAGATGGAACGTGCCAGTTCCAAAAGCCTTGGATGAAGCCTTAGAACAAGCCATCAAAAAAGACACTCACAGCACTAAAGCCGACTTTATTAGGGATTCTGTGCGAAGGCGGTTAGAAGAACTGGGTTACAAACCGAAAATTTGGGTTGAAACTAAACCAAAAGGAGGTGAAAGCTAAAAATGGATAAAGAGCTGAAGGTTCTGCTTGACTTTCTAGTGGCAGTAAGAAACAACATTGACGAATTAATAAGAAAGTTTTGTCCAAAATCGATTGAACAGTTACGAGACGCAATACCCAAAGACTTGGCAGACACCATAACCATAGAAGAAAACAAAGAATTTTTTGTAATTAAACCAAAAGGCTACCTTGGAACTGAAAACTTCGCCAAAATTCTAAACGCAATAAGAGGGTTTGGCGGAGAATACGTAAGCGCTGGGAAAAACTCGCATTTCAGAATTAAAAAGGGTGTTTAAATATGGCAAAGTGTAAAGTCTGCGGCAAAGAAGTTCCAAATTCTTTAACGTATTGCAGCAAAGAATGTCAAGAAAAAGACCAAACTCATTCAGTAATAGAGATGGAAGAAGAAGACTTTAAGACAGCTTTGCTTGACCCCCACTACATGCGAGGCTTAATCTGGCGAAAAGACAAGCTTGAAGCTATCCACAAAGCCTTCAAGGCTGGCTACACCGAGGAGGATATACTAGGCATCTTAATGCGAGGCGGTTTGACGAGGCTAACAGCCAAGAAGCTGATTCAAGACAGCAAAACAGTTTATGGGCATGAATCAAAGGGAGCCTAATTGAGGGTTAACTTTCGATTGTGCTTAGGCCCTTTCGCCGTATTTTTTATGTTCAGCCATCGGCAGAGGCTGGAAGGCATTTGTAGTCGCGTTGTTGGAGAAGAAAGCCGACATCTGCATTACATTTTCTGGGATTTAGAAGGTGCTTCCCTTGAAAAGGTTGTTGAAAAGCTCAAAGAAGTCCAAAAAGAGTTTAGGCTGGGCGACATTTACGTTTTGAGCGATGCTCCAAAAAGTTATCGAGCTGTCTGTTTCAGCAAACGTCCGTTTGTCGAATACATCCACATCTTGCTACACACTTTTCCATTGGTGGATTTTGGTTTTTTTATTTGGACTGTTCGGAGAGCCAACGCAACAATAAGGGTATCTCGCAAGAAGAACCGAGAACCGCAAAGGCTTGTTGCAGTTCTACCCGGCTTTGAACCCACCGAGTTTCCAAAGCAAATTATTAGAGCGGTTTACGAAACTGGCTTAGAAAAAGTAGGCAAAACCATTGAGCTTGGCTTTAAAGGAGGCTGAAAAATGGATAGATTTCCAGAAGCTTTCGCAAGATTCGAGGAAGTCGTTAAAGTGGAAAAAATTAAGTCGTTTCAAGAATTGTTGACAAGTTTCGCCCTTTGGGCTGGCAAAAAATGGAAAAACACGCCTCTGCAGCGTAAGGCTTTGGAGATTGAAGCTGTTAGGCTCGGCTTGCTTCCACCAGTCCCGTTAGAGAAATACGAAACCCAGAAACGAATTGTGGATGAGCTTTACAGGCGTGTTTACTATACTTATAGGCGTTTAAAGTATCATGAGCAGAGGCTTGACGAGTGGGAAAGCTACTATGCCAAGATGGAGATTGCTGATCTTCAAAGGTGGGTTTTGCCAAGGATTGAATCAGCCAAGGCGAGGCGTGACCGATGGCTGAAAGCGTGGAGCGAAGCGTTTGAGCGTTTGAAGGTTGAACGTGACATTTTGAAGGGCATGGAAAAGGAATTGCAAAAGTGGCGTGAGCTTAGGCGTAGGCGTGGTTAACTTATGCGTTGTCCAAAATGTCGTTCAGACTTAAGACTTATTTTAAGTTTTGAGATGGATAAGCCTTTAACGTTACCGTCAAAACAGTTTTTGTATGGTGAGCCTAAGCTGCAACCTTTAGATTTTGAAATTGAATTGGAGCCTAAACCAGAGAAGAAACGGAAACGGAAGCCTTCCAAGTTTTCTTACGGTAAGAAAACTGAGAAGGATGGTGAGTCTGTTAAACCGCCCGAGTTTGTAACTGTCCAAAATGCGAAAATAAGGCTATATTGGTGTCCCACATGTCAAATATTTCTAAAAGCAGTAAGTTAAAGGATAAAATTGCTGTGGTAATATTTCTGACTCCAGACCAGTATGAAGAGTTAAAAACGACATGCGAGGCTTTAGGCTGCAGTATAAGCGAGTTTTTCCAAAAAGTCCACGAAGTTACGAGCAAATGGGACTTAAAATTTAAAGAGCTGATAGTTTCAGAGCTTTTAAAAGACCTTAAAGAAGAGTTTAAACGTTAACTGTAGTTAAAATGTCACAAGCCAAGTTTTTAAATTGCAATTTTTACAAGCATGTTGGAGGTGAATAAAGCATGGTTACGCCGTTAGACATTTCAGCCTTGCTTAACCAGCTGTTACCACTCATCATGCTGGTTTTGATGGTAAGCGTTATGCTAAGCATGGTTAGAGAGCTGCGGGTTTAGATGCAGCGTACCCGTGGGATTATCCTCCCACAGTTGAGGAGTTTGAGAGACAGGTTGAAAGGTTTAGGAGGCGGCAGCCTTAGGGGATACAAGCTTAGACGAAGACTTTTACAGGGAATATTTAGAAGTGCTTAAAATTGTCTGGAAGATGCGTAAAAATGCCAAGAACTTATCTTCCTTTAGAGATGCGGGTTGCGGTGCTTAAGCGCTTGCTTATGCAAGGCTGCAGTCTCTCTGAGAGTTTAAGGGCTGCTAGGATAGGTTGGGATACGTGGCGTAGGAAGGTTAAGCCAGTTTTGTTTGGGGATTCTGAGTTTTTACGTTTTCAGTTGGGGTTGACGCCTCATGAGCCTTATATGCCTTTGAAGCCTCGTCCTTTGGATGCTGAGGGTCGAAAGAGGCTGATGGAGCTTATAGGGAGAATGTTTAGGGAGAGGCGTGGTTATGGGTGTTCGTAAGGCAACTTTGGAGAAGATTAGGTTTTTTAAACGGTTGATGCTTGCTGGATGCACGGTTAGAAGCTCTTTGAAAGTGCTTAAAATGTCTGAAAACACTTATCGTAGACATCGCAGTTTAATTTGGGGTGACAAGCAGTTCGTTGACGCTTTGCAGAGGCTTTTGGAAGGTCAATCACGCTAATTGAAACTAGGTAGCTCCATTTTCTCCAAAACCTCTTAAACCTCTATTGTATCATGAAATAGGGGGGAGCTCCCCATCTGTGGCTGTTGTGGTTTGTTTTTGTTGTGGCTGACTGGCTGACTGTGTGTGACTGTGTGGCTGGCTGACTGTGACTGGGACATAGGTATAACGGATGTGGGTGTGTGGGTGTATGGGTGTGGATGTGGGTGAAAGCGGATGCGGGTGCGAAGGTGGAAGAAGAAGAAGAAAAAGATTAAATTTTTGTGAAAAGCTGGATAATTTGTTCTTTCGAAGCGACGCCCTCAATTTTCTCTCCGGTATCCATTACCAATATAGGGAAAACTTTTATTTTCGGCTTTTTCCTTGATTTTGCCACATCAACGACGTTAACTTCGAAACCATGCTGGTGGGCAATCATCTTCACTATTTCAACGGTGCTTTTCTGATCTTCTGGGAGAACCCACTCATACTTCATCTCTGAATATTGCTTATAATCCTTAACAAAACAGTATCCACCCCCCCTAATGACTGGGCCCTCCTGTATCCCCATCTGCCCCATGTTTCAGTGCCAACTACCTTTTTGACACTCTGCACATATAGTGTAATTTTTCGTTTATCCATGGCGCACACATTATTTCAAAACCCTCTTTCACATATTTATGTCTGATGTTCCAAGAGTTCTAGGCTTTACTCTTAAGCGTCTCCACACCTGTTGATTTTCCAACATAAACAATGTTTGCCATCTCAATGAAAAGTCCGTGTTCAACAACTCCGGGAACAACCTTTAGCTTAAGCTCAAGCTCTTTTGGGTTTTCTATAAGTCCAAAATGTGCATCTAATATGAAATTTCCATTATCCGTCACAACCGGACCAACTTTGCCTGCGCTTTCCCTCAGAATGGATTTCCCGCCAAAGTTCTTTATTTTGCGCATAACAAGCGGGACGGCGAAGGGCAAAACCTCAAGGGGCACTGGATGATTGTTTTCACCCAAAACTTTTACTTTTTTACTTTCATCCACAACTATTATGAGCTTCTTGGATGAGTGGGCAACTATTTTTTCGCGGGCTAACGCGCCCCCCATGCCTTTTATCAAGTTCAGTTTTTCATCCACTTGATCCGCACCATCTATTGTCAAGTCTAAGGTTGAATGCTCCTCCAAAGTTGTTACTGGAATTCCGTTTTTCACGGCTAAAAGGAATGCTTGATGCGAAGTTGGAACCCCCAAAACTTGTAGTCCTTCGCGTTTAATTCTTTTTCCCATTTCCATGATTGCGTAGGCTGCTGTGCTTCCGCTTCCCAAACCTACAATAAAACCGTCTTTAACATGTTTAACTGCCTCTATGGCGGCGTTCCTCTTTGCCTTTTCCAAGTTTTCTCCTCTAAGTTTCAATTTCCATCTGCCCCAGTCTTTCCAAAACCTTTTCCACTTCAGCCCTAATCTCTTCTATGCGTTTTTCAGCCTCTGTTCTCGGAGAAGGCTTAGCAGCTGGCTTCCTCCTTTTTTTCGCCTTTTCTTCGACTTCTGCAGCTTCTGGTTTTTCTTCAACCTCCGAAGGTTTCGCTGGTTTTGGCGTCAGTATTTTTATTTCCTTTAATGGTTTGGCTTCAACCTTTGAGCGGAGCTCCTCAATTTTCGAGCTTATCTCGTCGAAACGCTCGCTAAAGAGTTTTATTAGGTCCTCCTGCATAGCTTCAAGCTCATGCAAGGCCACAAGAGACTCGTCCTTTGCAATAGCCTCCTTAACAATCATCATTCGTTCCTTATATGTCTGGGCAAGCCGGTCCCGCTCTTCCTCTGTTATTTTACCCTCAGCATGAGCCTCGTAAAGCTTCCTTATGGCATCGCTTAAAATCTCCCTTTCCAAGTCCAGTATCCTAAGCTCCTCTTTAGCCCTTGAGGCCTCTTCCGGAGAAACAGTCTTAACAATTTTTAAGGGTAAAACTTCCTTAGGCTTTATCTCCGTTTCCTTCGAAACCTTTTCCTCCTTTCTCCCCTTACGCCTCATAGCATAAAAGACTATTAAACATGCAATAACGACCCCTACCACCACCATTATGAGCGCGTAAATTTGGAGAGGCTCATCAAGAGGCAAAGACTTCTCCTCTCATCTCCATTAAATCCAGTTTCTGAATATATAAATTATCCAGAACACGCAAAAAGTCTAGCGATAAGCCAAGAAAACTTAATAAATCAACTTTTTCCTTCTATTCTCTTGGCACATTTCGCCGGATGCCCTGGTAGTATAGTCCGGTCTAGTATAGGCGGCTGTCGCCCGCCCGCATGCTCCGTGACAAGAACCGGGTTCAAATCCCGGCCAGGGCGCCACCTTTTCGGGTTCGAATCCCTTCCGCCATTCTTCCCGTCGTTTAGCTTCCTATCCTTCATATTTTTCGCCACTATTTTTAATGCATATTCGGTTCATAAGCTATTCGGAACGCTCACGCTTTTTCTGCGGTTGTCCAGTAGAGGAGGTAATTGTCTCGGGCGATGAAGCCCTGCCTTTCCAGCTTTTGAAGCGCTTTGGCGGCTGAGGCCTTACAGATCCCCAAACCCTTTTTTACGCCGCTGAAGGTTTGGGGTTGCGTTAAGAGTATGTAGAGGTATACGAGTTTCTCAGCTAACGTTTTCAGCTGCCTCATTTTTTCAAAGTACTCTCTAGGGTACAGGAGCTTCTTCAGCTCTATCGCTAAAGTTTCGGCGATTTCCGCTATTGCCTGCTCGTCTGAAGGGGGCTGGGTGCTCATCGCTTAGCCTTTGCCAATGGCGTTTTCCGTTCTGTTGGTCGGCTGAAAAGGAGTATATAAGCAAGTAGGGGCCCTAGGGGGAGAGAGACCCCCATACCAGAGCTGAGCCTAAAAAAGGGCGCTTTTCAGTTTTGGAGGCTGAAAAAGGTTTTTTGATGTTTTGTATTACGTTTTCAGGAACAACCTTTAGGGATACTAATGGTTCTAAAATGTGGCGGGCGACTTCCTGTCAAACTTCTCCCAGCTCTTTGAAGAGCTTTCTGGCAGCCTCAACCTTCCTGTTTTCTTTAAGCCTGAACCTCCTGCCCTCAGGCGTATGGACCTCCTCAACCCACCCGCTTTTCAGGAGGATTTCAAGGTGCCTCTCAACGTTCCACCTTTTTAGGCGCGTTGCGGCCTTCAACTTGGAGATTGAAGCTGCGTATCCGCTCCTCTGCACCGCCATCAAGGCCTTTAGAAGCTTTATCCTCCCGCGGCATCCAAGAACCTCCTCGGCTTCACCATTCAAGCCTTTCACCTCTCTCTATAGTTGGAATAACCCTGCTCAAGTCTCTGACTGGAGCGCCGACAATGCTTACGCCCTTCTTCGACTGGTGTATTAGGCCTCTGCAGTGCAGGTCGTAAACGTAACCCTTAACCTTCTCGTAGGATAGGGGCTTCACTTCCTTCGTTGCGCATGCCATCTCGTAGTACTCCCAAATCTCCTTTATCGTCACGTATGCCTTCTCGTTGAGGCGCAGCGCGTCCGCAGCTGCGCGTAGGACGAGGAGCTCGTGCATGTCAAGCTCCATGAGGTCTTCCGTGCTTATGCCGTCGAACCACTCCGCGGCAGCCATCCTAACGTGGTCAAGCGTGACATGGTCAGCCCATTGGGAGTCGGCTATGAGGCCTGCTGTCAACAGTATGTCGAGGGCGAAGCGGCAGTCGCCTGGGTTGTAGGCTTTTCCAGCAGACAAGTCTGCTATGAACTCTACAACATCCCAGCTTACAGCGCCAAGCCTGAAGGCCTCGTCAGCCCTATCCATTAAAATTTCGGCAAGCTGCTCTGAAGAGTAGTTTGGAAGCTTTAAAATCACGCTTCCGAGCGTGCTCACCTCAGCTGGATCCAAGAGGCTTCTGAAAGAGGCATCTTTAGCAACGAATATTACGCCTACAACCTGCTGGTATTCGCCTAGGAACATTTCGTTCAGCCTTGTCAAGTCAAATATGACGCCTGATTCGCCCCGCTTCTCCCTCAAGGCGCGTAGCAGATAGTCCACGTCGTCGACGGCTAAAAGCATGTATTCGCCTGACCTTTTCAGGTGGAGGACGATCTGCCTAAGCATCTCGCTCGGCGAGTATCCCCTCCCGGCAGACTCAGGGGAAACCTTCTGAAGGATCGTCTGGTAAAGCGCGTATGTGGAGTCAACGCCAAGCTTGCTGTTCACGTGTACAAACTTGAGCGGTATGCCCTTAGCCTTTGCATACCTTTCAAACTCTAAGCCGAAACGCATGACCGTGCAGCTTTTCCCGGAACCTGTCGCCCCGAAAACCTGGACAACCTTCATGTAAGCCTCCTTCGGCCTTTCAGCGAACTCGCTGAAGAGGCTGCGAAGCATTTCCAAGTAGACCTGCCTGTGCGGCAGCTTCTCCGGAACATGCCTCGGCGAAAGACAGCTCCTCCTCTTGAAAACGGACAACGAAAGGCGCCCTCCGCTGCATAATAAAGTTCGCTGTTTAAACTATTTATATTGCCACGTACCTTTGGGGGGAGGGGGGATTACCGCCCCAGCTTATGGAAAAGTTCAGCCAAAAATTTGACTCTCCCGTTTTCCATGTTTATCCTGTAGGTTTTGGGGTCGCACGGGTTCTCCACAACCCATCCAAGATCAACAAGCGTTTGAAGGATTTTCCTAACATCCTTCGGCTTAAGGCCCGTCGCCCTTTCAAGCATGTACTTTGTAAAATGCTCTTCAGGTCTGAAAATCATCTCCCTAAGTATCCTGATTTTTCCAACGCTTCCAAGCCCCTCCTCAACCTCCCCCCAAACATCCTTCGCTTTAACCCTCATTGGATTCACCTCCTAAACGCCTTATTAAGCTGCTTAGGAACCTGTCCATGTCCTCTGCTGAGACGCCCAATAACCCTATGCGTTTAAGCGACTTCATCTCCACAATCTCTAAGTCTATTAGGGTTTGGAGGTTTTCCTCAAAATCAGCTGAAGGCTTAACTCCGCACTCCTCGCATACAACGTTGTAGTATTCCCTCACCTCTCTAAGGCTTACGTAAGGCGCCTTTGAAGCTTTCAAAGCCCTTGCAAGCCCAAGAAGTATAAGCTTCCCAGTTTGACTTAGACTTGAAATTTCCATGCTTGAAACCGTTGGGTGGATTTCGCCGTAAACCCTTCTAACATGTTCTGGGAGAACCCTTTCGAAACCCATGTTCTCAGCCAGGTTTCCAGCGTAGAGCAATAAGTCTAGGGCGAACCTTGCGTCGCCGTTGGCTGGAGGCTTAGCAGCCAAATCGCTTACAAAGTCCAAAACCTCATAGCTTACAGCTCCGGGATTGAAGGCCAACTCAACCCTGTCGGCAACTATGTCCCTAATTTGATCGGCGTTGTACTGCGGGAAATGTATGACACATAAGCCTAAAGTTGAAACCTCGGCTGGGTCGAGGAGGTTGCGGTATGAGGGGTCCCTTGCAATGAACAGGACTCCTAAAACGTTGCAGGGCTCGCCGGGCGATATCTCGTTAAGCCTGGTCAAATCGTATACAACGTGCTCCTTGCAGCGCCTAACAAAGTAGTCAACCTCGTCGAAGGTTATGATGGCGTAACGCTTCTCCCTCCTAAGCTGCTTAACCATCTGCGTAAGCATCTCCTCAGGGCTTAAGCTTCTAGACTGTATTGAGGGGCAAGCCTGCTCCAAAATTCGCCTGTAAAGCGTGTACCTGTTTGAACCGTCAACCTTCCCATTAACATAAACGTGTTTAAGGCTTATTTTACGCTTGGAGGCTTCACCCTCAACTATGCCTCCAAACCTCAAAGCTGTGCAGGTTTTTCCAGCGCCAACACCCCCAATAAGCTGGACAGGCTGGAGAAAAGCTCCGCCAACATTTTCAAGCATGGGCGTGTAAATGGAAAGAAGCTCTTTAAGCTGCTGCTCGCGGTGGGGAAGCCTTTCAGGAACATATCTGGGCGAAAGCTTCCCTCTATCCCTAAATATGCGGGACAATAGACCACCATAAAAAACTACGCAAACTCCAGAATTAACAGTTTTGACACTGCTGAGGGGCCCCCTCCCCCCAAGGGTACGTGGCAATATAAATAGTTCAAGCCTTAGAATACGTTGCGATGCGTATGGCGCGTAAAACAGCCTTTGAAGGTTTAAAGCCTGTCCGGGAACGCTGCAGAAACCCTTGGAATGGAAGATGCGAGAACACGGACATACAGCTCTACATCGTCTACCGTGGAGAGAGGTTTCCAATATGCGCTAAGTGCTGGAGTGAAATATGTGAGAGCGACTTGGAATGGGGAGAAGACAAGACTGAAAGCGTTAAGCGGGTTGGGAAGGTTATGCGAAGTTTGCGCGCGCCGTTGGAGGTCAGCGTAAATGCTCCCTGAAGCCTTAGGCTTTAAGCTTGAAAGCCTTTCAACTCTACAGCGGAGGCTTCTCACAGAACTCATTCAGAGAAGACACCCGCAGTATTGGAGTAAATTCGTAAGTCAAAAGTGTAGCTGGCAAATCCGGAGGGAAAACCTTGAAGAGTTTATACAAAACAATCGAGCCGAAATCCTCAGCGAACTTGCTAGAGCCGATTTAAACAATAACGACTGGAAACTTCAAAGAAGCGCAAAGTGTGCATCAATGCCTGAGCATTACAGAAAACCATGGAATGGCAAGCGCACCGCGCCAAACCACGTTAAAGTTCGTCAGCGTGCGGACGGGGCTGGAAAGGCTGAAGGCGTGAAGCTTGTTGGGAGGTCGCTGTGAAGTGTATGCGGTAGGCGTTTGCTGGAAAAGAAAAGGCTGGATATTCAGCGTCTACAAGTGCGTGGGAGATGCGTATCCAACGTTGAGGGTTAGGAGGGTTAAATGTGAAAGCGGCAAGGTTCTGCGCGCCAACGCAGTAAAAACTCCGTTTGGGGAGGTTTTTGAAGTTGTCAGACGACTTGGGAAAACTTGAGGGTGTAAGCTCATCAACGCTTTCTAAGCTTCGTGCAGCAGGCATAACGACAATTGAAGCCTTGTCTGTTACGCCTGTCAAGGAGCTTATCGATAGGGTTAAGCTTCAGGAGGAGACAGCCTACAAGGTTATCGAGGAAGCTAGGAAAATTATGAACTACGGCTTCGTAAAAGCAACGGAGCTTCTTGAGAGGAGGAAGGACATTCAAAAGTGTACAACGGGCTCAAAGAAGGTTGACGCCATTCTTGGAGGCGGGGTTGAAACCCAAGCCATGACTGAGCTTATAGGCGACTATGGAGTTGGAAAAACCCAACTTTGCATGACCCTTGCTGTTCTAGCCCAGCTTCCACCAGAACAGGGAGGCTTCGGCTCAAACGTGATATACATGGACACTGAAGGCACATTCAGCCCTGAAAGGGTCTACCAGATAGCCTCTAAAAGGGGTTTAGACGGCCAGAAGATCTTAGACAACATTATAGTGGCTAGGGCATACACAAGCGACCACCAGCGCTTCCTAATAGACTGCCTCTTCAGGAAAGTGCCTGAGGAAAAAGCCAAAATAGTAATAGTTGACAGCATAATAAGCCACTTCAGAGGAGAATACGTTGGAAGAGAAGACCTATCCATGAGGCAGCAAGTATTAAACCAGTACCTGCACAAGCTTCTGAGGCTGACTGAAGCCTACAACATAGCCGTGGTCGTCACAAACCAGGTTCAGTCAAACCCCGTAATGTTTTATGGAAACCCTGAAAGGCCAGCGGGAGGCCACGTTATGGCCCACGCCTGCACCCACAGGGTTCACCTAAGAAAGGGTAAAAGCGGAACAAGAGTTGCAAAAGTTATAGACTCGCCATACCTACCTGAGGCTAAAGCCTCATTCATAATAACGGCTAAGGGCATAGAAGACACAAACAAGGAGCCCGAAGAAGTGGAGGAAGAGGAGCAGCCTCCAACCCAAAAAATTTAACTGCAAAACACACAACAATAATTGGTGCTCTAATTGTCTGAGGAGAAGCTTGCAGAATTCCTTAAAACCGGCAAAGACTGGTCCAGGCTTAGGACAAACGTTCCAGGCGTGTTTGTCCTCAAACTTCCAGCGTATAAGGGTTCGCCAAGCAGGCTTGCGGTTGAACTTAACCCCGTAGGCGAGGATGGAACACCGAAGAAGAAGAGGGGGCTCGTTTTAAGGTCAACAGCTGAGCTTGAAGAGTATGAGGAGCTTTTCCAATACGATAAGCTTGCAAAGCTCATGGGGATACTTGAGGCTGTTAACCCGAAGGTTAAGGCTGGAGAGCGCAGGAAAGGCGAGGAAGTTATAGAGCTGTAGCGTCATGCTTGAACAGCAGAAAAGCCTTGAACACCCACTGGTATGGCCAGACACAGTAGAGTTCAGGCTCTATCAGAAACGCATTGCAGACACAGCTTCAGAAAGGAACACGCTTGTAATACTTCCAACAGCCCTTGGAAAAACAGTGATATCGGCAATCGTGGCGGCAAACATGCTCTACAACTATAGGGACGCGAAAATCCTAGTCATGGCACCTACAAGACCGCTGGTGATGCAGCATAGGGAAAGCTTCATAAAAATATTGAAGCTAAGGGATAAAGACACAGTTGTCCTAACAGGCAAAACGCCATCCGACAAGAGGAGGTTCTTCTGGAACAGCGAAGCCCGCATATTCTTCTCAACACCACAGGTTGTTAGGAACGACCTGTTGGATGGCACAATTAACCTTGAAAACTTTGCACTTCTGATCTTTGACGAGTGCCACAGGGCCGTTAAAGAATACGCATACACAGACATTGCCAGAATCTACGTTATGCAGGCAAGATACCCGCTCATCTTGGGCATGACAGCCTCGCCGGGCTCAGACCTAAACCGCGTCCATGAAGTATGCAGAAACCTATACATTGAACGCGTAGAGTTCAGAACAGAAGAAGATCCAGACGTTAAACCATACATACACCCAATAGAAATAGAGTGGAAGTGCGTAAACCTTCCAAGAGAATATTTGACCATAAAGGCTTATATACGCGGCATGCTTGACAGGAGGCTTAACTGGCTTATAAGCAACGGAATAATAAAGCGTAAGCCGGAATATGTTACGAGGAAATGCCTAATAGAGGCTGGAGACGAACTGCGCTTCATGCTTGAGGCTGAAAGCATAGAGGAAGAGCGTGGAAGACTATTCACAGCCATAATAAACCAGTCCCTCGCATTAACACTTTTCCACATGCTTGAACTTCTTGAGACGCAGGGAATCCACTCCCTAAGGGCTTTCATGGAGAAGGTTGAAGCTGAAAGGCGCGAGAAACACAGCTACGCAGTGTTGACAAACGACCCAGAATATAAGAGCTTGAAGGCGCTTGTATGGTCCGCTGCGCCTGAACATCCAAAGGCGGAACTGCTTAAGCAGATAGTCCGCGACCAACTTCTAAGGAAGCCTTCTTCAAGGATGCTCGTCTTCACACAGTACAGGGACACTGCAAGCCACCTAGTCGAACAGCTTAAAGGCGTGCTTGGCGTTAGGGTTGAAAGGTTTGTAGGCCAAGCTTCAAAGCTCAACGATAAGGGCTTAACCCAGGAGGAGCAGGCTGAAAGGATAGGGATGCTTGAAGAAGGCGAGCTAAACGTTCTAGTGGCGACGAGCATAGCTGAGGAGGGCCTCGACATACCAACAGTTGACCACGTAATATTCTACGAGCCTATACCAAGCGAGATAAGGTACATACAGCGCAGAGGCAGAACGGGCAGGAAGGCTCCTGGGAAAGTCACAATACTCGCCGCGAACGAAAGCCTTGACATGATATACTTCTACGCAAGCAGGAAACGCGTTGAGAAAATGCGCCGCATAGTTGAAACGCTGAACCTCAAGCTTCCAACAATACTGAGGAGGCACGCTAAGCCGGAGCCAAACCCGTTGAAGCCTGAAGAAATTAGAGAGCTGGAAAGAGAGGCTGTAAGGATAACCGTTGAACCTGAAGCCGTCAGAACAGAAGTTGAAGCCCTAAACGAGTTAAACAAAAGGGTTTCACGCGCGGCGAGAATAGCCTATCTAAGGCTTTTGGAGTTCGGGCTTGAAGGCGCAACCCTCGAGCAGCTATGCGCAGACGTTGAGCTTGAATGGGCCTCTCCGAACGTAGTCAAAGCCGCATTAGGAAAACTGATGGGCGAAGAGCTCATAGCAGAGGTTGAGCCTGGAAGATACGCTGTTGCGGCTGCAGCCAAACCCAAAATAGGCAAAATCTACGAGGTTGAGGTGGAGAAAATCTATCCTGGCTCAGCCGTCGTAATCGTCAATGATAAGTGGAGGGCTAGGCTCGACCCATACGAATTCGACGGACCGATAAACCTGATAAAGAAGAACTCAAGGTTCAAGGCTATAGCGGAGCTCTACAGGATGAACGGGGTCCTACACATAAGGGTGAGGGACGTCGTCCAGAAGCTTTGAGGCGGTTTAAAATGCCTGTGATAGTTGACGTTGAAAAAAGCGGAGAAAAAGAGGTTGACGGAGCCTTCAAAATTTCAGGCAAAGGCGTAAACCTTTGGGTTAGAATCTACAATACGGGATATGGAAGCAGAGCAAGGATAACCGTTTCATACCTTGAAAACGGAATTTGGAAAAACACGCCCGCACTTTGGATAGATAAAAGGTTATGCGCGCAGCTGGCGCAGAAGCTTCAGAAGCTTGAGGGAAAGCTCACGTAAACTGTTGCCTAGAGGCGCGCTCGTTGATAGTTGTGCTTGAAGACTCTGGGAGAAGCCTGAAAGTCTGGACTAGAAAATCCACAAGAAACCTTGACGTAAACATCGACTCTCCAGACATAAGCATCAACTGTATAAGCGCTAAGAGAGTTGCCCTTAAGATGCTTAAGCCATATCCCGCAAGGGTTGTCCCCATGGAAATGGGCGGTAAAGCCCGCTTACTAGTCGCCGTTAAAGTTCACAACTCAACAGTCAAAGCCTTGAAAGCCCTTTCAAATGTTGAAAGGATAACAGGCAGAAAAGCCGCGAAGCTCCTTGAAAAGCCAACCCCAAGAAACGTTTTGAAAAGCCTCATAGAAGCTTCGTGAGAAGCCCACGGCTTCACAGTAGATCAAAATTTTAG
>CAZNKF010000015.1:22716-25826 GCA_964573785.1 uncultured Candidatus Bathyarchaeia archaeon
CGGCTTCAGCCGTGGGCTTCCAGCGTTTAGAGGAGGCTTTCCGCCTATCTCCTCATCTGCTGGTTCGAGGGGCTCACGGCTCCTCCATCCCATAGAGCTCATTACCCTATGGGCTATGTTTACGCATGCGTTTAAATCTCTATCGTATTCCATTCCACACTTTGGACACACGTAGATCCTTCCCTTAAGTTGGGCAACATGCCCGCATCTATGACAGGTTTTAGATGTGCCCTTAGTCTCTTTCTTTGAAAGGTATCTAACTTCTATCCCCTCAAGGTTTGCTTTGTATTCTATTATAGTCTGAAGTTTTCTGAACGGGAGCGAGTGGAACCTTTTGTTGAGCTTCTTAGACTTCTTAAAGTTTTGGCGGATTCCGTTTAGGTTCTCCATCACTATTATTGGGTTCGGAAACTGTTTGGCGTATCTGATTATCTGGTTGGCTATTATGTGTAGCTGCTGGTTTACTTTGCGCCTCTCTTTCCCTTTGAGTTCCTTGGCTTTCCCGATTTCATGTTTTTCTTGAAGCTTCCTCCTGATATGACCATACAATCCTCTTATGCGTTTGATTTCTTCTCCTCTCCAGAACTGCCCCTTCAATGGCTTATTGGGGTTGTTCTTTGAAACGGCGACGGCAACAGCCAAGTTGACTTCTCCTCTGTCTATTGCTATCACGGTTTCAGGTTCATCTATCAGCTCAACAGTCTTCTTTAGAACGAAGTGGGCATACCATTCGCCGTATTGCTTAACCATTTCAACTGTTGCAAACTGCCATTCGCCCTTAAAGGCTTCTTCGATTCTCTGCTTCTGTCTTTCTCCGAAGACGATTGGTAAGCTTATTCTTTCTCGCCTGTTCAGGCTTAGCGTTAGCCAATATGGTGTTAGAACGTTTGTTGTCTTGGAGAAGCTGTAGCACCTTTTGTCAAGGCGTATTGATATTTTCTTAAGCGTTAACACACTATCCTCTTTTTTCGTCTTCTCAAAGCCTTTTAAGATTTCAACAGCCTTGTCTCTCGCTGTTTGGATTAAAGCAGTGTTCAGGTTGAAGAGTTCTTTGGCTTTTTCATAGCCGTTCTCATGTAGAAAGCTCTTGGACTTGGAGTTGAAATTGAGATACCATTTTACAAGCTTGAAATACTCGCTGAGGGTTCTGTTTAAGGCTAAGACTTTCCGTTCGTTCGGCTTGAAAACTTTTCCCACCCATAAATGGTGTGGGTTTTCTGGCGAAACCTTGATAACCCGTGCCGCATGTTGCCCGCCCAGCTTGTTCGAGGAGTCAGATGGCGAAGTGTCCTAAATGCGGAGTTGAAGCAGCTCAGCCGAAGAAGACTTTGGAGATTGTTGGGAGGCCTGACAAGCAGGGTAAGAGGCTGAAGCTGAAGTTTGTCCTGCATGCATGCAACCCGCCCATGCGTCGTCTTCGGCGGCGGAACGCCTTAGGGCGTGACGTGGAGGTGTTAGCTGTAGCGTTGTTTACGATCGGGTTGTTGAGCTGCAATGTTTTTATCAAAATATCTTAGGAATGTGCTGGCAATCTTTGTGCGTGTATGCATGCAAAGGCGTGTCATTAAGTTCTTTTATTTGGTGATCTTTCAACTGTTCTTTGCGAGAATAGAAGTTGTTAAGCGCAGGGCATGGCTGGTTTAAGCATGCTCGAGAAGGCTTTAGGCGTTGTTGAGTCGGGAACTAGGGCGTCTAAGCTGGAATATTGGTGAGGATTAGCATGTTAGAGTGCATGTGTGCGTGGTTGCAAAGGGCGTTGGTTGAGCCATTTACGGCGTTTCTAGCTTATTGGTTTAAAAAAGAGAGGATTATATGGTTAGGGGTATGTGTGGGCGGGATGTTAACCTGCCACATTAAGAAAGGTTAAATTTTCACCCCATCCATTTTAAAGCATGTGAAGGGGTGGGGCAGGCGCATGAGCAGGTACTTGCAGCTTGCGGATTTCCTTAAGAGTCAGAAAGGCGAAAGCGTTGTGCTAAGCTTCGGCGAGGTTGAGCTGTTACTCGGCTCGCCTTTACCAGCCTCAGCCAGGAAGCTTAGGACTTGGTGGACGAACGATGCGACGCATGCCCAAGCTAAGTACGGCTGGCTCCATGCAGGATGGATGGTTGACAGCGTGGACCTCAAGGCGGGCGCCGTCAAGTTCAGGCGGCTAAGTGAACTAACCCCAATGAAGACCGGAAGGGTTAAAGGTGATAAAGAAGCGCGGACCCTAGCTTTCGAGGGCAAAGCCGCCGAGGCGCTTTCCCAACGCTACGACGCCAAGCTGTACAGGGATGTGCGAATGAAAGCCCGCTTAAAGGATGGCATAGAACTGGATCGCGTGTTCGATTTGGCCTCTGCTGATGGAAGGGTTTTAGGCGAAACCATGTACCTAGGCGCTGGGAAAACGCCTACGGCCAGGTTTCCAGCCATATCTGAACACGTCTGGATCCTTGAGAAAGTTGACGCCGAGGAGAAGTTCATAGCTTTTGGAGGTGACGTGCTTGTCCCGAAGCTGTGGGTTGAAAAGTATGGAGTGCTTGTTAAAGGCGTCAAGTTCTACTACGTCGGCGAAGACGGAAGGGTTGAGGAGCTTAACTGAATTCAGCGTTGTTCAGCGGCTTTCCATTCTAAGGGGGGCCGTGGTTCATGCCCCTTGGGGCTGAACGCCTTTCCATAAGGTTTGACGGCGATGAGCCTGAAGCCCACCGGTTCTTCGCGGCTTCGGTTATAGAGCAAGCTCTTGGAAAGGTTGTTATTGTAATTTAGAAGGGATTTCTGAGCAACATCTTCCAGGTTGCCCAAACAAGCAAGAGCATCCTTAAACAATTAGCCACCTACAAACGTCATCAGTAAACAAGGATGTCAAAATTGAAAATTTAGCTGTATCCCAAGGCGGGTTTAGATGTTTCGAAACACCTTTTAGTTGAGAAGGCTAAAATTACTGATAAAAATGGAGTGTCTTGTTGGGACTTCCGGTTGGCTTTATTCGTGGAACCCTGAAGGGAGCTTAGACTGGTTTGTTAGACACTCAGGCCTAAACGCTTTAGAGCTAAACATGAGTTTCTACCGTTACCCATACCCAAACATGGTTCGCTCATGGGCTTCTAAGGGTAAAACGCTTAAGT
>CAZNKF010000016.1:0-24879 GCA_964573785.1 uncultured Candidatus Bathyarchaeia archaeon
TCTTCATAGATTAGTATGCCCACTTTGGATTTTTCGCTGAACTCGTTTAGGGCGTCTGCCAAGCCGCCCCGTGTTGGGTCTTTCATGGCAACTATGCCGCCAACATCGCTTAACAAACGCTGAATGAGGCGGTTTAGGGGTTTAACATCGGATTTTATTTCGCTTCCAAAGCTTAAGCCCTCTTGGGCTGACAAAACCGCCAAGCCGTGGTCGCCTATCGTGCCAGACAGTATTATTTTGTCTTCAGGTTTAAGGTTTGAATCTAAAATCCAACGAGCTTTGAAGTTGTCTCTAGAACGTTTAACAACAGTCAAATTTTTTTCCAAGGCTTCTGTTCTCTTGCCAATTCCAGAAACGTTTACCACACAGCCGCCTAAGCTTCCCTTCTCCACAACTTTTGTGTCTCCTGTAACGATGCTCACATTTGCTTCTCGGCATGTTTCTTGCATGCTGGCTAGAATTTTCTCAAAATCTGTTAGGGGTAAGCCTTCCTCCAAAACGAAACCGCACGCCAAGGCGTAGGGTTCAGCTCCCAAAACGGCAATATCATTAACAGTGCCAGAGATGGCTAAACGTCCAATGTCTCCGCCAGGGAAGAATATGGGCTTTACAGCATGGGAGTCGCTTTTCAAAACAATATCGCCTACAACCGCCGCATCGTCCAAAGCCTCAAGGGGCACCTCAAAACTTGCACTCTCTGCACCGCCAAAGTACTTTAAAATGTAGTTTTTGACGAGGTCGTGCATAACCGTTCCGCCGGCGCCATGCAGCATTGTGATGTGTTTGTTCTGCTTCATAGTTTCACCATTTTAGGTTCCAATAAGGTTTAGGTTAAACATAAATGCATCGAGGGCTTCAAAGTTAGTAAATGCTAATTCATTAAATTTTGAAATTGGCGTGTTTTGTTGGTGTTTGGTAAACTTTAAAATGTACTAGTTTATGGAAAACCATATAAACCGCCATGTAGCTGTTCAATTGCACAGTTGGAGAGTCTATCGAGTGCCAAAATGGGGATACTCCATACCAGAAGAAGCATTAGACCCGGAGAAAACGGTTAAGGCAAGCGGGCGAGAGGTTAGGGTATCCCATAAATCCGCCCGCGAAGTATGCAATGCAATAAAGGGCATGATGCTCTTAGAAGCAAAAAAGTTTTTGAGAGATGTTATAGCCAAAAAGAGGGCTGTCCCATTTACAAGGTTTAAAAAGAAAGCCGCCCACCGTCGTGGGTTGGAAAAGGCTTATGCTGGCAGATACCCCGTAAAGGCGGCAAAACAAATCCTAAAAATTCTTGAGGGCGCCGAAGCCGACGCCGAGAATAAGGGATTAGACACTGAAAGGCTCAAAATAATTCATGCTTCGGCTTATCCCGGAATGAAGATTAAACGTTACATGCCAAGGGCTTTTGGAAGAGCTACGCCAAAATTTGAAACCCTAACCCACATTGAACTAGCCCTAGAAGAGCATCCCGAAGCGGTCGCGGAGGAAGCCTAATGTCCGTCGTGAAACACTTTATCTCAAAGTCTAGGAAGAGGGCGGAAATCGACGAGTTTCTGCAGAAAAAACTTGAAAGGGCTGGTTATGGCGGGGTAAACATTTCAGAAACACCACTCGGAACCCACATAGTCATTTATGCCATGCGCCCAGGCCTCGTGATAGGAAGGAGCGGCGAAACCATAAGGGAACTCGCGAAGATATTGGAGGAACAGTTTAAGGTTTCCAACCCGCAAATCTCAGTTTCTGAAATCGAGGTTCCAGAGCTAAACCCATACATTGTTGCCACACGCGTTGCCTCAGCCTTGCAGAGAGGTGTACACTTTAGACGTGCAGGCTTTTGGGCTTTAAACCAGGTTATGGAGGCTGGGGCTTTAGGAGTGGAAATAATCATCAGCGGAAAACTGCGAACCGAAAGAGCTAGATATGAAAAGTTTAGAAGTGGCTACCTGCCAAAGTGTGGAGACCCCGCCTTAAAGTATATGCGCAAAGCCGAAGTGCACGTTCAGCTTAAACCAGGCATTTTCGGCGTCAAAGTTAGAATAATGCCTCCAGACGCCAAGTTTCCAGACAAAATCCAAATAGTTGAGGCTCCGCCAGAAGAGGAAAAGCTCGAAGAGGTTGCAGAAGAGGCTCCAACAGAGGAGGCTAAAGAGACAAGCGAGGAAGAAGGGGAAGAAGGGGAGGAGGCTGCCGAGTAAATGCCAATAATTAGGGTTAAGGAAATAAGGGAAATGTCCCCAGAAGAGCGGCGTAAAAAGCTTAACGAGTTTAGAACAGAGCTTCTTAGGCTTAAAACCATGGTGAAGGCTGGTGGTACAGTAGAAAATCCTGCAAGGATAAAGGAATTGCGGAGGGCTATTGCCAGAATATTGACAATAGAGAATGAGCAAAAAATGGAAGTTGAAACAGCAAAAGGCAAGGAGAGGGAAGCTAAGTGAAAGTGACACCGGACATAATACGCTATGAGTTTATTGGAACTGAAGCGAAAGTTGCTCGAAGCATCCACCGCGGTTATGTTGGGCTACAGGGCAAAGTAATTGACGAGACACGAAACACTTTCACAATACTCCATAATAGTAAAAGAAAAATTGTTGTGAAGGACTCCTCTATTTTTCATTTCAAGTTCCCCGACGGAACTATTGTTGAAATTGATGGTAAGCTTCTTGTTGGAAGACCTGAAGACCGCCTAAAAAAACGCATTAGGAGGCTCTGGTGATGGCGATAACCTTTAAAAAACCTAAGAAAGCCTGCAATGACCGAAACTGCCCATTCCATGGAAGCCTTCCAATAAGAGGCCGCATATTAGAGGGAGTGGTTGTAAGTGCGAAAATGGACAAAACCGTCATAGTGCGCCATGATTATCTGAAATACGTTTCCAAGTTCATGAGATATGAAAGGCGGCGCAGTCGCATCCCATCTCATAACCCGCCATGCATAGACGCAAAGGAGGGCGATCGTGTTATAATAGCTGAATGTCGACCAATAAGCAAGACAGTTTCCTTCGTCGTGGTGGAGAAGAAAGAGGCGAAATAAAATGGCTGCGAAGGCAAAGACTAGGGGCCTTGTTGCAAGGGGAGTGATTGGTCAAAGACCAAAAATCTCGAGAGGGTTGCCCGCAGGCTCAGTCTTAAAATGTGCAGATAACACTGGGGCTCGAGAGCTGCGCCTAATACAAGTTATGGGCTATAAGGGTAGGCTTAGGCGTGTGCCCTCCGCCGCTGTTGGTGACCGCATAGCAGTTTCGGTTAAACATGGCACTCCGGACATGCGGAAGAAAATCTTTCAGGCGGTTGTTGTTAGGCAGAGGATGCCCTTCCGTAGGACTGACGGAGTATGGGTTCAATTTGAAGACAATGCAGCAGTGATAATAACTCCAGAGGGTGAGATGAAAGGCTCTGAAATTCGCGGGCCAGTGGCGAAGGAGGCAGCTGAAAGATGGCCTAGGATAGCGAGTGCCGCCAGCATCATAATATAATATGGTGAGGTTGCATGCAAACAATAACCCAAACATCAAAACCTTCCAAACATAGAAAAATGCTCTTCCAAGCCCCGGATCACATACGCTATAAACACTTTGCCGCCCTACTGGCACCAGAGTTGAGAAAATCTTATGGAACCAGAAGTCTTCCGGTGAGAAGCGGCGACACCGTTCGCGTTATGAGGGGAGATCATAAGGGGTTTGAGGGGAAAGTCGCCCGTGTTGATAGGAAAAAGTTCAGGATTCACGTTGAAGGCTTAACCCGAGAAAAGGTTGACGGTTCAACTGTTTTTGTTCCAATTCATCCATCAAAGGTTATGATAACAAAACTCAACCTCGACGACAAATGGCGAAAGAAAATTCTAGAAAGGCGGAAGAAAGTCAAAGAAGCCGCAGAAAAAATTGTGGAGAAACCTACAGAAGAAGTGAAGGTTGTTGAAGAAAAACTGGTTGAGGAGAAACTACCACCTTTAGAGAAAAAACCAGCGAGAAGAAAAAGAGCCGCAAAGAAGCCTAAGGAAAAAGGCGAAGAAAAAACGGCTGAAAAAACGTCGGAGAAAAAGAAAAAGGCTGTAAAGAGGCGCAAGAAAACGGAGGAATCTAAACTTGGGTAGGAAAGGCGGCTCAACAACTCTTAAACGTAAGCCAGCGCCTAGAATCTGGCCAATACATAGGAAAGAGTATGTTTGGGTTGTAAAGCCAACGCCGGGTCCACATTCTTTGGAGAGCTGTCTGCCAATAACTTTGCTTTTGCGTGACATTTTGGGTGTTGCAAAAACAAGGAAGGAAGCCAAAATAATAACCGCTCAAGGGAAAGTTTACGTTGATGGAAGAGTTAGGCATGACGACAAGTTTCCAACAGGACTTATGGATGTAGTTTCGCTCCCTGACATGAATAAGCATTTCCGCATACTGCCATCCTCCAAGGGTTTAATTCTGTATCCCATAAGCAAGGAGGAAGCCAGCTTCAAGCTTTGTAGAATAGAAAGCAAGACTGTGGTGAATAATGGACACATACAGTTGAACCTCCACGATGGTTCAAATGTGCTTGTTAAAGTTGCTGACCCAAAGAATCCTCATGAGGATGTTTACAGCACCTTTGACACTGTTATGATTAGCCTTCCAGATAGGCAAATTCTTGAACACATTAAGATGAGGGAGAACGATTATGCGATAATAACTGGAGGGAAAAACGTAGGAAAACATGGCAAAATCATTGAAATCGAAAAGGTTAAGGGTAAAAAGCGCAAAGACGCCATAGTGACGGTGGAAGACTCGAAGGGTAACCGTTACCAGACAATAATGGAGTTCGTTTTTGCAGTAGGCGAAACAAAACCGCTGATATCTTTGCCGGAGGCTTCGCAGAATGTCTGAAGATGAGATTAGAAAGAAGTGGGAAGAAAATCCCATGCTTAAACCGAGGATAGACAAAGTTGTTGTCAACATAAGTGTCGGAAAATCCGGTGAACCTCTTGAAAAAGCCTCAAAGGTGCTGAAGGATTTGACCGGGCAAACACCCTGCAAGAGAAAGGCGAAGAAAACTATTAGAGATTTTGGAATAAGGAGAGGCGAACCAATGGCTTGTATTGTCACGCTTAGAAAGCAGAAAGCCATAGATTTTCTAAAGAAAGTCTTACACGTGGTTGATTACAAAATTCCGAAAAGCTGTTTTGATAGGCATGGAAACTTCGCTTTTGGAATAAAAGAGCATATAGAAATTCCCGGAGTCAAATACGATCCAGAAATAGGGATTTTCGGCATGGATATATGCGTGTCGCTGAGCAGACCTGGATGGCGGGTTAAAAATAGGCGAAGGAGTAAGGCGAAAATAGGTTCAAGTCACGTCTTAATGCCTGAGGAGGCTATGGTTTTTGTTAAAGACACTTTGGGGGTTGAAATAGTCTAATCGGCTGTGTAGAGGGAGATTTATGGGTAAAAAGAAACCTAAGAAAGAAAGAAAGTACGGCAAGGGCGCCAGACCATGCGTCAGATGCGGCTCATATGGACCTGTTATCCGGCGTTATAATTTATATTTGTGTAGGCATTGTTTTAGGGAAGTAGCCAAAAAACTTGGGTTCCAAAAATATGAGTGATGAGGAAAGCATGATGGATGTGCTGTCAAACGGCTTGACAACAATCTTGAACAACGAAATGCGCAACAAGCGCGAATGTGTGATTAGCCCAGCCTCTAAACTTTTAGGCAAAGTTCTGAGGGTTATGCAGTTAAACGGCTATGTCGGCGAATTCGAATTCATAGATGATGGGCGCTCTGGAAAGTTCAAAGTCCAGCTTTTAGGCAGAATAAACAAGTGCGGAGCCATAAGACCACGGTTCGCTGTTAAGATTGACGAAATTGAAGACTGGGAGAAAAAGTTTCTGCCCTCAAGAGAGGTGGGGCTGCTAATAATTTCAACCTCAAGGGGGGTGCTTTCCCACAAAGAGGCTAAGGAAAAGGGTATTGGAGGCAGACTCTTAGCCTACGTCTATTAAAGAGAGGGATTTGGCAGATGCGGGCTGTGGAAGTCTCGAAGGTCGTTCAAATTCCGGATGATGTGGAAGTGACCCTTGAAGGCAAAAAAGTGACAGTTAAAGGCGAAAAGGGAACTCTAACCAGAGACTTCTCATACACCCCAATCTCAATGGAGCTCCAAGGCAAAAGCCTCCGCATATGGGCTAACTGGCCCCGCAAAAAGGAGAGCGCCCTAGTTGGCACTGTTTACGCTCACATTAATAATATGATTACTGGAGTTAGGAAAGGCTTCGCGTATAAGCTGAAGATAGTTTTCTCACACTTCCCAATTTCGGTTAAGGTTCAAGACAAAATGGTATTAATTGAAAACTTTACAGGTGAAAGAAACCCTAGGAAGGCAAAAATTGTCGGCGACGTCAAAGTGAAATTTTCAGGCGACGACATAATTGTTCAAGGAATAAACCTTGAAGAAGTAAGCCAAACAGCAGCAAACATAGAACAAGCCACAAAAGTGCGGAGGAAAGACCCCCGCGTTTTCTTGGACGGCATATACCTATACGAGAAAAGTGAGGGAATAGAAGTATGAAAGAACAGAGCCAAGCCGCTGTGGAAAAAGCCTTAAGGACAAGGGCTAAACTGAAAAAGAAAAAGCCAGACTTTGTAAGGCAAGAAAGCTGGCGATATGACCGGTTGAAGGAGAATTGGCGCAGACCAAAGGGCATAGACAACAAAATGCGGAGAAAAATCAAGGGCTGGCCTCCCATGGTAAACGTTGGATATAGAGGGCCAAAGGCTGTTAGGGGGCTTCATCCATCCGGCTATGAAGAGGTTTTGGTGCATAATGTTGACGAACTTAAGAAGGTTGACCCCAAAACTCAAGCTGTGCGGATTGCCCATACAGTTGGCAGAAGGACTAGAATGCAAATTCTCGCAGAGGCTAGAAAGAAGAAGATAATCGTCTTAAATGTTGGGGTTAAGGAAGAGGAAAAGAAAGAAGAAGCGGAGAAAGCTGAAACTGAAGAAAAGGAAAAGGCTGAAAAAGAGGCGAAGAAGAAAAAGGCAAGGGAAGAAAAGCCTATTGAAGAGGAGAAACCGAAGCCTAAACGGAAGAGGGCGAAGAAAAGCGAAGGAGGAAAGAAAGAACAGTGACAAGCTTGAAAAGTCAGAGACGATTGGCTGCCCAAATATTGAAGGTTGGTCAAGATAGGGTTTGGATAGACCCTAATAGAATAGAGGATGTTGAAGCCGCTATAACACGCGAGGAGATTAGGAAGCTTATTCACGAGGGCGTGATTAAGCCTTTAAAGGAGAAGGGTGTCAGCCGGGCAAGAGCGAGGGTTATTCGCCAAAAGAAAAAGAAGGGTTTGAGGCGGGGACCTGGAAGCAGAAGTGGTGCAGCTCAAGCGAAGATTTCTAAGAAGGAGGCTTGGATGAACAAGGTTCGCGCATTAAGGAAGAGGCTTCGCGAGTTGAAGACCAACAAAATAATCACCGAAAGCACTTACAGAAAGCTTTACACAATGGTTAAAAGCGGAAGATTCACGTCTGTCGCTGACATGGAGAGGTTTCTAAAGGCTCATGACCTTTGGAGGAAACGTTGATGGCGCAGGGTTCCCGTTATAGTGTGCCATACCGTCGAAGAAGAGAAGGCAAAACGGATTATCAAAAACGAAAAGCCTTAATCCTTTCCAGAAAGCCAAGGCTTGTGGTTCGTGGCACACTTAAAAATATCATTATTCAGATAGTTGCCGCCAAACCCCACGGCGACGAGGTTTTGGTTTCAGCCAACAGTAGAGAACTCCTAAAAAATTATGGTTGGAAAGCTTCTGGAGGAAATCTCCCAGCAGCCTACTTGACAGGACTTTTATGTGGGTTAAAAGCCAAAACAAAGGGCATCGAAGAGGCTGTTTTAGATATTGGACTGCACTCTCCAACGAAGGGTGCAAGGGTTTTCGCAGCCCTTAAAGGGGTTTTGGATGCTGGTTTAAACGTTCCATATGGAGAGGAGAAACTGCCGGATGAAAAGAGAATTCAAGGCGTGCACATAGCCCAATATGCAAAAATGCTTTCTGCGAACACTGAAAGGTATATGACAGTGTTCTCAAAATATCTTGAGAATAAGGTTCTTCCGGAAAGTCTTCCCGAACACTTTGCAGAAGTTAAGAAGACTGTAATCGCCGCTTTTAAGAGCGGAG
Organism: uncultured Candidatus Bathyarchaeia archaeon; assembly: GCA_964573785.1. Lineage (GTDB taxonomy): Archaea > Thermoproteota > Bathyarchaeia > Bathyarchaeales > Bathycorpusculaceae > JAGTQI01. Next base: position 8,138 of record CAZNKF010000016.1, read on the forward strand.
GTAAAAGTCATGGCAGCGGATAGAACCAGAAGTTTGGAGGAATGGGTTCCCAAAACCCGTCTTGGAAAACTGATTCAGGAGGGAAAGATAGCCTCTATTGAAGAGGTTTTTATGGAAGGCTTACTCATCCGTGAACCCCAGATTGTTGATGCTTTGCTTCCAGATCTCCAAGAAGAGGTTATAAACATAAATTTGGTTCAGAAGCAGACGGACGCTGGTGAAAAGTCTAGGTTTAAGGCGATAGTTGCTGTTGGAAACAGGGATGGCTACATTGGGCTTGGAGCTGGAAAGGCAAGTCAAGTGCGAACAGCGATAGAAAAGGCGGCAGCAGACGCCAGACTAAACCTTGTCCCGATAAGGCGGGGATGTGGAAGCTGGGAATGCGGATGCGGAAAACCCCACTCTGTCCCATTCCAAGTTGAGGGCAAATGCGGCGGCGTAAAAGTAGTCATGATCCCAGGACCGAGAGGCTTAGGCTTGGTTGCCAGTGAGGTGGCAAAGGTGATTCTTGGGCTTGCAGGGATAAAGGATTGTTGGACGAGGAGCTACGGTTCAACAAGAACAGTCCCATCTTTTGCGTATGCAGTTTTCGACGCGCTGAAGAAGACTTACAGCCTAATAACGCCAATGGATTGGGTGAGATAATTGCCAGAAGAAACTGAAAGCCGCAAATGCATAGCAGCTGTTCGCGTCCGCGGAATAGTAAGCGCGCCACTACAAGTTAGGGAAACCCTAAAAATGCTGAACCTGAAAAGGAACAATTATGCAGTTTTAATCGATAATAGACCCTCTTTCCTTGGAATGTTAAAAACAGCTCAAAGCTTTGTTACATGGGGCGAAATTTCAAAGGAAAACTTGACGGCGCTGCTGAAGGAGAGGGGAAGACTTGTTGGGAACAAGAAATTGACGGCTGGTTATGCCAAGAAGCTTGGCTACACTTCTTTGGAGGAGCTTGCAGAAGCAGTATACAATTGTAAAGTTGAATACTGGAAACTTCCAAACATCCAACCATATTTTAGGCTACACCCACCCACCAAGGGTTTTAAGGGCAAGATAAAGAAAGGTTACGGCATGGGCGGCGAGCTAGGATATCGCGGCGAAAAAATCAATGAGCTTTTGGAAAGAATGATTTAAAGGCTCTTCTGGTTGTTGTGGCGATACCTTTTATAGTTAGTTTAGAATGCGTTTGTGTTAAGGGGAGGAAAAACTCGCGTGAGATGGCGAAGAAGTGAGAAGAGACCCAAATGGTTTAGAACCGCGAAAAGACTGGGCAGAACTGAGGATAAAATGTTCAAGCTTGAAGATTTGAGGTTTTCACGAGGGCAGCCTCCCCGCAAGTGTAAAAGTTTGAAAACCTTTAAGGTTAAAAGTTGGAAGGAACCCGAGCCTTTGGTGGATGTTTTTAGAGAAAAGGATAGGATTGTTGTTGTCGCGGAGCTTAAGGGTTTTAAGAGGGAAAACATAAAAGTTCAAGCTGAAAAACAGCGGCTAACTTTGGTGGCAAAGGCTCAAGGACGCAGGTACTATAAAAGTTTAAATCTTCCAGACGTTGTGATTCCAGAAGCAGCCCGCATAACATATAAGAATGGAGTCCTCGAAATACAGTTAAAGAAAGCCTTAGAAGAGAAGTCACTAAACAAGGTTGCTGGTTGAAGATGCCCCATAGGCTTAGGAAAATCCGCAAAAAGCGCGGTTCAAGAACGTGTGGCTACGGCAGAGTGGGGCAGCATAGAAAATCTGGCTCCAAGGGATATCGCAAGGCTGGACGCCACAAGCACGGCTGGACATACGTCATAAAATACGAGCCAGACTATTACGGGAAAAAGGGTTTCACCTCACCTAAAAGCTTGAGACGCGAAGTTAATGTCATAAATGTTGGAGAACTTGAAGAAATAGCTGAAAAATATGGAGGAAAAACTGAAGAGGGAAAAATTCTCATAGACTTGGAAGGTTTGGGTTACACGAAGCTTCTAGGCTCTGGAAAAGTAACAAAGCCCCTAATTGTTAAGGTTTCCTCATACTCAAAATCGGCGGCTGAAAAAATAGATGAGGCTGGTGGAAAAGTCTTAGCAGAAACTCAACAAACTGGGGAGTAGCTGTTAACCCATGGCCGGAAGATTCCTAAACCTGTTCAAACCCATTGCACGTTTCATTCCAGAAATAAAAGCTCCAGAACGCCGAGTAAGTTTTAATGAGAAACTCTTCTGGACAGCCATAGCCCTAATAATATACTTGGTGATGGCTAGTAATGCGTGCAGCCTATATGGCATTCAAAGATCAGAGGAATTTGCCCCCTTAAGAATAATTTTTGCTTCAAGCCGCGGCACTTTGATGGAGCTAGGTATAGGTCCAATAGTGACTGCAGGCTTAATTTTGCAGCTTCTAGTTGGCTCTGCTATGATAGAATGTGACATGTCAAAGCCTGAAGACAGATCCTTGTTTACAACGGCGAGTAAAGTTTTAGCGATAATCCTTACGGGAGTGCAAGCATCAGCCTACATAATAAGCGGAATGTACGGTACGCTGTCTGGCACAACAGCTATAATCGTTTTCCTACAGCTTCTAGCCGCCGGGTTCATAGTCTTACTCCTGGACGAACTTATCCAAAAGGGTTGGGGTTTCGGCAGCGGGATAAGCCTCTTCATAATGGCTGGTGTTGCGCAACAAATATTCATTCAATGCTTTGACATAAGCGGGGCCGTTGATGAGTACTACAATCACGGGATATTTCCAGCGCTGGCGAGTGCAATAATCAATGGAAAGCCAATTATAGGATTATGGTTGAGAGGCAATCTTCCATCCCTAACAGGATTTATAGCGACAATAGCTGCCTTTCTTGTGATAATCTACATGGAAGGCGTTAGAGTGGAGTTGCCACTTTCTTATGCTGGCTACCGTGGATTTAGAAGCCGCTACCCAATAAAACTATTATACGTTTCGAACCTTCCAGTGATTTTTGCTTCCGCACTTTTCGCCAACATATACTTCTTTTCATACCTCCTCTGGAACTGGGATCCATATAATCCTTGGATTCGACTTTTAGGATATTATAGACCAGAACGCGTAGGAGACAGAATACAACATGTGCCAGCTGGAGGTCTCGTTTACTTTGTAACTTCGCCGGGCAATCTTACAAATGTGATGAATGAGCCATTAAGAGCCCTTGGATACCTAATAATCCTTATAGTCTTCTGTGTAATTTTTTCACTTACGTGGCTTGAGGTTGGCGGTTTAGGTCCTTCAACGGTGGCGAAGCAGCTTGTGGATGCTGGCATGCAAATTCCCGGATATAGGCGTTCAGGCAAGGCTGTTGAGCAAATTCTTAAGCGTTATATCCCCGCAGTTACTATACTGGGCGGAATCATCGTTGGGCTGATTGCCGGCTTATCAGACTTCTTCGGAGTTTACGGCTCTGGCATAGGGATTTTGCTTTCCGTGGGCATAATATACCAATACTACGAAATTCTGGTGAGGGAGAGAGCGGCTGAAATGTATCCAGCCTTCAGAAGAATATTTGGAGAGTGAAAAAGTCATGTCCTTCCCGCCGACAAGTCCTCCTTTGTCGACGCTTTTCATGTTTCTGCTTGCCGCTGCAATATCTTTTCTCTTAACTTTGGCTAATCGTCTCACAACAGACCCTGAGAGAAGTAGGGCTTGGAGGAAAGAAATTGCGGAGTGGAATCAGCAGTTTAGTAGGGCTAGGAAAAGTGGGGATAAGAAGCAGCTTGAGAAGCTTATGAAAAAGCAGCAGTATATACTTCAGCTTCAGGCGAAAATGTCGTGGCAATCAATGAAGGTGTCATTTCTCTTCTTTATTCCACTAATGATAGTCTGGTCCTTTTTAGGAGGAATATACGAAAGAACTGAAATTGCGTACTTTCCAGGCATTGGACACGAGCTTATTTTTCCATCCCTGTTCTGGTGGTATCTCTTATGCTCCTTTCTATTCAGCACTTTATTCTCCCATTTACTAGGAATTTCAACTGTGGAGTGATGCAGCATGCCCAGACCATCTCAGCGTACCCGCAGCAGGAAACGTGTTTTCAAGGCTTTACCAGGAGGACGCACGGGCATACATTTTAAACGCGAAGTTCCAAAGGGTAGTAGCTGTGCTCGTTGCGGCAAACCCTTAGCCGGAACGCCTCGTTTACTCCCTCATGAGGCAAGAAAGCTTAACAGAACAAAAAGAAGCATTTCAAGAATTTACGGCGGGCATCTCTGCCACAACTGCTTGAAAACAGCCATAAAGCAAGTGGCACGAACGCTTAGTGCTGCATGAGGCTCTCGGTATGGCGGAGAAGAAATTGATTATTTGTGTTTGTGGAATGGCTGGAAGCGGAAAAAGCACGTTGGCAAAAAAGCTGGCTGAAAAGTATGGGCTTAAATACTATTCTGGCGGGGATGCCTTAAAGGCTTTGGCTTTGGAAAAGGGTCATAAGCCAGCGGAGCAAGGTTGGTGGGAGAGCAAGGAAGGCTTATCATTCCTAGAGAAGAGGGAGAAGAATCCAGAATTTGATAAGGCTGTGGACCAGAAGCTTTTGGAAATTGCAAAAGAGGGAAACGCCGTCCTAGACAGTTGGACAATGCCATGGCTTCTCGAAGACGGCTTTAAGATATGGCTTGAAGCATCACCTAGAAAGAGGGCGGAAAGGGTTGCAAAAAGAGATAACATGACTGTAAAGGAAGCATTAAATGCCCTTAGAAGGAAGGAAGAGAAGACAAAAGTGATCTATAGGAAGCTTTACGGTTTCCAGTTAGGCAAGGATTTTGCCCCGTTCCATTTGATATTGGACACTGATAATTTGTCCGCTGAGGAAGTTTTCCAAGTTCTAAGCATGGTTTTAGATAAGCTGATTTTTGGTAGGCAGAACTTCACGTAAATTTTTTAAGGCTATAGAGAAAACCTCTATAACATTCCTCTAGAACTAAAATCCGAATCTCAATACAAATGAGCGGAGATTAGAAGGCTTGAAACTGCTAATTTTCTGCTTCGCGGTCGTTGCGGCTTCTCTCTTCATGATTATTTATGGGCTTTTTCCGCTTCTGATAACTTGGGAGCTCGTTCAAGCGATTCTTCAGACATTATTCACCTTTAACCTCCTATTCCTGCTTATTCTCATGCCCTTAAAGGGTTCTCTGATGAGAAAAATGGTAATACTCTTGTTGGGTAATATTCTAAGCTTCATCTGGAGTGCCCTATTCTATTTATCTGCCCAACAGCTGAGTGGGCAATTGGGCGGGATGTTTAACGCTTTATTCGTCATTTTGAGTCCATTGCTGAATGTTCTCTGGGTTGTGGCTTTTTGGTCTACAAGTTTGACTTTTCTGGTTGAAACGGAAAAAAGAGAGCGGTGGAGAACTTGATATCGGAAATCTTGGAATTTTTACTCATTTTATCGACAGCCTTGATGGCAGCATACCTTGTACGCCATTATATTTTCACGTTAACTGTTGTCAAAAACGCAAATAGGAATAGAAAGAGTTTCGTTGCTACCGAAAGCGCGGAGGCGTCTTATCAGCCCAACGTGTCAATTTTAATACCTGCCCGCAACGAGGAACGAGTTATCAACAGAATTCTTCAAAGAATGACGGAGCTGACATATCCGAAGGACAAACTGCAAGTAATAGTGATAGATGATGCCTCAACAGACAAAACGGGAATCATAGCAGAGCAGTATTCGAGGCTATACCCTCACATGCTAGTTGTGAAACGAAGTAAAGAGGAGGGTGGACGCGGAAAGGCTTCCGCCCTCAATGCGGGAGTGAAGTGGGCTGACGGCGAAATAATTCTATGTTTTGACGCTGACTACTATCCGCAAAGAGACATTGTAGAGAAACTTGTGAAAGAGTTCAAGGACCCAAAAGTTGGAGCCGTACAGGGCAGAGTTGTTGTGCTAAACGAACCGCAGAACGTTGTCACAAGGCTTGTTGCGCTTGAAAGGATAGGCGGATACCGCATCGACCAAGAGGCACGAGACAGCCTAGGACTAATAACGCAGTTCGGAGGAACCGTTGGGGGGTTTAGGCGTAGCCTTTTAGAGTCTCTTGGCGGATGGGATGAAAATATTCTTGCGGAGGATACCGATTTGTCCTTCCGCGTTTACCTTGCTGGTTACAAGGTAAAGTATGTTGGCGATGCGGAGTGCTATGAGGAAGCCGTTGAAAGCTGGCGAGCATATTGGAGGCAACGGTACAGATGGGCTAAGGGGCATATGCAATGTGCCTTCAAGCACTGGCTAAGTGTTCTAAAAAGCAAAAAATTGGGATTTAAAGAGAAGATAGACGGCTTACTCTTGCTAAACGTCTACTTTCTTCCCATAATCGTCCTTTTTTCATGGATAATCGGGATCTCGCTAATTTTTCTAAAGTTTTCGCAGTGGGCTACTCCATTTTGGGCAACATCCTCCATAGCTCTCTACAGTTCCATTGGAAACTTTGCACCATTTTACGAGATTGGAGTTGGAGCATATCTTGACGGTAGGAGAAGGGCGCAGTGGCTTATCCCCCTGCTCCTCTTCACTCTCCTATACAATATTCCCATATGCACAAAAGCCCTCGTCGACGTTCTCATTTCAAAAATTATGAAGAAAAACAATAACTATTGGGAGAAAACTGAGCATTCTGGCAATGGAAACTGTTATATTATAAACAGCACCAAAACTCTAGAAAGGTAAAGAATGATTCCGTCTTCGGCTCTAACATCGGCTATAATATTATTTTTTGGAGTCATAACTTTCATTGTTGTTATGCTTTTACCAGCGCTTATGGAGCTGAAAAAGCCAAAGGATGCGGGCCCAAAAAAATTGGAAAATGGCGAGCAGCATGGAATTAATCTGTTAGTTGACATGGAAAGCGAAATCAAATTTGATTGGACGACTATAAGGAGAGTTGCGGAAATAATCGCATTCCTTCCAAGCTTGGAGCCTTAAAACCCAAATTTAGAAAGCCTCATAGGGAACTGCCAAATTTAATGGTTAGGAAAAGGGAAAACGGGACCTCCTAATGTTCTTCCTAAAGTGCACCGTATGCGGAGCAAAATACGAAGCATATCCACCACAACATTGTTGCAAAAAATGTGGCAGTCCTTTAGAATACAAGTGTGATGACGAAACGCTTAAAACTGGAAAATTTGTCGGTCCCCTCAACTTTTGGCGTTATAAAAGACTCCTGCCAAACGTTAAAAACGTTGTCACTCTTAGGGAAGGGGGGACTCCACTCGTCAAGGCGAGGAGACTTGCCACAAACGTTGGGTTAGACAATTTATACTTTAAAGATGAGACGCGAAACCCAACAAATTCTTTTAGAGATAGATGCAGCGCCCTAATTGTTTCTAATGCTGTTGATTTGGGATATAGGTCGGTTATCTGCGCTACAAATGGAAACCTTGGGGCTTCTTTAGCTGCGTACTGTGCAAAGACTGGACTAACGTGTCATGTCGTTGTGCCGAAAAACGTGGATATGGGAAAACTCGCCCAGATGCTCATCTATGATGCAGTAATCGAAGAATATGGGGAAATAGTGGATGACTCATTGAAAAAGGCCGATGAGTTAGCCAAAGAAATGGACTGGTATCAAGGATCTGCGGAGTTTAATCCACTATCCATAGAAGCCTTGAAAACCATTGCTTACGAAGTTTACGAGCAAATGGGCGTCCCAGACTGGTTTATCGTCTCCATGGGAAGCGGTGGAACGCTATATGCAGTCTGGAAAGGCTTTAAAGAGCTTGAAATAAGGGGCGAAGTAAATTCCCTTCCAAGAATGGTTGGCGTTCAAGCCGAGGGATGCCCACCTATCGTAAATGCGTACGTGCATGGCGCTCAAGAGCCAGTTATTAGAGCAAAACCTTCAACTCACGCGCTTGCCATCCTCGTTAAAAACCCATGGTATGGCAAACTAGCCCTTAAGGCCATTGAAGAATCCCGAGGAATAGCAACATCAGTTTCAGACGAAGAAATCTTCTCTGCAGAACAGGAAATCGCAAAACTTGAAGGAGTCTTCGCTGAACCAGCAAGTGCGGCAACCTACGCAGCACTTAAAAAGCTTGTGAATCAGCGATTGATCGACAAAAAGGATAAGCTTGTATGTCTAATAACTGGAAGTGGTCTAAAGGCAACTGATATTCTTCAAGCCTTATCTAAAAGGAAGAAAATGGCTATTGTGGGGTTGGAGCTTAGTACAAAGGAAAAAATATTGAGAATATTATGTGAAAAGGATGCTTATGGCTATGAATTATGGAAGAAACTCGGAAAAGTGATGACAAGAGCAGCAATTTACCAACATCTAAACGAGTTGTCAAAAAACGGGTTAATTTTAAGCTATGAGAAGGATAGGCGAAAATATTTTAGAATAACGAAACGTGGAATGAAAGCTCTTCGAGCTTTCGATGACCTAAAACTGTTACTATAATTTCTGTTTCAGTAGAAGCAAAAATCTAAAATAGTATAGTTGCAACTATACTATAAAAACGAGGCTTATAACGATGCCGTCAAAGTCCACCACGGACTTAACAAGGCAGTTAAGTATTACTGGGGTTTTTACAGCCCTAGTTTGCGTAGCAACAATAAGCTTTACTGTTTATGTGCCTAGCACTAAGGGCTATTTTAACATAGGGGAAACAATGGTTTACATAACTGCCCTGCTTTTCGGTCCTTTTGTGGGAGCTTTTGCTGGCGGTGTTGGCTCTATGTTTGCGGATGCTTTTCTGGGCTATTATTATTATGCACCTGCAACTTTAGTGGTTAAGGCTTCAGAGGGCTTTCTTGTTGGTTTTCTCAGCCGAAAGGGGCAAGCTTTAGTTAGGTCCTACACTAAACGTGAATGGAGAGTTTTCACAATTGCAATAGGCACACTTGTAGGGATGCTCATAAGCCTTGTTGGTTTCCTCTACTATAGCGGGCTTGTTGAGCTTTATTCGGGAATGGTTTCCATAGAAAACCCAGCATCAACATTTTTCATTCCAGTCGAGTTTTGGTTTGGAATCGGTTCTCTTACAGTCATTCTAATAACGGTTTTAGCCTTAACATCTGAACCTGACTTTAGTTTAACAATAATTTCATGCATTTTCGGGGGGCTGCTAATGGTTTTTGGCTACTTCCTCTACGAGCAACTTTTCCTCGGAGTGTTCGCCTTCGCAGAAGTTCCTGTGAACATTGGACAAATGACTGTAGGCGTAATTGTCGCAGCACCCATTGTGCGAATTGTAAAGCAAGCCCTACCACAACTTAAAAGCTAGCTCTGTGAAAATACTGCTTGAGGCATCAAAATTGAAACTGCCATTCGGAAAAGTCCCCCTTGAAATACTGGAAGAGGTTATCTTCAAAAACCTAGGGTTCAAACGTAAAGAGGTTATCCTTGGTCCGTCAGCTGGCTTTGACGGTGCGGTCATAGATTTAGGCGAAAAATCTTTAGTGGCTTCAATGGACCCCATTACCGGCGCTGTTGAGCGCATTGGCTGGCTTGCAGTGAACATCAATGCCAATGATGTTGCCACTTTTGGCGTAGAACCAGCCTTCTTCCTTTCTTGTATACTACTTCCAGAAAACGCTGATAGAAAAATCATTAAGGTTATATGTTCTCAAATGGATGCTGCTGCAAAAGATTTGAAGATGGCAATTATTGGGGGACACTGCGAAGTGACGCTTGGGCTTACACATTCCATCGTTGTAGGATGCGCCATTGGAACAACGGAGAAGGGATGTTACGTAACAGCTGGTGGAGCTAAACCAGGAGACAAACTAATATTAACAAAGAGTGCTGGCATAGAGGGAACAGCCATACTGGCAACTGAACGCTGTAATCTGCTTCTAAACATGGGCGCCGATTATAAGCTGTTAAAGTCGGCGCAGAAGTTTTTCGAGAAAATAAGCGTTGTCAAAGATGGCATAACAGCCTTCAGAGCAGGCGGAGTGGATGCCATGCACGACCCCACAGAGGGCGGCGTCCTAGGAGGCATTCATGAGATAGCAGATGCTTCAAACCTCGGCGTTAAAGTTTTTGAGGAGAACATTCCAGTGGCGGAAGAAACAATGGAGATCTGTAGACTTTTAGAGATAGATCCACTGCAGCTGGTAAGCTCCGGAGCTATGCTTATCGCGGCAAAACCGGAATCCGCGGAATGCATCATTAAAAAATTGAAGAAAGAGAAAATTGAGGCATCTATAATTGGCGAGTTCTTGAGCAACTCAAAAGCACGTGTTATAGTTCATAAAGGTAAGCGTGAAACACGTCTACTGCGTCCGGAATGTGACCACCTATGGTTAGCATTAACAAGGCAAAAGGTAGCAAAATAATTATGCCAAGAGCCTTTGAAATGGAATCCACTGAAGGATGGATATGTCAATAAGCCTAGACATGGAAAGAGTTTTTATAACCGGGGGCGCGGGTTTCATAGGAAGCCATCTAGTAGACAGATTATGCGAAATGGGGAAAAACGTTGTCGTATTTGACAACCTAAGCTCTGGTACGATTGAAAATGTAAAGAAATGGCTGAATGTGCCCAATTTCAGGTTTGTACGCGGCGATTTACTGTTTCCTTCAGACATTAGTGAATCCTTAGATGGATGCGACACCGTTTTCCATCTTGCAGCCAACCCAGAGGTTCGTGTCGGCTCGGAAAACCCAAAAATCCACTACGAGCAAAACGTGCTCGCAACGTTTAACCTACTCGAAGTAATCCGCAGAGTTGGGCTCGTAAAAACCTTGATTTTCACTTCTTCCTCAACAGTTTATGGAGATGCAAAAATAATACCAACTCCGGAAGATTATGCCCCACTAAAACCCATATCAACTTATGGCGCTTCCAAACTGGCTGCAGAAGCCCTTATATCTGCATACGCCAATACATACGGTTTCAAAGCCATAATCTACAGACTGGCAAACATTGTGGGTTCAAGGTCGCAACATGGGGTTATACATGATTTCATAAAAAAGCTTCGGGAAAATCCAAAAAGGCTGGAGATACTTGGCGACGGCACCCAGACGAAATCTTACCTGCATGTTGAAGACTGCATAGAGGCCATCTTAACAGGCTTGCACGCAAATAATGAAAAAGTAACCATTTTCAATATAGGTTCAGAAGACCAGACAACGGTTAGGGAAATAGCGGACATTGTTTGCGCAAGAATGGGACTAAGGGGTGTCCAATACGTTCTCACGGGAGGTGTTGATGGAGGAAGAGGATGGAAAGGCGACGTAAAAATTATGCTGTTAAGCATTGAGAAGCTTAAAAAATTCGGGTGGAAGCCCAAACTAAACAGTCGCCAAGCAGTTGAAAGGGCTATTTCAGAAATATTGAGTTTCATTCATCTAACGTCTTTTTAAAAAGAATCTTACGCTCCGCCACTTATCTTTGACTATTTCAAGATTACCAGCAACGCTTCCGTGAATTGAGTAGAAAATGTAGCAAAGATATGTGCATCTTTCACATTCGTTGTACTTTTTCCTTAAAGCCTCAAATTTCTTACTTCTCCAAAGACTGGGCAACTCAAAAATTGATGCGACCGGTTCATGAAGGTGGCAACCAGCAACTTCTCCTCGATGATTTATAACGAAGAAGTTTTGCAGCGCGCGACATCTCCAAATTCTTTTATTGTTTAGATAAAGGTGCTTAACTGCTTCCAAAACTTTTGTTGTAACTAAAACGTTATCGTCTTCACGCTTCATTTCTAGAAGCGAGTCGCAAACCTTAACCATGGCGTTCCTATCCCTTATTAGGAAAACATCTTCCTCTTTTCCTATCTTAAAAAGCGAGTTTGAACATTCTGTTGCATCATAAGAGTATAGGGAATACCAGACGGGGATTCCCCTATCCAAGAAATATTTGGTGAAATCGACAATTTCGTAAAGATTAGCCTGCGAAATTGTCGGCGTCGCACTCACGTTGATGCCTTCCTGGTGAAGTTTTTCAATGGTCTCCATGGCTCTTTTCCATGCGCCTTTAACACCCCTTATATAGTCGTTTTTCTCCGGGTTGAGGCTGTCAACGGAGATTGCGACAAAATTTGCGTGACGTAAAGCGTCAATTTTTTCAGCCGCTATACTGCCATTATCATAAACTGTTGTAAAGAAGTAACGTGAGGCATACTCAATTATTTCATCGATGTCCGCTCTCAAAAGCGGGTTGCCGCCGGATATCAACACTTCTACAACGCCCAGTTTCCGGAGGATATCTAGTCCGCGTTTGACTTCCTCGGTTGATAATTCCTCGCTATCCTGCTCCCGCCAAACGTTACATCCTCTACAGCGATAATTACATTTCCTCGTAACCATCCATTGAACATGATAAGGCTTGTCCGGAGCCAAGACCCGTGAAACAATGCTCAAGGCCTTTTTAATGGACATTCAATGGACACCTTTTGGAATACTCTTCAGTCAGTTTAATAGTCAATGCTAGACTTTAAAATATAAACTGTTAGTGGTGCCTCAATGAGTATAAACTATGGCATGGCTGGCAAATCTTTATAATTCTTTACGCCATCATTCGGAAATGATTGCACAAAATTATTAAAAGATGGTGTCAAAGTGCCCGTCGAAAATGTGGACGTTGTGGTGCTTACAAAAAACAGCGAAAGAGTCCTAGAGGAATGCTTGAACTCCATCTACAAAAACATCCCAGTTAACCGTTTAATAATAGTTGATGGGTGCTCGACAGACTCTACCTTAAAAATTGTTAAAAAATTTGGGGAAAAATATGGAAACGTAGTTTTATTAATGGATAATGGCACACGCGGCAGCGCGAGGATGAAAGGCATAAAGGAAGTTAAAACGGAATGGTTCGTCTTTGTAGATAGTGACGTAATCCTATGCGACAAATGGTTTGAAAAAGCCAAAAATTTTGTGGCGGATGATGTCGGAGGAGTTTGGGGCATAGAAATTTGGGAAGGAATCCGAAACCCCATAGTTCTAAAGCTTTTCTTAAAGATAACCAGGAAGATTTTCGATTTGAGGGGCGGGACACACGACTTACTTGTACGCCGCGAAGCCGTTAAAGATATAGACATTCCAAGCAATTTACACGTGTTTGAAGATGCCTTCATCAAAGAATGGATAGAGAAGAAGGGTTTTAGGCTGGTGGCGGCAACGTACGACCCTTATTGTGTACATTATAGACCCCCAGAAGCTTGGACCATAAAGGGGAGCATACGAATACTTATGGAAAATTTACGTTTTGGATCGCTTCGAACGCTTCCAAAATTATGTGTCGCTTACGCTTTTTATGCAACATACGTGCTGTATAGAAGCCTATTCAAAAATAAGAGTTAGCAGGATTTGTCATTGAGAGTTCCAATGAGTTAAAATTTTCTAAGGGTAAGGGAAAACCTAAATTGTATGTTTGTTAATGGTGTTTAGCAAGTTGGTTGATGTTTATGACGGAAGAGGAAGACCCGGTAAAGTTGCATAAGGATGGGAACACGCTTTACGAGATTGGCAAGTATGAGGAGGCTAAAGAGAAGTTTCTGAAGGCTTCTGAGCTTTACAAAGGGAAGAACGATTTCTTTGATGCCACATACGCGCTTTTTAAGGCTGGTGAGTGTGCTTTCATGTTGAAGGATTACGCTGGGGCGGTGGAGTATTTTCTAAAGTCTGCGGAGCTTTCCTTCCAAAAGGGCTTTGACAGATTTGGTGTTAGCGCTTTGGAGTATGCCAGAGACTGTTATAGGGCTTTGGGGGAAAATGAGAAGGCTTTCGAGACCGAGAAAAAGATAAAAGAGGTTAAAGCGAAGCTTGCAGAGTCGTTTTGAAATTGACTTGTCCCCTCTTTTTATCATAGTTCTGCTAAAATAAACAATTTTAATTTCGGTTATGCCATTCTAACATGGCAGAATAAAAGTGTGTTGTATGTCAACATCCTTTAAGGCTCTGGCGGAGTTATGTGAGAAACTTGAGGGTATGAGCCGTCGGGTTCCAGCCGTAAACCTCGTAGCGGATTTTCTGAAAAACCTTGATTCTAGCGAGGTTGAGCCGTCGGTTTCGGTGATTTTGGGGAGGCCTTTTCCAATGTGGAGTCAGCAGACTCTTGATGTGAGTTGGGCTACTTTAAGCGAGATTATTAGGCGCATAACTGGTGTTGAGTGGAAAGTTTTTCTTAAGGCCTTTAATCAGACTGGCGATGTGGGTTCAGCGGTTAAAGTTGTTTTTGAAAGTTGTAAAGTTAGGAGGCAGGCGGTGCTTTTTGAAAAGCCTTTAACAATATTGGAGGTTAGGCGGAGTTTTGAGGCTATAGCTGAAGCCGTTGGGTATGGTTCTAGGGAGAAAAAGGAGCGTTTAGTTGAGGCTTTGCTCAGTTTGGCTTCCCCGCTTGAGGCGAAGTATCTTGTTAAAATATTTATTGGTGAGATGCGGACGGGCTTCCATGAGGGGTTAATGGAGCAAGCGGTTTCCAAGGCGTTTCAGATACCACTTGAAACTGTCAAAAGAGCAAGCATGGTTCTCGGGGATATTGGCACCTTGGCGGCGTTAATAAAAATCGAGGGCAAAGAGGCGCTGTCAAAAATTGGTTTTCAAGTTTTTAGACCCGTTGGGCTTATGCTGGCTCAGATGGCGAATGATGTGGCTGAAGCGATTAAAGAGCATGGTGGAAAAACAGCTTTTGAGTATAAACTTGACGGTGCCAGAGTTCAAATTCATAAGTGCGGTGACGATGTGCGAATTTTCAGCCGTAGGTTAACAGATGTCTCTAAAAGTTTGCCAGAAATAGCCGACATTGTAAAGAGGGAAGTTAAAGCCCGTGAAGCCATTGTAGAGGGTGAGGTAATAGCCATAGGCGAGGAAGGGCATCCTATTCCTTTTCAGCATCTTATGCGGAGGTTTAAGCGTGTGCATGGAATAGAGGATATGGCTAAAGCAATTCCTGTTAGGCTTTACCTCTTTGACATTCTGTATTTGAATGGTGAAAGCCTAATTTTGTTGCCCTATCTTCGGCGAAGACAGATTTTGGCTGAAAATGCTGGAGGAATCCCGTTAACAAAACAGATAGTTACAGACAGCGTTGACGAAGCTGAACAGTTCCTCAGAGAGGCTATTGACTGCGGGCATGAGGGGCTTATGGCTAAGAGGTTGAACAGTGAATACATGCCTGGGATTCGTGGGAAACACTGGTTAAAGATAAAGTCTATTCTTGAACCGTTGGACTTGGTTATTGTTGCTGCGGAGTATGGTTATGGACGTAGACGCGGGTGGCTTTCAGACTATTATTTGGCTGCGCGTGACGCTGAAACAGGCGAATTTTTGATTGTTGGCAAGACCTTCAAGGGTTTAACGGACTCCGAAATCATCGAGATGACGAGACGCCTAAAAGAATTAGCCATAAAAGAGGGGTACCGCAAAGTCTATGTCGCTCCAAAAATTGTTGTGGAAGTAGCCTACAACGAAATTCAGAAAAGCCCAAAATACGAGTGTGGTATGGCACTGCGTTTTGCGAGAATAACACGAATAAGGGATGATAAAACCCCAGAGGAAGCTGACACAATACAGAGGGTTAGGGAAATCTATCAGAAGCAGTTTTTGAAAAAGGGTAATATAAGGCTGCAGAACAGCATTTAATACATCCATCTCTGATAAGGAAGATTTGAGATGTCAAAAACACAGAAAACCCACATTTCCTACGACGAATTTTACAGTCGGCAGCTTGTCATGAAAGAGCTTGGACGGGAAGGACAAGAGAGACTTGCAAAGGCGAAGGTTGCCGTTGTCGGGCTTGGCGGGCTTGGAACAGTTTCTTCGCTTTATTTGACACTTGCCGGTGTTGGCTACTTGCGCCTAATAGACCAAGATACTGTTGAGCCGCATAATCTTCATAGGCAAGTTTTGTATACGCTGGATGATTTGCGCTATCCAAAGGCTGAGGTTTCGGCAAAGAGGCTTATGGGAATAAACCCTTTCGTTGAGGTTGAGGCTGTTCCGGAGAACTTGAACGCAGACAACGCTGAAAACTTGCTGAAGGGCGTGGAATGTGTTGTTGACGGCTTGGATAATATGCGCACCCGCTATATTGTTAATCGAACTTGTATAAAGCTTAAAATACCATATGTTTTTGGGGCAGCTATAGGCATAGAGGGCAACCTTTCAGTTTTTGCTCCTCCGGAAACCCCATGCTTGGAATGTGTTCTGCCAAACCTTGAGGACAGCAGCCTATTAACATGCGATGTTAGAGGAGTTTTAGGCGCAACTCCCGGCATCATTGGAGCAATGGAAGCCATGGAAGCCGTAAAACTTTTAGCCAGTGTGGGAGCGCCATTAAAGGGTAAGCTTATGGTATGCGACTTCAGCGACATGTACTTCACTGCAATAGACATATACAAAAGGGAAAACTGCCCGGCATGCCGAGGCGAAGCAGTTTTCCAAAAACCACGGGAAAAACTTGTATGGCTTTGCGGAAGAAACACCGTCAACATAAACCCGGAAAAGCCAGCAAAACTAAACCTTGAAGCCATCCAAACGAAAATAGGGCAAATCTTCAAAGTGCGGGTAAAATCTTCAATGGTGATAGTCTTCACATACAAAAACTACGAAATAACATTGTTTAATGGCGGACGCATGCTAATAAAGAACGTAGAAGATGAAGAAAAAGCCTTAAAAATTTATAGAGAAATAGCCCAAAAAATAGGGTTAAACCAATAAAAACTTATTATACACCAAAAACTTTAATTGAATGTGTGCCGGGGTGGCCGAACGGTTCAGGCGGCTGCCTGCAGAGCAGCTATATGTGGGTTCAACTCCCACCCCCGGCTTTTTGGAATGAACCC
>CAZNKF010000017.1:0-24724 GCA_964573785.1 uncultured Candidatus Bathyarchaeia archaeon
TAGCGGCCTCTCGAGCCGCGGACCCGGGTTCAAATCCCGGCCGGAGCACCACAGCTTGTTAAGGTTTAGATTCTGTTATAAATGCGTGAAAGGCTAGTATAATGATGGTGTTTCCTTTGCATGTTCCTGTTATGAGGGATTCTGTCATTCGTTTTCTTGACCCTAAATCTGATGAGAATTTTGTTGATTGTACGGTTGGTGAAGGCGGCCATAGCATGGCTATTTTGGAGCGGAGCAAACCTTTTGGCAAGGTTTTAGGGATAGATGCTGACCCCATGATTTTAGAGGAGCTTAAGCGTAAAGTTGAGGGCACAATTTATGAAAGGCGTTTGGTTCTTGTGTGTGGCAACTTTGCGAACTTGAGTGAAACGGTGGAGAGATATGCCTTTAGACATATTTCTGGGGTTCTGTTTGATTTGGGCTTGTCGAGTTGGCATTTGGAGGAAAGCCATCGGGGATTTTCTTTTCTCCGTAACGAGCCGCTTGATATGCGTTACAATCCAGAAAATCCGTTAACTGCCGAAGCGATAGTGAACTTTTGGAGTTTGAGAGATATTGAAAGGATTTTGAGGGTTTATGGGCAGGAGAGGTTTTCGCGGAGAATTGCGGAGGAAATTGTGCGGTCAAGACCTTTAAGAACTACTGTGGATTTGGTCATGGCTGTTGAGAGAGCGACGCCTTCGTGGTATCATAGGGGAAGAATCCATTTTGCGACTAAAACTTTTCAGGCTTTGCGAATAGCTGTGAACAATGAGTTGGAGAATTTGGAGAAGGCCTTGCCCCAAGCCCTTGACATAATAGGTGAGGGGGGTAGACTTGTGGTTATCTCTTTCCATTCCTTAGAAGATCGTATCGTCAAGAATTTTCTTAGGGAAAGGGCGAAGGAAGGGGCTGTTAAAATTTTGACGAAAAAACCTGTTAGGCCATCTAAGGAGGAGGTTGCGGAAAATCCTAGGTGTAGGTCGGCTAGGCTGAGGGCGGCAGTGAAGGTTTGAGGTTTTAAAATGGCTGCGTTAATGTAGGCTGATGGTCTTCAGTGCCGATTCAAGTTCTTTGACTTTTTTGAGGATTATGTCTGAGTGTGTGGTTATCCATGGGCTTGGGTTTCTGATTTTGCATATACATATGGTCTTCTTTTCCTTCATTTTTGCGTAGAAAAGTTCCATGCATGTTCCGGCAGAGAGTCTAGGCATGTAGGCGATTAAAATGTCGCATTTTTCAATGTCTTCTAAATCTCTTTTTATGAAGTCTGCTGCTGGCACTTTTTCCCACCAACCGTGTTCTGTCCCTCTGTAGATTATTTTTTCGCGCTGCCATGGGTCTATTGGCTCGTATCCGCAGCGGATGCAAATGCGTCTTATCATCTCTCTGTAAGATTGTTTTGTCTCCATGCCTTGTATTGGACCCGAGATGAAAGCCTTTCCTTTCATTGGGCTACACCCTCTGCGTGTTTTATGGAAAGGATTAAGTGTTTGACGTATATTTTGGTTTTCAAGTGTTGAAAAGGGATGTCTTGGTTTGGGGCTGCTTGATCCTCTGACTGCTATGGTGGTTTCTTTTTGTTTTCTCGGAGGGCTGCTTTATAAACGCATTAACTTAGGAATAACGTTAAACGTAACAGCCATCCTTTTGGCTTTGCTTTCGCTTGATTGGTGGCGCATTCCAAACATAGCCTATTCAACCGTTGACCCCTTTGGAGAATACAATGGGCTGCTTGCATCGTCTGTTATCCTTGCAACTTTTGGCATAATGTGGCTTAGCCAACTTTACAAAGAAACTGGGGAAATCACTAAATTAAGCGAGAGCCTGAGCCGAATTGTTAAAAATCCAAAGATTGTTTTAAGCGTGCTTCCAGCCGTGATAGGCTTCCTTCCTGTTGCTGGTGGAGCTCTGATGTCTGCTCCCATAGTGGATTCTGAGGCTGATAAGCTGAAATTAAAGCCTGAGAGAAAAGCTTATGTAAATTTGTGGTTTCGACACACAATTTTTCCCGTCTATCCACTAAGCCAAGTGCTTATAGTGACGGCTGCCTTAACGGGAGTGGCGCTATTTTCAATAATTTTGCTTCAAATTCCAACGGTTATAGTGATGGTTGTTGTTGGCTTTTTGATAGGCTTCTGGAAAATTCCAAGCGTAAAAGGGGAGGAAAAATCTGAAACGGCGGGAAGTAAAGTCGGTTTGGAATTTAAACAGTTTCTCGTGTCCTTCTCTCCTATAATGGTGACTATTATTGTGGCTGTTTTTATAGACGCGTTAAGCTACGGCTTGTCTGGGCTAGGTTTTGATGTTTTAATAGCGACTTTTACTGGCTTAGTGGCTTTAATCATGATTTCTCGTCTGGACTGTAAATTGTTTGTTAAACCGCTTAGGGAATGGGGGATTTATGGGGTGACGCTTGCTGTTTATGGAGCTTTTCTACTTAGAAATGTGATGAGTGCTTCTGGGGTTTCTGAGGTTTTCAAGCAGTTTGTCGTCAACGGAAGTGTAGATATCACGTTGCTTTTGACGGTTATACCCGCGGTTTTGGGTTTTCTTACTGGTTCTCCGCTTGGAGCAATAGCCATAAGCGTACCAATTTTTAAAGCGGTTCTGACTTTCTCGCCAAAAACCGCTGCCCTTCTATATATAAGCGCTTATCTAGGATATACCATTTCACCTACACACCTTTGTTTCACGTTTACCGCCGACTATTTCAAAAGTCCATTGGGTAAGGTCTACAAGTTTGTAATTCCCTCTTTTATAGCCACTTTTGCAACAGCCTTACTGGTTTATTTTCTGCTCTTCTCCTTCTAAAAATGTTTAAAAGTTTGCATTGTTTAGGCGTAAATTGAATGAAAATGGCTTTAGCACTGGGCGGTGAAACGCTTTACGAGTTGGGCATAATCGTAATTTTCCTAGGCGTCATAGTAGTTCTTGTGGCTTTTGTATTGCTTTTCCTCTCAAGCATGAAAAGTGGAAGAGTCCGGGGCGGTGGGGCACTAATTATTGGACCTTTTCCAATAGTTTTTGGCAGTGATAGGGAATCCGTCAAGTCCGTCTTGTGGCTTTCGATAGCGCTTATAGTGCTTCTTTTTGTGGTTTTCATTGTACTTTATTTGTTGGGTAGGTGAAAGCGAATGGCATCTGAAAAAGAAGAGAGCGAAGAACGTGCGGAAACTAAATGGATTAGACGTTCTATAATGTTGTTTTTCACAGGCTTTTTCATAATCTTGGTAGGCGTCATAATAACGGTGGCTGCCGCACTGTTATTTGGCGAAGGCGCCGGAAGCCTTGGAGGCTTCATACTTATAGGACCCCTTCCCATTGTTTTTGGTGCTGGTCCAGAAGCAACATGGCTTGCCCTTTTTGCCATAATTCTTGGAATTTTAAGCATCATGCTTTTCCTTATATTATGGCGAAGGAAAAGTTGAAAAAGGTTGTTCAAGCGTTCAGCTTTTCTTTTCTTCTCCGCCGTAGAATATGTGAAGGAATATTAGGACTAGGACGACGAACGTTGCCGTCATCAGCACGTATTTGAGGGTTTCAAAGTATGCTCCGATGTCCTCCACGCGAAATCCCCTTTTCCACTTCCATATTCTAAGTTGTGGTATTTAAGGAGTTGGTTTTCTCCATTCTCTCATTAATGGCTCGTACAGTTCGTCGTGTTCTTCTATTTTCTCGTACCATTCTAAAATGTTGGCTATTTTCTGTGCTATCAAATGGTAGCATAGGTGAATTTTTCTGTCCAGCACTCGGAAGTAGAAGTCGTCGCATGAGCAGAACTCCGCATCTGGCATTATCAGGTAATCGCGTTCTTTGCCAACAACCACCCAGACAACTCTACCACTTGGCTTAAACGTGTACTTTTTCACTCTGTTCTCTTTTAGGGCTTCAAATGCCTTTGTAAAGCGTTGTCCAAAAACCTCATAGAGCATGGTGATGTTTTTTCCTGTCAGTTTCCCCTCTGCCTTAACCTCTTTGCATATGACATTTAGAATATCGCTTTCGGAATCCGCGCTCATAGAAGCACAAACTTGAAATTTATTGCGCCTTTTGCTGTGCTGTTGTTATTCGATTTTTAGAGGCTCGCCCTTGGGCTTCTTCTCTTCCTTTATCTTTGGAAGTTTAACCTCTAAAACTCCATTTTTATACTGGGTTTTCGCCTCTTTCACGTTAACCCTCGCCGGAAGCTTCAACTCCTTATAATATTTCCGCTGAGGAGTGTCAACACTTATGGTCAGCGTGTCTTCTGTGCCATGCAGTTTGATATCCTCTTTTTCAACGCCTGGGAGTTCAGCCACAACATGGATTTCGTTGTCCGTTTCAACAATGTCCACCAGCGGCTCGCGCTCCTCCTTAACTTTCGGTCCAAGACGGGTTGGCTTGACGTTTCCAAACTCGCGGATTTCTGGTTTGCCATCCGGTCCAATCTTTATGCTGTAGCCGTAAACGAAGGGTCCCCATTCCTTTATTGTTGAGCCGTTTGGCAGTTTACGCTCCCTAACATAGTCTCTTGGAATTCTGGATGTGAACTCTTTGAATTCTTCTTCCATCCACTTTTCCATTTCTCTAAACATTCTGTCCATGTCTTCGAAGAACCAACTTCCGAAGAATGGAAATCTTCTCCTTCTAAACCATTCTGGAAAATCTTCTTCAGAAGGCATTTTCCCACCTAGTTTAGTGTGGAAAACCTTAATCTATAAAATCTTTGCGCTACCCAAGAATTCTAAGCTGGCTTAAAGCTCCAAGAAAAGTTCCGTCCAAAAGGTAAACTTCCGCGTTTTCCATGTCAACAGCGTTTGTCCTCAGAATTGGTCCAACAATTTTTTCCCTTTTTGCTTCTTCTCCAGAGTTTTTCTCGTTTAGGGGTTTTCCTCCCAAATACTCGTTGAAGGATGGCATTATGAAAAGCTGTGAAGTTTTAGGCTTAACTCCATAATGTTTAAGCAACGCTTGCTGTGGGCTGTTCTTAATCTTTATTTTATCCTTTTCCAGTAAAATCCTTGCAAGCTGTTCCCTTTCGCAGTTTGCCTTAACCCAAACCTGCCTTGTTATTCTAAATCCAGCTGGGTCGCGGAAAGCCACCACCGGATGGACATGCCCCATCACAAGGGTTTTGCACTTTAAAAGTGCTGGTGATGGCCAGCGGTGACCGTGGAAAAAGCCAACGTCATCCACTATTGTTCCGGATGATGGGAGGGTTTTTACGCCCTCTGGGAGTAGGGGGTCTAGGTTTCCGTCGTGGTTTCCCCGGATTACTTGTATTTCTTGGACAAGTGGTTTTAGTTCTGTGAAGAAGTCTGGAACATCGTGCCACTCGCTTATTTCCGCTGTTGCCACGGTGTGTTTGACGTCGCCTATTATTAGGAGTCTTTCAGGCTTGTATAGGCTTATGAGCATTTTCATTTTTTGTAGAAGTTTTGGCATTTGAGTTGGAACGTGTATGCCCTTTTCTGATAGGGCTATCTCCCACCCTATGTGCAGGTCCGCCACAACCAGAACTCTTGTTTCCCTCGTTTTTACAAGAGCTGCTGGATGGGGCATTAAAGGAGTTATCATTTGCTCCGCTTCAACCCTTTCTCTATCAGGCTTAGAATCTTTTTATGAATCCCAGGGTTAGCCGACGCCACAAAAGTCAGTCTCTCCATAGGGTCTAATTTGGCGTTTAGGGGTTTGCCGTCAGGTGTTGTGATTATTGCTCCAGCCTCCTTTATTATTAGCCAAGCAGCCGCAGTGTCTGTTGCTCTAAGCTTTCCGCGGATGTCGATGAAGGCATCTGTTGTCCCGTCAGCCACATAGCATAGTTCCAGCGCGTTGGCTCCTAGGTGGCGTATATGCTTCGTCTTTTCAATTAGGCTTGTTAGGTATGGAGCGATTTCACGAGCTTTATAGGTGTTTAGGTCTATGCCTATCACAGCGTCTTCCAAGTCTGTCTGTTTTGAGGGAACAATTTTCTTATCGTTACAGTGCGCTCCTCTGCCTTTTTCCGCCGTGTATGTTGTGCCGTGGGAGAGGTCTGCCACAAGTGCTGTGTGAACAGTGTTTAGTTCTGGTTTTGTGGAAACAGCTATGGATGTTGCGTAGAAGGGTATCCCCCTTGTTAGGTTTGTTGTTCCGTCTATGGGGTCTGCTGTCACATAGTTTTCCTTCGGGTTTTTGCCGTACTCCCTTATGCCGGATTCCTCGCTTATCAGAGTGAAGGATATGCCTTGCCCAACGATAGTTTCCACTATGGCTTTTTCCGCCGCCATATCGATTTGCTTTATTGGGTCGCCGCCAGCCCCTATGCCAATATTTGGTTGCTGTTGTCTGCGTGCAGTTTCCAGAAGGGGGGCTATATGCTCTTTCACGTTATCTCTGCACCGGATTAGTATTGGCAACCAGTCGATTTTCCTTTCCATTTTCTTCCGTTTCCATTACAGTTTTCGTTTGATAAAGACTTTGCTAAGATGGGCGGAAATCTGGAAGTTTAACATGGAATTGGTATGGGTGGTTGGGCAAAAAATATATGAAAACGGATGGGTAACACAATTCAAAAATGGTTTAGGGAGAGAATGTGCTTGGACATTATTGTTTGTGTTAAGCATGTTCCGGAAACAGCAGAAGCAGAACTTAAAATTGACGCGACTGGCAAGGGCATAGAAAAAGCTGGCTTGGTTTTCGATATAAACGAGTGGGACGACTATGCCTTGGAAGAGTCTGTGCGCATAAAAGAGAAGTTCGGTGGAACAGTCACAGCCATAACCGTTGGACCAGAAGACTCTGAAAGCACGCTGCGAAAGTGTCTTGCCCGCGGCGCAGACAAGGCTATACGGCTAACAGACCCGAAATTTGTCGGTTCAGACGCGTATGCGACTGCGAAAATCCTTTATAGCGTAATTAAAAATTTCCACTTCGACTTAATCCTTACAGGGGCACAGGCTGGTGACGATGGAAGTGCTGTTGTTGGTCCTGTTTTGGCTGAGTTGCTTGGCGTTCCCCATGCTACCATGGTTAAGAAGATTGAGTTTAGCGACGGGAAGGCTATTATCAATCGCGAGCTTGAGGGCGGATTAGAAGAACGGCTAGAGGTTAAGTTGCCAGCGCTTTTCGCTGTTCAAACAGGCATTAATGAGCCGCGTTACGTCTCCATCATGGGGATTCGCAAGGCTATGCAGAAAGAGGTCAAGGTTATGGGATTGCCGGACATAGGTTTAAGCGAAAATGAAGTTGGCGAGGCTGGCTCATGGCTGAGGATAGAGAGGCTTTATGTTCCACCAGTGGAAAAGCAAGCAGAGTTTCTCCATGGAAGCCCAGACGAAATAGCCACAAAGATTGTTGAAATCTTAAAGTCTCGGGGGCTGATTTAGGGGTGACTGAAATTTTTGTTTTAGCCGAGCACAGACAAGGGCAATTAAGAGACATAACTTTCGAAATGCTGACAAAAGCCAGAGAACTAGCCGAAAAAACAAACGCCGAACCAGTGGCAGTGATTCTAGGCCAAAATGTTAGGGAACACGCCAAAAACCTGGCTGAACACGCCAAAAGAGTTCTAATAGTTGAGGATGCAAAGCTTGAAAACTTCAATTCAGAAGCCTACCAAAAGGTTCTTTCCCATCTGATCAGGGAGCATAAGCCAGTTCTGGCGATTATTGGGCATACGTCCTATGGCGTTGAGCTTGCCCCAAGGCTGGCGGCATCCCTAAACATTCCATTGGCGACGGACTGCATAGACCTGGCTTTTGAAGGCGACACATTCACTATAACGAGGCAGATGTACGGCGGAAAAGTGAACGTTAAGGCAATACTTCGGAAATCTGAAAGCTACATGGTTACAGTTCGTCAAGCAGCATTCCAAGCTCAAAAGCCGCCAGCACCGTTGAACGGTCAAATAGTGGATGTTCCATCGCCGCTAACAGAAGAAGTAGCAGCAAAAAGGTTCTTGGAGTATGTTTTGCCACCCCCAGGAGGCGTTGACATAACAGCGGCAGAAGTTCTTGTGGGCATTGGAAGGGGCGTAAAAGACCAGAGCAACATACCAGTGGTTGAAGAGTTAGCAAAAGCGCTGGGCGGAGTCTTGGCATGCTCGCGTCCAATCGTGGATAAGGGTTGGCTTCCAAGCGACCGGCAAGTGGGAACCTCTGGAAAAACTGTTAAGCCGAAACTCTACATAGCCCTAGGCATAAGCGGTGCCTTCCAACATGTTCTAGGAATGAAAAACTCTGACTTGATAATAGCTGTAAACAAAGACCCGAAGGCTCCAATATTCAGCTTTTCAGACTATGGCGTGGTTGAAGACCTATTCAAGGTTGTGCCAGTGCTGAAGAACAAGATTAGCGAGTTAAAAGCTCAAAAAGCGTAAGCTCAGTTTCAGTAATGGAGGAGTAAGCATGGACTTTAAGCTAACTGGGGAACAGATGGAAATAAAGCGAGCTGCCCGCGAATTCGCGGAAAAGGAGTTCACACCAGAACTAGCCCTAGAATACGACCAGAAAGAAGAGTTTCCAATGGAGCTTTACAGAAAAGCAGCCAAATTGGGATTTACAAGCATGCGCATACCACAAGAATATGATGGGCAAGGCTACGGCGTACTGGAAGAATGCCTAGTTGTTGAAGAGTTCTGTCGCGTTGACCCCGGATTGGGAGTGGCTATCTCCCTTGGAAACCTGATGGTTCCAGACGTCTTACTCAAGCACGGCACAGAGGAACAAAAAGAAAAGTATATTCCACCGCTGGCTAGGGGTGACAAAATTGCCGCTGCAGCCTTCACAGAGCCGGAGCATGGAAGTGACATAACCAAGATGGACACAACAGCCGTTAAAGTTGGCGGCGAATGGGTGATTAACGGCTCAAAACAGTTCATAACAAACGCTCCAATAGCCGACACCTTCATAATCTTATGCCAAACAGACCCAAACGCGACACCATCCCACCGTGGACAAAGCCTTTTCCTAGCAGAGAAGGGCATGCCAGGCTTAGAGGCGACAAAACTTCACGGCAAGATGGGTATAAGACCATGTGTCACCGGCTCACTGGCATTAAGCGACCTCCACGTGCCTGCAAACAACCTTGTAGGTGAATTAAACAAAGGATTCTATTATGCTCTTGAACTTTTTGATGGAACCCGCATAACAGTGGCAGCCCAAGCAGTCGGCATAGCCCAAGGAGCCTTTGAAAAAGCCCTAAACTATGCCAAAACCCGCAAGCAGTTCGGACAGCCAATAATTAATTTCCAAGGTGTCTCCTTTAAGCTGGCTGAAATGGCAATAAAAATCGAAACAGCCCGCCTACTCACGTATAAGGCGGCTTGGATATACGACCATGAAAAACCCAGTCCAGCGGCAACATCGATGGCTAAGGCTTATGCAAGCCGCGTAGCCATGGAAGTGACGGACGACGCTATCCAAATATTCGGCGGGTATGGCTATTTAGCTGACTACCACGTGGAGCGCTTCCATAGATGTGCAAAAATAACTGAAATCTACGAGGGCACAAGCGAAGTCCAAAAACTGACCATCGTCAACTTTTTAACAAAGTAGCCGATTCTTCTCCCCCTTATTTTCCCCACCGGCTTGCCGACAAATTCTAAAAAGTTTTATTATGAATGCTGTCTATTCATTTATTCTATGTTTGGGAGAGGATTTGTTTGACTGAAAAATTAAAAAAAGCTGCTGTGATTGGTTCTGGAGCAATGGGGCATGGAATAACACAGCTTTTGGCAATGAGCGGGCTTCAAGTTGCAATGGTTGACATCAGCGACGACTTTCTGCAAAAGGGTATGGAGAAAATCAAGTGGAGCCTTGGCAAGTTTGTCGAAAAGAAGAGGATAAGGCAAGAAGATGCGGACGCTGCACTTTCAAGGATAAAAACAACAACAAGTTATGAAGAGGCAGCAAAAGACATAGACCTCGCCATCGAGGCTGTTCCGGAAAACATGGAACTCAAAAAGCAAGTTTTTGCAAAACTTGACAGCACCGCGCCTCCCCATGCGATTCTGGCGTCTAACACTTCAACTTTAAGCATAACAGAGATGGGGAACGTCACAAAACGCCCAGAAAAAGTGGCGGGAATGCACTTCTTCAACCCGCCGCAAATGATGGCTTTGGTGGAGGTCATTAAAGGCGAAAAAACAAGCCAAGAAACAATAGACACTCTAGTGGAGTTAGCTAAAAAACTTGGAAAAACCCCTGTAGTTGTCAAAAAGGATGTGAGGGGCTTTATAGTTAACCGTGTTCTCGGCGCAGTTTTTAACGAGGCTTTCTGGGCTTACCACCGTGGTGAAGCAACAAAAGAGGGCATAGACGCCTCAGTCAAATATAGCGGCGGCTTTCCAATGGGATGGTTTGAACTGGCAGACTTTGTTGGACTTGACATAGCCTACGAGGTTGGAAAAATACTTTACGAGGCTTACGGCGAACGCTTCAAGCCTTGCGCGGAAGTCATAGAGCCACTGGTCAAAGAGAAAAAGTTTGGACAGAAAGCAGGCGTAGGCTTCTACGACTGGACTAAGGGGAGACCAAGAATACCATTCAATTTGATGGAAGAGTACGACGTTGAGAGGTCTTGGGCTGTAGCTGTGAACGAGGCTGCATGGCTAGTACACGAAGGCGCGGCAAGTCCAGCGGACATAGACACTGGAATGAAGCTTGGCACCTATTGGCCTTCTGGGCCATGTGAGTATGCGGATAGAACCGGCATTGACGTTATTGTCAAAAAGTTGAAGGAGCTCTACGCCAAATATAACATGGAAATGTATAAGCCGTGCCCGCTTCTAGAAGAGTATGTAAGTAAGGGCTGGCTTGGTAAGAAAACTGGAAGGGGGTTCTATTAGATGAAGTTTGAATTAACAGAGGAGCAGATTGGAATAAAAAACGCTGTAAGAGAGTTCTGTGATAAGGAGTTCAAACCAGAACTAGCCTTAGAACTTGACAAAAAAGAAGAATTTCCCATAGAACTTTACAAAAAAGCCGCGAAGCTAGGCTTCACAAGCATGTTCTTTCCCCAAGAGTATGGCGGACAAGGCTATGGGCTTCTGGAAACATGCTTGGTAATTGAGGAAATGTGTAGGTCGGACTCTTCGCTTGGCGTGGCAATTTCAAGTGGAAACTTTGGAAGCGAACTTGTACTGGCTTATGGCAGCAAGGAGCAGAAGGAGAAGTATCTACCGCCAATTTGTAGAGGCGACTACACTTCAGCGGCAGCCTTCACAGAGCCAAACGTCAGTGGAAGCGACATAACCCGTGTGGAAACAACAGCCACCAAATATGGAAACGAATGGTGGATTAACGGCACAAAAACCTTCATAACAAACGCCACAATAGCCGACTTCATAGTAGTGCTGACACAGACAGACACGAAGGTACGGCCAACCTACAGAGGCGAAACACTTTTTGTCGTTGATAGGGGCACACCGGGACTGGAAACAACAAAGCTTCACAATAAGATGGGGATAAGGTGTTCTGTAACTGGCGAAGTACGTTTCGACAATGTTAAGGTTACGGACTGGAACATTGTAGGCGAACTTAACAGAGGGTTCTACCACTCTATGGAGTTTTTCGATAAAACAAGGGTTGGCGTGGCGGCTCAAGCTGTCGGTATGGCTCAAGGTGCGTGGGAAATAGCCTTCAAATATTCAAAGCAGAGGGAAGCCTTTGGACAGCCAATAATTCAGCATGAAGCCATAGGCTGTACCTTGGCGGAATTAGCCACAAAAATAGAGGCTGCAAGGCTTCTCACATACAAGGCTGCTTGGCTCATAGACGCTGGAAAAATGGATCCGATGGCAACGGCTATGGCAAAACAATACGCAAGCCGCGTGGCTATGGAAGCCACAGACTTCGCCATCCAAACACTGGGCGGATATGGCTATTTGGGCGAGTACCGCGTTGAAAGATACCATAGGGACGCGAAAATAACCGAGATTTATGAGGGCACAAGCGAAATTCAAAAGTTGACAGTGCTGAAGTATCTACTAAGAAAGTTCTAAATTTCCCAAAAGTAATATAGGCTATTCCACAAAACATGGTTTGGTGAGATCATGAGCAAAGCGTATGAAACTATAAAAATTGAGAGGGAAGATAGCGTTCTGTGGATAATTCTAAACAGACCGCACAGGCTGAACGCCTTTAACGACGTCCTAATGGAGGAACTTGCAGATGCCTTAGACACAGCTGAAAAAGACCCATCAGTAAAATGCGTAGTGATAACAGGCGAAGGTGACAGATCCTTCAGCGCAGGTGCAGATGTCACAATGTTCCCAAAGGCTACGCCTGTTAAGGCTGAAGAATTCTCTAGGCTTGGACAGAAGGTTTTTGGCAAAATAGAGGAAATGTCTAAACCAGTTATAGCGGCAATTAACGGATTCGCCTTGGGAGGAGGCCTAGAACTGGCACTTGCATGCGACTTCAGAATAGCCGCAGAACATGCGGAACTGGGAAGCCCCGAAATAAACTTGGGGCTTATACCTGGGTGGGGTGGAACCCAAAGACTTGTGAGGATTGTCGGCTTGGCAAAGGCTAAAGAAATGATCATGCTCGGCACACGGCTTAAGGCTGAAGAAGCCCTAAAAATTGGCTTAGTCCACAAGGTCGTGCATTACGAAAAACTTAGGGATGAGGTTCGCGAGCTAGCCAAAAAATTAAGCGAAGGACCGCCAATAGCGATGAAATACGCTAAATTCGCCCTAAACTTTGGAACGCAAGTGCCATTGGATGCTGGCTTGCGTCTCGAGTCAGGGTTTATGGGTTTAACCTTCTCCACAGAAGACTTGAAAGAAGGCGTAGAAGCTTTCATGTCCAGACGGAAAGCCGAGTTTAAAGGAAAGTAAGCATCCCTCTATCCCCATATTTTTAGTCGTCCAAAATTTGATGGTCTAGTGGAAGAGTGGTAAGATGAGGAAAGTTGCAATTATTGGAGTTGGGAGTTCAAAGTTTGGTGTTAGAAATGACGTTAATGTGGCGGAACTCGCTTTTGAGGCTTTCAAGCCTTCAGTTGAAGATGCTGGAATAACGCCGAAAGACATCGAATTTGTTGCTGTGGGCTCAACTGGAGCTGGGGCATGGTATGAGGAGCTTCTCCCAGCTGTGGTTTCAGCTGAATATTGTGGTTTAACTGGAGCTGGGCTTGTGCGCTGTGAAGCCGCATGTGCAAGTGGAAGCGCAGCCTTCTCAACAGCCTATTGGGCTGTGGCAAGCGGGCAAACTGAAATTGCGGCAGCTTTGGGTGTCGAGAAGATGCGGGAAATTGACACTCCAACGATGATGGAGTGGATTGGAAGGGCTGGATACTACCTCTGGGAGTTCCACAACTTCGGCTTAACTTTTCCAGCTTACTACGCTTTGTATGCAACCGCCCACATGGCCAAGTTTGGCACCACAGAGGAAGACTTGGCTCTAGTTGCAGTTAAAAACCACAAGTATGCCTCAATGAACCCGATAGCACATCTCCAAAACAGAATAACCGTTGACGATGTGTTGTCTTCTATGGTTATTGCCGCGCCCCTAAAACTCTTCGACTGTTGCCCAGTATCCGATGGAGCAGCCTCAGTAATCCTTGCCTCTGAAGAAAAGGTTAAAGAGCTTAAGGTTGACACACCAGTCTGGGTTTCCGGGATAGGATACGCCTCCGGAACAGCCAACATGAGCAAAAGGCTTGACTACGTGGGGTTAGAGGCCAGCGTGGCAGCTGCCCAAAAGGCTTACAAAATGGCGAATGTGACGCCAGAGCAGCTTGACGTTGCAGTCGTTCACGACTGCTTCACCATAGCTGAAATAATGGCATACGAAGATTTAGGCTTCTGCAAAAAGGGTGAAGGAGCCAAACTAATTAGGGAGGGACAAACCGAAATAGGCGGAAAAATCCCGGTGAATGTTGACGGTGGCTTAAAAGCGAAGGGTCACCCGATTGGCACGACGGGCTGCTCAATGATATATGAGTTGACAAGACAGCTAAGGGAGGAGACTGTTGAAAAGGGTCGGCAAGTTCCCATGAAAAACTACATAGCCTTAGCCCACAATGTGGGTGGAACTGGACATTACTGTTATGTGACAATTTTAAGGAGATGAATAAGATGGCTGCTATGCCCTCCATAAAATCACGAGAAGTAAAAATTGTGCAGGATATCCCCATAAGCAAGACGCTCCAGTTTTGGGAATCCCTTAAGCAGGGGAAAATACTAGCCACAAAATGCAGAAAATGCGGGAAACTGTACTTCCCACCAGCTGCCGACTGTTCAAACTGCCTAACCTCTGAAATGGAGTGGGTTGAACTCAGCAACGAGGCAACAATAGAAACTTTTACGCACGTTGTTGTCAGACCAACAACTTTCCAGCAGGAAAAGCCCTACACCGTTGCCATAGGCAAACTTAAGGAAGGCGTAAGGGTGCTTGCGTGGCTTACTGGCTTTAAACTTTCAGAGGTTAAGGTGGGCATGAAAGCAAAACTTGTGGCAAAACTAACCCCTGAAGGGCGCCCCACATACGAGTTCACTCGACCAGAATAAAGCTGAAAACGTGTGCTTGCATCAGCTTTAACTACGGAAAGTATTATTACTCCAAAAATCGCAAATATCTTTAATAGGGTTTAATATGCCAGCTAAAAGGAAAAAGAAGGTTGAAGAGGAGAAAATTGAAAAGCCACCGGAAAAGCCATGGTACAAGTTTTGGCCTCCAGGCGTTAGAAAACACATAGACTATCCTGAGGTTCCTCTTTTCGAGTTTTTGAGGGATTCTGCCAGAAAATATCCGGATAAGACTGCAATTCTCTACTTTGACAGAAAACTAACCTATAGAGAACTAGACTTGTTTTCCGACAAGTTTGCAACTGTACTAGCGGATTTAGGGGTGAAAAGGGGTGACAAAGTTGCAATCTTCCTTCCAAACATTCCGCAGTTTGTAATCTCGTATTATGGCACGTTGAAGGCGGGAGCAATTATAACGGCAATAAGCCCCCTCTACAAGGAACGAGAGGTAGAACACCAACTAAACGATTCTGAAGCCGAAACAATAGTTGTTCTTGACCTGCTTTATCCGATAGTGGAGAAGGTTTGGGAGAAAACAAAGCTTCGAAACGTTATAGTGGCAAGCCTAAAGGATTACATGCCAACGTTTAAGGCTGTTCTTGGGTCTTTGCTGAAAAAGATTCCATCCCACAAGGTGGAGCGCAAAGCGAACGTTTACTTCTTCACAGAGCTTATGGCAAAATATGAGGCTAAACCGCCGAAGGTTGAAATAAGTCCAAGGGAAGATTTAGCCGCCCTTCAATATACTGGTGGAACCACTGGCATTTCCAAAGGGGCTATGCTCACCCACATGAATCTTGTTTCAAACGCCGTCATGTGTAAAGAATGGCTGCAAGCCAACGAGGCTGAAGAAGTCGTGTTAACGGTGCTTCCGCTATTCCATATCTATGGCATGACGACAAGCATGAACGCTCCAATATTCTTCGCTGGGACAATGGTTATGCTGCCCCGCTTCGACCCAGTAGCCGTCTTAGAAGCCATCCACAAATATAGAGTAACAGTGTTCTGCGGCGCACCAACAATGTATGCTATGCTCATAGCCCATCCAGACCTCAAAAAATACGACCTTACATCAATAAAGTTCTGTGTATCCGGCGCCGCTCCACTTCCACCGGAGGTTCAGAAAAAGTTTATGGAGGTTACTGGCGGCGTTTTGGTTGAAGGTTACGGGCTTACAGAGTCTTCGCCTGTAACACACGCCAATCCGCTTGACAAAACTATGAAAACTGTGAAGATAGGCTCAATAGGGATACCTTGGCCTGACACCGACGCGAAAATAGTTGACGTGGAAACAGGCGAAAAGGAGCTTCCACCAGGGGAAATTGGTGAACTGATAGTTAAGGGTCCACAAGTGATGAAGGGTTACTGGAAAATGCCGGAGGAAACCGCCGAAGTTCTAAGAAATGGTTGGCTTTACACGGGTGACATTGGAAAAATGGATGAGGACGGCTACTTCTACATAACAGACAGAAAGAAGGACTTAATCAAGTATAAGGGTTACAGCGTCTATCCCAGAGAGCTTGAAGACGTTTTATACGAGCATCCAGCCGTGAAACTCTGCGGAGTTATTGGCAAACCAGACCCCGTTGCTGGCGAGATTCCCAAGGCTTTTGTTGTGCTGAAAGAGGGTACGACCGCCACAGAAGAAGAGCTGATGAAATTTGTAAACGAGAAGGTTGCACCTTATAAGGCAATTAGGGAGCTGGAGATTCGCAAGGAGCTGCCGCTAAGTGCTGTTGGCAAGGTTCTCCGCAGGGTCTTGCGAGAAGAAGAGCTTAAAAAACTAGCTGCTAAAACCTAACTTTTCCCTCTTTCTTTATTAGCTATTCTTTTAAACTGGTTCGCTTAGCTTCTTCCCGGTCTTATCAGACCACTCGCTGACCGATATGGCGAACTGTTTTTCCACGTTGTTCCTGTGAATGCTGTTGTATGTGCAGAACGGTCTGACCTTGCCATCTGGTGTTGCATAGTGTATTACGCATCTTTGTACGCGATCTAGGTCAAAGTTCCAGACGTCCATAAAGTGCATTATTCCAATCATGATTATTTTTCGCATGAACCTTCCAAGTGCCTCATAGCTTCCCTTTGTTATAACGTCCTTAAGCAAGCCTCTCACAAGTGGCGACTTCACCAGTGGCAGCAGCTCCAACATCTTCATTTTCGCCATTGTCCTCTTGCCCTTAACTCCGGAATAGTAAATGCCCCAGAAGATTTCGGCGAAACGGTCAACATCCACATACTGTGTTATAGGCTTGTATGAGCCATCATTTTCAACCACAATGAAGGTTGCAGCCCCGCACATGGGATGCATAGTAAACTCCGGATAAACCCTATTCTTCACGACACCCATTCCCTTTGAAATTGGAACAGGCCAGTTAACGGGCCGCCAGTCCCATCGTGTAACAACTCCGTTTGTCTGTTCTTCTATCAGTTTGATGGTGTCCGGCACTGTGATGCGCATTTTCCGCATCTCGTCTTTGCGGGCTCTCCCAGCCATAGAAATCGGTTGAATATTAATGCATCTAACGACGTCGTGGTTTTCAACCGCATAGCGAACTATGTCGCCTAGATCTTTGTCGTTTACACCTCTTGCAAGAGTGACCACTAAAACTATCGAGTCTAAGCTTATTTTTCTGGCATTTTCCAAAACCTTATGCTTAACTTGGACGAGATCTGTTCTGCCTCTGGTCTTTTTGTAGATTTCTTCCCTTAAACCGTCAAACTGAAGATAAAGTGTGCTCATGCCAGCATCTAAAAGCTTCTTGAAATAATCTATGTCTTCTGCGAGGCGCAAACCATTAGTGTTTACCTCCACATGCTCTATCCCAGCCTTCTTCGCTTCCGTGACAAGTTGTGGCAAATCATTTCTTATAGTTGGTTCGCCTCCACTGAATTGGAGCGCATTGCATGCCCAAGGCTTGTTGTTTCTAAGCAGCTTAATCATGTCCACAATCTGCTGGTATGTTGGTTCATAAACATAGTTGACCGCTCCAGCGTAGGCGAAGCAGACGGGACAAGCCATGTTGCAGCGGTTTGTGACGTCTATTATGCCTAAAACTGTGTAGGACTTGTGCTGGGCGCATAAGCCGCAGTCGTACGGGCACCCTTTAACAGTTTTTGTGTGGGGATTCTCTAAACCATTTCCAATGTATTTGGCGTTGTACCATTCCTTGTAAATCCACTTGAAAAGTTCAGCGTCACCCCAATAGACATCTTCAAACTTCCCATGTTTGGGACATGTTTTTTCAAGGTAGATTACGCCATTTTCCTCATAAATTCTCATAGGAACCTTGTTGAGGCATTCTGGACATAGACTTGTTGAAAATGCTTTAAACGTTATCTCTTCTTCTTGTTTTTGCATGTTAATCGCCATGTTATGGTTTTAGGTCTTAGTTTTGGATATATTAAAATTTCCATAATTTTAATATGGTGAAAAGTATTACTTTCTTCCATGAGCACCAAAACAAAAACAATGCTTAGAAGAGTTGGACTAACAGATTACGAGGCAGACGCGTACCTACTCCTTATGGAGAAAGGTGCACTAACAGCTAAACAAACAAGCTACGGGGCACAAATACCCTACTCCAAAGTTTACCAAGTCCTAAACAGCCTAGAAAAGAAGGGTTGGATAGAATCAACGAGAAAAAGACCAAGCAGATATTTTCCAAAATCGCCTGAAATAGCCCTAAAAACGGCTAAGGCAGCCTTTGAAAATGAGTGGCTTCAAATCGAGAAAACAATAACCGACGAGTTGCTCCCCATATATGAGAAGGTGAAAACCAAAGAGAAGTATGATGTTTGGATTCTGAGGGGTGAATTAAACATAATTTCAAAGTTTAAGGAAATGACCAAAAAATGTAGGCAGGAGATGCTCATAGCCCTACCATTCATCAAGGAAGAGTTTCTAATGGATTTTTACCAGCTGCTCCACTCCTTTGTCGGCGAAAAAGTGCATGTTCGCTTCATGATGTTAAAGGGATTAAGCGAAAATGTGTATAGGGCTCTTTCAAAAATCGGCGAAGTAAAGTGCAGAACAAAAATGTTTGGCGGCGGAGCCATATCAGACGGCAATGAGGTTTTACTGCTTTTCAGCGATGAAAGGGGCGAGATAAGCGCCATATGGTCTGACCATCCAGGCTTGGCGGCACTAGCCAAAGACTACTTCAACTATTTGTGGAAAGAGCCTGAAGGGTGAAACTTTAAAACCAGCTTTTCAACTGTGAATAAACTTCAAGAGATGGAATACTGTGCGAGTAAAGGTTAGAGTCACGGGCATAATTCAGGGCGTAGGATTCCGCCCCTTCATATACCGAACAGCCGTAAAAAACGGCTTAAAAGGCTATGTCAGAAATATGGGCGATGCTGGCGTTGAAATCCTCCTAGAAGGTGAGGAAAACGCCATCAACAACTTCTTAAAGGATTTGAGGGAGAAGAATCCTCCGTTAGCGCAGATTCATGAAATTATCACAAGGAAGCTTGAAGGCGAGAACCAGTACGCAAGCTTCACGATTGAGAAGAGCTCCGAAGAATCTGAGCTTTATGGTTCTGTTATTCCGCCAGATGTAGCCATATGCGATGAGTGCCTAAAGGAGTTAAGGGAGAAGGGCAATCCCAGATACGAGTACTTTTTCATAACTTGCACTGATTGCGGTCCAAGATACACGATTATTGAGAGGCTTCCCTACGACCGTGAAAACACCACCATGCGGGACTTCCCCATGTGCAGCTTCTGCCGAAAAGAGTATGAAGACCCATTGAATAGGCGTTTTCACGCACAAACTGTGGCTTGCCCAAAATGTGGTCCAAAAGTTTACCTAACAACGTGTAAAGGCGAACTTGTTTCCACCAATGATCCAATAAGGGAGACTGGTAAACTGCTCGCGGAAGGCTTTATCGTCGCCATCAAGGGATATGGCGGCTTCCATGTAGCGGCTGCAACAACAAAGGATGAGCCTTTGATAAGGCTTAGGAAGGCGAAGCATAGAAGGCAGAAACCCTTCGCTATTATGGCAAGAAGCCTCGAAGCCGTGCAATCTTTTACCGAAGTAAGTCCAAAAGAAGCCGAGCTTTTAACCTCCCATACCCGTCCAATAGTACTACTGAAAAAGAACAGCAAATACTACCTTTCAGATTTGATTGCTCCGGGCTTGCATAATGTTGGCGTCATGCTCCCCTATACTGGACTACACTATATGCTTTTTGACGAGGTGGACGAGCCAGCCTTTGTTATGACGAGTGCTAATCCACCAAACCAGCCCATAGTTAAAGATGACTATGAAGCCCTAAAAACTCTTGGTGGCATTGTTGACTACTTCCTTTTTCATAATAGACGGATAGCCCATAGATGCGACGACTCAGTTGTGCGGGTGCACGGCGAGAAAACGGTTTTTATTAGGCGTTCGAGGGGTTATGCGCCCGCCCCAATAATGCTGAGGGAGAAAGCCAAAAAATGCGTTTTAGCATTGGGCGGAGAGCTGAACAACACTGCTTGTGTTTTGCTTGGCAATAAAGCCTTCATATCCCAGCACATAGGCGATGTGGAAAACATAGAAACCCGCGATTTCTTGGAGAATGCAGCCAAACATTTAATTCGCCTAACAAACAGCAATGTGGACGCTGTTGCATGCGATTTACATCCAAAATTCACAACAACAAAGCTTGCACAAGACTTGGCGGAGGAGAATGGCTGGCAGCTCTTCCAAGTTCAACATCACTATGCACATATTGCAGCTTTGATGGCTGAACATGGCATATCCGAAATCGTTGGCATCTGCTGCGACGGCTATGGTTACGGCGTTGACGGCGAAGCTTGGGGAGGCGAAATAATACTAGGCTTAAGGGACTCGATGGAGTTTAAACGCCTAGCCCACCTTGAAAAACAGCGCATGATCGGCGGGGATTTAGCCACCAGCTATCCGCTAAGAATGGCGGCTGGAATACTACACAAAAAGGTGGATGTGGAAGACTTGCTCATGCAGAATAAGGGGCATTTCCCACATGGCGAAAAGGAAGTTCAGCTAATTCTTCAGCAATTGAAAGCGGGACATGGCAC
Source organism: uncultured Candidatus Bathyarchaeia archaeon (assembly GCA_964573785.1). Classification (GTDB taxonomy): domain Archaea; phylum Thermoproteota; class Bathyarchaeia; order Bathyarchaeales; family Bathycorpusculaceae; genus JAGTQI01. Next base: position 20,529 of record CAZNKF010000017.1, read on the forward strand.
AGTTAAAACAACAAGTTGTGGGAGGATTTTAGATGCTGTTGCCGCCGTTTTAGGCGTGTGTTATGAGCGAACATGTGAGGGCGAGCCAGCCATGAAATTGGAATCAACAGCCATGAAAGGAAAAGACGCCTTGAAATTAAAGCCGATAATTGAAGGCGACACTCTCAACACAACAGAACTGCTGCTGGAGGTATTTGAAAACAGAGAAAGATATGGCATACATGATTTGGCTTTCTCCGCCCACGTCTACCTAGCAAAAGGTTTGGCAGAACTAGCCATAGAAAAGGCATTAGAGAATAGCGTTAAAGTAGTGGGCTTTTCTGGTGGAGTTGCATGCAACGAGATACTAGCAAGAATTATGCGGGAAACTGTTGAGGCAGCTAACCTAAAATTTTTTGTTCACGAGGCTGTTCCGCCAGGTGATGGCGGCTTATCTTTTGGTCAAGCTTTCGCCGCTGGATTCTTGCCACCATAAGCCATAAACATTTTATTCCCGTTTGTTTTGCTATTTCGCAGATAAAAATGTGTTTAGCTATCCCCGCAAAGGTTGTAAGCATTCAAGGCAATGTTGCAAAAGTGGATTTTGGAGGAGGCATAACAAGGGAGGTTGACGTAAGCCTCGTAGACGTCAAACCTGATGATTATGTGCTTGTTCACGCGGGTTATGCCATCCAAGTGCTAAGTAAGGAAGAAGCCGAAGAAACACTTCGTTTATGGAGCGAAATTCTAGAAGCCGAAGAAAAGCTTGAACGAAATGATTTGCGATGAGCTGAAATGTTTGAGCATTTAAAATTTAGAGATCCCAAATTAGCGAAACGTGTCGTCGAAAAAATCCATGAAGTTGCACCAAAACGTGACACCGTGAAGATATGCCATGTCTGTGGCACCCACGAGTGGACAATAACCCATTATGGGCTTAGAAGCCTTTTACCACAAAATGTTGAGGTCATAGCTGGACCAGGATGCCCAGTATGTGTGACGCCGGCCTCTGAAATAGATGCGGCTGTGCAACTTGCCTTAAAAGGGGTTGTTGTCGCATGCGTTGGGGATGTACTCCGCGTACCGGGCTCTGAAAAATCCCTTTTAGACGCTAAAGCGGAAGGCGCTGACGTTAGAGTTGTTTATAGTGCATTGGATGCAGTCAAGATGGCTGATAAAGAGCCGGATAGAGAAGTTGCCTTTTTCGCCATAGGATTTGAAACAACAGCTCCCTCAACCGCAATAGAAATCCTGAGAAAACCGCCGAGAAACCTAAGCCTTCTGGTTTCCCACCGCCTGATTCCCCCGGCAATGGAGCTTCTCCTCGGAATAGGAGACCTCCACATAGACGGCTTCATCGCTCCGGGGCACGTTAGCACTATTATTGGCTTAAAAGCCTACGAAATTTTCCCCAAAGTTTACCGCATGCCAACTGTTGTTGCTGGTTTTGAACCGTTAGACGTACTCTTCGCCATCTACATGGTTCTAAAACAGATTAAGGATGATGTAGCCCGTTTGGAAAACGAGTATGTTAGGGCTGTGAGCTGGGAAGGTAACGTCAAAGCACAAGAACTGATGCACAAGGCATTCAAAATAGTGGATGGAGAGTGGCGCGGTTTAGGAAAACTCCCAGCATCAGCATTCAAACTAAAAGATGAATACGGCGTGTACGATGCACGGGAAAAGTTCGGAGTAAAAATCAATCGTGGAAGAGATCTATTGCCAGGATGCCAATGTCACCTCGTAATGATTGGAAAAATTAAGCCTACAGAATGTCCACTGTTTATGACGGCTTGTACTCCACAGAAACCCGTGGGTCCGTGCATGGTAAGCATGGAAGGAACATGCAGTATATGGGCAAAGGTAATAAACAGGCAACAAGATAAATGACCACTTCTTTGTTAGTGAAACACAATGATTAATTGATTCGACTTTTATAAGCAATGACAAAACTAATAAAGCAATTTAAGTAACATGAAATGCAATCGCGAGGGATTAAAATGTCATCATCAAAATCTGTCGAGTCTGTCTCAAGCGGTTTTGACATTTCAACAAAAAACCTTGGCATCTTCATTCCGGCGATTGCACCATTGGCAATTCATTTGCTCTTTGTAATTTTGGCTTACGTCGTCTTCCCAACAAGATACTACGAATATCATGTAATTCCTTACTATCCATACTATACCCCTGTTGAGAAGTTAGCTCCAAATGGGTGGCTTTTATGGGGAGGCTATTTTATCGCGTCTATAGTTGGGTTTATCGCCAGCTGCGTCATTGTTGACATGGCTAACGATATTATAAATGGGCGTCCAATGAACTTTAGTAAAAGCTTGAATGTTGTAATGGGAAAGTTAGGGACATTAATTCTAGCTGCAATCATATCGGCAATATGCTTCATCACTTTTGTCTTAATACCAGTAGCTTTGTTTATAATTACCATTGCCATAATAGAAGAGACGGACGCCATAGAGAGCACAAAACGCGCCGCAGATTTTGTAATTAAAAATTTAGGTGAAGTAATCATCTTCATAATCATAGTTGTGGTTGTTTCAATAATTTGTGGCTTTGTTTTCACTTTAATTCCAGTTGTTGGCGTCTACATTGGACCAATAATAATGTGGATAGTCAACGTTATCTTCACAGTGGCAGCCGTATACTTCTATCTTGCTTTAAGACAACCAACTCCGCCCCCCCCCCCCCCCCCCCCGCCGCCTCCACCGCCAACATAGCCAAACCCTATTTCAATTAAAACATCAAAATCTCTGCAACTTTACTGGATAAGGGAAATTTATTTAAACTAAATTTAGCATACAATACGCCGTTGGAGAGGATATAAATGGCTAAGCAGGAAAAGGCTGTTACAAAAGATATGCTTCTTGGGATGCAGGTTATAGACGCTGAGGGCCGTATAGTTGGAACAGTTAAAGATGTCTCATTCATCGTTGGAAGAGCGGGCATATCTCTTTACGTGGAAAGCAAGAAGGGTGAGAGCAGAAACATACTATGGGATGACGTGCAAGCAGTTGGAGATTTCGTGCTTCTAAAACCTGAACAAACGCAGGCGCAACAGGCTCAACCAACTTGTCCAACATGCAAAGGACTATTAACTTACATTCCGCAATATCAAAGGTGGTACTGCTACACCTGCAAAAAATATGCATAGAACTGTGCTCATGCATTATTAAAAGAAAAAGTGGTGTATGAAAGCTACTTTTACGGTGGTGGCGGTGCTGCCATGGGTGTTGGTGTCGGAGCAACTTCTTCAGCTTTTTTAACAGCGGCGAACATTATGATTGCAGCAACCAGAGCAATCCAGAATCCAAAGGACAAATAAGTCGAATAGTTTATGGGCATTCCCATAAAGTTAAAAGTTCCACTAGAGAATAACCAGATTCCTGGTAGTTGAAATGTTCCCATCCCCATTGGTAGTGGTGTTGACATACCGCTTAAAAGTTCGCTTTGCAGTCCTACCGCAAAAATTAAGATTGAAAGTAGAGCAAGCGCTCCTCCCGCAGCTAGCATCATTTTTTCTCTAGCATGCATTATGCTACCCACGATTCCCAATATGCCGCCTACCACGATAAGAACCAAAGCAGCCAAACCGTACCAAGCATTCATAGGAATATCTAATGACATGGGAACACCCATAGGAGATGCAGATACCGTTCCTTTATATGGATATATTGAGACGTCAACCGAAATAGAAATAGGAATTCCTGATATTGAACCAGATAGCGTCATTGTCCACCATGGTAGTGCTAGACTGATGAATGCCAGCACGCCTCCGACAATACCTATATAGTTTAGTCTCAAATGCTTTCCCTTCCAATTTTTAGACTTTGACGCTCTTCATTTATAAATCGATTTAGTTATAAGATTTTCCGCTAGTTAACATATTCTCGGAACAGGGTCGCCTAATGGTCTTGCTATTATTCTTTTTCCACCGACAACAGTTTGCATTGCCACTCCGCTGAATTCTTTTGTTGCTTCGCCTATAATCTCCGCCTCTTCGCCCTCTTTGGTGGCTTTTAAAAATTTTAGAACTTCTTCCGCTTTCTCCTTCACGGCGCCTATGATTATTTTTCCCTCGTTTCCAACTTCTAATGGATCTAAGCCCAGCATTTCGCATGCTGCCCGCACATTTTCCCTTATTGGAATTTTCTCTTCATAGATTAGTATGCCCACTTTGGATTTTTCGCTGAACTCGTTTAGGGCGT
>CAZNKF010000018.1:0-24541 GCA_964573785.1 uncultured Candidatus Bathyarchaeia archaeon
ACAAGCCACTTGCTCATCTGCGTTACGCTTTCACACACGCCTTTAAACGGAAACTCAGCGAGCTTCTGATTTATAAAGGCTTGAGCTTCCCCTATTTTAGCTTCTGTCCTTGCGCGCGCAAGGATGGGCTAATGTCCTTTAGAAAAAGGAGGTGAAGTTAACCCTTAGCGGGTGAAACTACCCTTTAACAACTGCAAGTGGTACAAGTCTGGCAACTTTTGTTGCTATGCCGACTTTGTGGCTGACATCTGCCACCATGTCCACGTTCTTGTAGGCTGGGTCTGCCTCTTCGGCTAGTACGATTGCGCTTGCGGCCCTGACGACTATGCCTCGCTGTTCCAGGCTTCTTTTCACGTCTCCGCCATAAAATCTGCGTTTTGCAGCTGCGCGGCTTAGCATTCTGCCGGCGCCGTGGGCTGTTGAGCCGAAGCTTATTTCCATGGCTTTTTCGGTGCCAACTAAAACCCATGAGCTTGTTCCCATGCTTCCAGGTATTATCACCGGCTGTCCGACACTTCTGTAGTCCGCTAGAATTTCTGGGTGTCCGGGTGGAAAAGCTCTTGTGGCTCCTTTTCTGTGAACCCAGACCTTCCGCTTTTCGCCATTAACCTTATGGGTTTCTATTTTGGCTATGTTGTGTGCTACGTCGTAGACGAGTTTTAAGCCGAACTTTTCCGGATCTTCTTTGAAAACTTGTTGGAAGCTTTGGCGAACCCAATGCATTATTGCCTGCCTGTTTGTAAAGGCATAGTTTACGGCGCAAGCCATAGCCTCATAATAGTCTTCGGCTTCGTTGCTGTTTCCTGGAGCGCATGCAAGTTCTCGGTCGGGCAGAACTATCTTATATTTGTGGACAGCCCTTTCCATAACCCGCAAGTAATCCGAGCAGATTTGGTGTCCAAAACCTCTTGAACCGCAGTGAATCATTACGGTCACTTGTCCTTCATGCTCAATTCCAAAGGTTTCGGCTGTTCGCTCATCATAAATTTTGTCAACCTTTTGTATTTCTAGGAAGTGGTTTCCAGAGCCCAATGTGCCTATCTGCGTTAAACCCCTGTTTTTGGCGGTTGTCGAAACCTTGTCTGGGTTGGCATTTTTCATGCAGCCATGTTCTTCACAGTGCTCTGCATCTTCATCCCACCCCAAACCTTGGTCTATAACCCACTGTACGCCTTCCATTGCGAGCCTATCCAAGTCATGGATGGTTACTCTGAAATCTTTTCGTCGGCTTCCAAGACCGCATGGCACATTCTCAAAAATAGCGCTTGTCAACTGAACAATCTTGGGTTTGATGTCTTGTTCCGAGAGATTTGTTGTTAAGAGACGCACACCACAGTTTATGTCGTAACCCACCCCGCCAGGGCTTATTACGCCCTCATTGTAGTCTGTTGCCGCCACACCGCCTATCGGAAAGCCATAACCCTCATGACCGTCGGGCAACGTTATGGAATACTTGTATATGCCTGGCAAGTGGGCAACATTGGCGCACTGTTCAAGGGTCCTATCCGTCTGCATCTTCTCCAATAATACTTTATCTGCAAAAATTATGCCCGGAACTCGCATTCCCGGTTTATATTTTGGGATACGCCAAGTGTAATCGTCCACCTTTTCAAGAGGAACTTTTTCAGAGGGTGGTCTTCCCTCTCCTTCTTCACCCATAAACACTTCACCTAAGCCCTTCTCAAGTAAGCGCTAAATATAAAGTATTTTTGGCTTATAAACCAATAAAATTAGATGGGGGGCCCGAAATTCTTTACGAAGTCCACCACACCAAAAACACTTGTTTTAAGCACAGTTTCGCCCAGAATCCTATGCGCTTTAATGTGTTCCATCGCCTTTTTCACAGCGCCATCTTTTTCAGCAATTTTCCGGCTTATTTCCTCTAAGCCTTCTCCCTTGTCCAAGGATTGCTTTGCAATGCAAGCCCAAAGCTTAAGCTGATCTGCATATGCGTGAAGCTTTTCCATAGCATTTTCCGCCATGCCAAAATGTGTGTAATATAAGACTGAAGGTTTTAGATCCACCAACTTTTTCAAGGATGCCAAAGCCATGTCCAGTCTGAAAGGCAATGGTGTCGTTGGAACTATGACGCCTACATCACTCAAATAGATTCCAGCAGCATCGCCAACGAAAACCCCATTGCTTAGCGGCTCATAATAGCTTAAATGATGAGAAGCATGTCCAAGAGTTTCCACAACCCTCAACGCCATGTCTTTCCCAATTTTAAAAGTCATGCCATCCTTGGCGGCTATAATTCGGTCAGCCGGAACTGGCTCCGGCTCGCCATAAATTTCAGCTATTCCGCCAAGAGCCATTTTTGATTGTTGCCAAAGCTTTTCTGGATTTGCTAGATGAGGTACCCCCTTTTCATGAACTATTACTCTTGCTTTTGGAAAGTGCTTTATGAGTGCGCCAACACCTCCGGCGTGGTCTAAATGGATGTGTGAAACAGCAATGTAGGAAACTTCATCTGGTTTAATGCCTAAATCCGTTAAGCCACGGATAAGATTTTGGATGGAAGACGAGGGTCCCGTCTCAACTATGGCTATATTTTCGCCTATTAATACGTAGCTTGCGATAAAATGCTTTATGCCAGCCACTTCGACGTCAATCATGGAAATGTGCTCATTCATTTTTGCTACGCTCATCTTCACATACTCCTCTCTATAGGTGAAGTTAAGGTCTATACGCCTATATCCTTAAACGTTTTATGTGAAATAATTTAAGGAAGCCGCTTCTCTATTTTTGTGGTTGTTTATGCTTGTCAGAATCGTTAGAAACTTAACACCAGAAGAAGTTGCTGAAAGAGTTAAAAATCTTGAACTGGAGTTTGGAATGAGTTTTGAAAAATTTGAAGAATTATTTCTCAAGGGAAGGCTTAACGCAAAATTCACTAGAATCTTTTTTGAGTGGGCCGAACTTATAGACAGTTATAAGGGATATTTGGAAGAGGGAACCCTAGACTATACGGCTGAGGAAATAAAAGACCTCAAACCAGAGTACGTGGCAGCTTTAACGCCGAAAAGAATTGAGCTGCTATGTCAGTTGGCAACTTCAAGGGTTGAATCAATTAATGATTTGGCCAAAAAGTTGAGGCGCAATGTGAAAAATGTTTATCAAGACCTCCAAGTTCTCAGAAAAATGGGCTTTGTCAAGTTGAACAAAAAGAAAGGTAAAGCAATAATCCCGGAAACGCTTGTTAAGGAGATATCCTTCCTCATTCGTTAATTCCACATAGCCTACCACAAACATTTTAATTCTGCCTTTTAAAATCTACAAGTCTTGTCAAAATGGGGTTGTAAATCATGGTTAACTTGATAATCTTTGGCGCACCGGGCTCGGGAAAGGGGACGTACGCATCAAGGCTGAAGGAGAAGCTTAACGTTGAGGTTATCGCCACTGGAGATATTTTCAGGGAAATGATAAAGAAGGATACCCCGTTAGGAAGAAAGGTGAAAGCATATGTGGAGAAGGGTCTGCTGGTCTCGGACGACGTAACCCTTGAAGTTTTAAAGGAGAACATGGCTAAAATTCCAAAAGGTAAAGGCTTCATTTTGGACGGCTATCCAAGAACGCTTGAGCAAGCTAAGGCTCTTAATGGATTAGCCAAAATAGACGCAATAATCCATTTGGCGGTGCCAGATTGGATAATTATTGAGCGCTTGTCCGCCAGAAGAATATGTAAAAATTGCGGGGCAATCTACAATTTGCTCTTCTTAAAGCCTAAAAAAGACATGATATGCGACAAGTGCGGTGGACCACTTTATCAGCGTTCTGATGACACACCAGAGGTTATTAAAAGGCGTATAGAGGTTTATGAGAAGCAAACTCAGCCCCTACTGGAATATTATAGGGAGAAAGGGATTCCGTTTGTGGAGGCTAAATGCGAAAAACTTGAAACACCACCAGAAGCCGTAGTCCAAGAGATTTTAGCAGGATTGAAGAAGCTTAGTTTGGCTTAAATGTCAAGTATAAACTTTACTGTTGTTTTTTCAGGCTCTTTGATTATCTCCATTTGGTGGTATGTGACAGCTTTAACGCCGACCTTTTGGGGATGCTTTTCCGGATTGAACTTTTCCCCCCATATTTTTGCTTTTAGCCTAAAGCCATTTGCTGTTTTGACTATTTCAGATATCTCAAATTTTGAGTATAACATTTCGTTGATTTCCGACTTAACGAGGAGTTCTTCAAGCCAATTATAAAGCATGGCATATTCATCTGGCGCTTTAACTTCAACGGAATCCTCGATTTCCGGCTTGACTCTTTCAATGTCTGTCATAACTTCAAACATGGCGGCTGCGGCATTTTCAAAGGCTTCAGCTAAATCTTTTCCATAGGCAGCGATGTATGCGTCTGCCATATGCTCGAGAAATTCAAAGTTCTTTTTCTTTGTCATAGCTCTCAATATCATAGAAAGACTTGCAGTTTTAAATCGTTTCACTTTATTTAACAAAATGGGGAATGTGGCTTTTTGGAGAAGAAGTTTAGAAGTGTTTTGGGATTTTCTGGATGGCTGCCACTGTCAGCTTTACGGCATTTTCGGCGTCTTTTAAACTCAGTAGAGATGCTGGACTGTGAATGTAACGTGTCGGCACTGATATGACGCCGCTTGGAACCCCCTCCCTCGTTAGGGATATGCGGGCAGCATCCGTTGTGCCTTGTAAACCAGTTTCAAGCTGATATGGAATCTTTTTCTCCTCAGCCACATCAACGAATAACCGCAGAACTTTCGGATGTGTTATAAGCCCATAGTCAGCAACGGTTATTGATGGTCCTTTCCGCAATTTTACTGGGGCTTCCACCTCTTTCACGCCTGGCACGTCTCCGGCTACTGTAACGTCAAGGGCTATGCCCACGTCGGGGTATATGCCAAACGCAGCCGTAGTCGCGCCTCTTAGGCCTACTTCTTCTTGCACTGTTCCAACAGCGTAAACAGTGCATTCTGTCTCCTTAAGTTGCCTTATCGTTTCAATCATGACTGCGCATCCCGCGCGGTCGTCGAAGGCTTTCCCGACGACTATGTCGTTGCTTATTTTTGCGAATTTTATGTCAAAGCTTACCGGGTCTCCGATTTTTACGCCCATCTTTTTAGCTTCTTCTTGGTTTTCCGCTCCAATGTCTATGAAAAGTTTGTCATATGTCATGACCTTTTTGCGTTCTTCCTCCTTTTGTATTTGGGGCGGCTTAGAGCCGATTATGCCGTGTAAGGGGCCTTTTTCTGTGTGTACTATCACTTTTTGGGCTAGAAGTATGCGGTCGTCTATACCGCCAATTTTTGTGAACTGTAGGAATCCTTCTTTGGAGATTGTCTTGACAAATAGTCCTATTTCATCCATGTGGGCTGCTAGCATAACTTTGGGAGCGTCTTTCTTGCCCTTTTTAACACCTATAACATTTCCAAGCTTATCCTCTTTAATCTCATCTACATGGGATTTTAGCATATTTTTCATTAGGCTTCTAACCTCTTCCTCTCTTCCAGCCACTCCACAAGCGTTTGAGAGTTTTTCCAGAGTTTCTGCAAGAGTCACATGTTCTCCTCCTTTAGAGAGTGAGTGAGAATTCCAAAGCTTTATATTAAACAGTTGTGGTATTAAAACCGAATTTGAAACATGGGCTTTAGCTCTTGCCTCTTAAAGGGTGAAAATTCGACAGTTGGGTAATTCTCTCAAAAACCTCTCTAGAAAAGTTAAGGTTTACCTTCAAATAACCAAGGCAAGTAGACTGGCTAGAAGATATTTTATAATGAACGGATTTGACGGCGCCATGACCATCTTCGGCATAATTTTGGGTTCATGGATGGCTGGTGTGGCAAAACCGGAGGTTATTTTGCTTTCTGGTTTCGGCGCATGCTTAGCCATGGGAATTTCTGGGTTTTTCGGAGCTTTCATGGCTGAAAAAGCCGAAAGAGAACGTCACTTAAAAGATATGGAGGAGGCTGCAAGGGATCGTGTAGACCCTATACATTATGAGGCTGCCCGTTTTGTAACGGTTTATGTAGCGCTAATAGACGGTTTGTCACCAGCCCTAACCGCCACAATCTCGCTGATGCCCTTCATATTGGCGTCATTGAGAGTAATCCCCATATTAAGTGCTTACTTTGCTTCAATATCGCTTTCTCTGGCGGTTCTCTTCCTTCTAGGCACATATTTAGGCAAAATAGCTAAAGAAAATGGATGGCTCTACGGTATAGCGATGATAACCGTTGGTGCATTAACAGCCTTAATAATACTTCTTGTTCAGCTTCTTCTGGACTAATACCACACAGACGCGGCGGTGAAGGTTGTGTCTACTCCAACAACTAAAAATTGTGAATCTCATTTGCCTTCAACGGTCTTTTCTGCTCCACTTTGATAGTTAGCGAATTTTGTGGTTTAAAGACTCCTTCCAAGCTATCACCATGATGCCAAAGATTATGCATATAATGGCGAGTACTGGTTTAGAAATTGTTATGCCTACTTTCTTCAAACTTTTCTCAACAACCTCTGTCAAACTATTTCACGCTCCAATTTATAGCTCATTGATAGACGTTTCATTTAAAATATTTAAGCTGTTTGAAATAGGAGAAACTCGTTTTATATTGTCTATAGAAATATATATTTGAAGTTTTGTGTTAATGTTTAGTGGTGAAAGTTTGTATGGAGCAACGTAAAATAATGTCCCTTGGGCGTTCTTCACTTGTCATTTCACTTCCAAAATACTGGACAGAGTTAAATGAGCTTAAGAGCGGAGACGTCGTTTCCATCGCAATGAATAGAGACCGCTCTCTCGTTGTTTTCCCAGGCGCACGAAAAGAGCGGGAACCAGCCAAGATAACTCTTCACGTTGAATCCGAAAAGGAAATATCCTTCGTCATTCGTGGTATAATTGCTTGCTACTTGAATGGCTACTCCCACATTAGACTTGTTTCAGACAAATTTTTCACAGTGCCGCAGCAGAAGGCCATCCGAAGAATAGTGCAGATGCTTTACATGCGGATAATGGAAGCGGATACAAAAGAGATGCATATTGCAACCCTTATAGACGAGTCTAAAGCGTCCATTGAAACCGGAATCAATAGAATGTACAAAATCTCAAGTTCCATGTGCAGGGACGCCTTCACCGCTCTAAAAGATCTAGACGCAGCTCTTGCAAAATCCGTTTACATGATAGACGATGAAGTTGACCACTTCTCCTTCTTTTTGCTGAGGCTTGTACGTAGGACGGCTGTTGACCCCGCTTTGGCTAACCAGTTTGCAGTGGAACCCATAAACTGCCTAGATTACCAGACCCTCATTCACCGTATAGAGCAGGTTTCAGATCAAGCTGCTAATGTGGCAAAACATGTAATTATGATGGAGGGAAGCGGTAAGAAAGTTTCAAAACCCTTGTTAGATAAGATGTATTCTGCCGGGTGCGACGCGTTAACGCTTTATGATACCGCCGTAAACGCCTTGATTGCAAAAGATGTGAAAACTGCAAATGAGGTTATTGAGAATCAGACTAAAATAGTGAAATTGGACCGAGAAATAGCCGCTCTGGCATTTTTGAAAGAGAAAGACACCGAAGTTATTTGTGCATGTTGTTCCATAAGAGATAGCATCCAGCGTATAGCGGAATACTCAGCAGACATCGCGGAGATCACCATTGACCAGTCTTTCAAGGTTCCCTCTTAGCCTTGGCTTTAATGGTTCACTTTCGTTCCCTTGGAGGATAACCAACCGTAACTGCGAGCTTAGCAGCTGGAAGCTCGCCTTTAAGTATCTTTCTTGCCAATTCCATTGCATAGTTGTAGTTGTAGACTGTTCCTTTGCCATTTCTCCTAGCCTCTCTTAGGATTTCGCGTTCAAGTTTGTACTTGAGCCGACCAATTGTTAGTGGGCCTATGCCGAAGATTCCCGGGGCAAATTCCCTCATGTCATCTTCAAGTTTCATTCCTTCCACTCCAAGGGGTGGGACTGCATTTACGTCGGCTATAACCTTGACGAATTTCACCTCGCTTAGCATGTCTTTTGTTATTATGCGGACGCCCGCGATGGACGCGCAGAGGATAACATCGGAACCATTTATCACCTGGATCTTTTTCTCTGATGTCGGAGCGAAAACGCCTTCAACGTCAACACCATACTTTTCCCGGAGCAAGGCGGACAGCTTTGAAACATATTCGTCCCCATCTTTTCTGTCGGGGTTTGGGCTTACAATTTTGACAGTGCATCCAAGCTTAGCCAACAAAATAGCTGCAACCCTTCCAACAGCTCCTGTGCCAAAAACCGCCACCCTTTTGTCCTTCAAACTTCCAAGCTTAGCCTTAGCAATAGCATCCTCAATTTTTGCTACCATGGCTGCGGCTGTCGTGTAGGCGCCAGCAGGGTCGATTATTGTGCTGGCTTGGAAGGGCGGGATCATGGTTTCACGTACAACTTTCAAGACTTCCTCGGCTTTCTCCATGTCTTTTCCGCCTATGAAGAAGCATGTGCGTTTAATTCCCTTAGGATCTCTGGAGAATATGGCGTCCTGCACTATTTTCTTTGCTTCCTCAGTGGTTACGTTTTCGTATGGAACCACTACGCTGAATCCGGCGTCATAAGCCATGCATATGTCGAAGGGGCTTGCCCTTTTGTCGGTGTCTAGGAAGAAGAGGATGTAGGGGGCTTCCTCAGACGACGTCCTAATAACCGGTTTGACTTGGATTTGCATAGACTTAAGCAAATCCTCAATTTCTGCCATCGGCGCTTTCTCCTTTGTGAAGACCAACTTTTTTGTTGGTTGAATTGTTTCCACATCAACATCAACAGACTCTAAAAGCTTTTTGACTCCGCTTACATGTTCTGGACTTGATATGTGCAGGCATGTAATCTCCGTTTTTTCCAGTTTTCTGGCGTTTTCGAGAATACCCATGACTATCCAGCTTTCCCTAACTGAAAACTTCGCTTCACGCTCTAATTCTTCGATTTCTTGCTGTAGGCATTGGCCGTAGGCTATTAAATACTCCTTTTCAGCACTGCTTTCTGGCATTTCTTCCAATGCCTTCAATATTTTGTCTCTAAGCTGTCTCTTCTCTTCAATGAGGGAAGCCACGTAGCCCCTTGCATTTTCGTCAATATCTACAGCGAAGATTGGGATTTTCGCCTTCTGGCTTATTTGGGCAAGGACGTTAGCTTCGTTGAACTCTTTAGTTGAGCGGTTTCCAAGCTCTTCTGTTATGAAATCTGGCTTAACTTCGTCTATCAGTTTTTCAAAGAAGCTGCAGAAAGCAATGGAAGGCTTAAATCTAGCTGAAAGAATGTTTTTAGGTACATTGTTAATGGGTTCCGCGATCCAGAATGGTTCACTGTATTCCTTCTCAACTATTATAACCTTTAATGCTTTTCCTTCTAATGGTGTTGTTTCAAGAGCTTTCATTATTTCACCTACTATGCTAGGTGGAAGGCGAAAATATATACTTATTCGAAATATCATATATATAAATTAATGTCGTATATACAAAATGCTAAAACCCGCTCGACATTAACGCTTTAAGCCACTTCTGATAAATTTCTTCATCAAGTGTGGGAGGCAACATCAATTTATCCTTAACCTTTAATCTGCCATCCTTAGAGTGGGGTCTCCTGACAAGCGTGTCGGCATACTTCTCAATTTCCCTAGCCTCTTCGGCAAGGCTGGCTGCAACTTGCGCTATTTCGTGGGCGCAGGCGACCAGTGGAATGTACTTCTCCTTTTCCTTCTCCATGAAACATGCCCTTGTATTTATCTCTGCAATCTTTTTTGTCAGTTCGTAGGCTGCCATAGCCTTTGCTAAAGCATATGGGTTTCTGAAATCAGAACCGTCCCTTATGTTGTCAGTGTCTATTATAAGCCTAGGCAGCTCAAATGTCATTTCTTCCTTGCAACAGTGGATAACGCGGTCGATTTCCTGATAAATCATCTTGTAGACGCCGGTAACCGCCAGCACCTTTATCACGTTGGAGTTGAAAATCGCCATTTCAGTTGGATCTAAAAACTCTTTTCTCGCGCCTATGAGCGGGTCTCCCATAACTATGATATAACCGAAGCCCTGTTTTTCAAACTCCTCTTTTAGGCGTTTGCCCGGTGCATCGGAAATGAATATGCTTGGAATTTTCTTTTCGGATAGTATCTCCATGGCTTTTCTGGGTCCTTGAACTGCTGGGTTTGGTGAAATGAAGATGATAATGTCTGGGTTGAAGTCAAAAATTTTCGGTAGGGCTTCAGAAACTTCTTCTGCAAGCATTTTCGCCCCCGTCGTTATTGTTCGGACGCTTATGTCTTCTCGGTCAGCCAATTCGTCAAAAAGCAGCTCAAGCAAGGGTGCGGTTCCAATGTTGCCACATTTGAAGATGCCGATCTTAACCTTCTTCAAGGAGTGCACCTTTTATATCGAGCTAAAAGCCATATTTATGAAACAATGTTTATAAGTATTTCAGAAAAGCACATTGCCAACCTGGTTATTTAACAAGCTCCCTAGCTGTAGCCCTTTTCTTCCCAGAAAGCTTAACAAGTAGGTTCAACGCGTTTGCTTCTGTGCTTGCCTCTTTAGTCATGATGGCTCCCGCTTTTTCTGCACCAGAAAATAGTTGTTCACCCTGCTCTGTACGTATAACCACAAAAGTCCAGCCTTCCAGTCCAAGCCCACCTACAGAGATGTCTGCAAACTCCGAGCTGAAGTCTTCGCAGAAATGGCAACTTTTCCTAGCATACTGTTTTGCCTCTGGGAGAGGTACGGCCACTGTCTCGGAGGAATTCAGCGTTAGTAGCATTTTGCCCTTAATGTTGATTTTTCTAATATGGTTTAGGTTTACTCCCAACTTCTTGTGAATATGCTCTTTCATGAGCCCATCATAAATGAAGCACTCAGAGCATGCTAGTCCGATTAGAAGCTTTAAGGGAGCAGCGTACTTCTTAAGTCCAGCAAACTGCATCTTTCGAACTGAACGAATATGGCATGGTGTCCCAACAAATGCGATGTTTCCCACTTTTTGTTCCAAAGCCCTTTTTATGGCGAGGATGTTGGGTGAGTAAAAGTACTTAGTTCCAGCTGACTCCAAAATATCATCAGTTGTTGTAACAAGTGCAGGGTGTGGATGGAAAGGCTTTTCCTTTACGCTTTTCGCAACTATTGCGCCGTCGGTGATTCTGTTTTTGAGGGCGAACAGAAGTAAAGCCGTGACAGCACCACCGTCTTGACATTTTTCTAAAATTTGGTTGTCCGTAGCCCTTGCTAAGGCAAGTCTTCTATAAATCCCAAAAGCCTCATTGTTTCTCCGCTCTCTTCCAAACACAAGACTCTCAATTTTTGATGATGGGAATTCATATTGTGGGCATGCTTGTGCGCATATGCCGCAAACTTTACACTCCTTCACTAAGCTCGGTTTTTCTTCAACATACTCAAGGCAACCGAAAGGACAGACAAGCACGCACGTGCCGCAGCCGACACACCTTCCAGTCTTAACAACCGCCTCAGCTATGGACTCTTCAAAGCTAACATTTGCGGCTTTCATGGTGAACATTTTATAAGTTAAGGGAATAAATATGTTTTAGGTTTCTAAAAGCGTTTGGCAATTCTTTCATTATTAAAGCTCTGTTACATGACATTTTATAGTGTACAGCGAAAAGTCTTAAATGATATTGTGCTTATCCTCAAAGCTAGGTTTGAGTATGCTGCAAAGTGAAGCCAGGCTTGAAATAGTGGGCTATGATGAAAAAGACAAGTTTGGACCATGCTTCATAATAAAGTCAGCGAAAGGGCACGCAGTTAAAGTTGCGGACACGTTTGCTGAAATGTTTCCAATGTGGGCTGGAAGGGTGCTCATCACAGCGGACAGCGAAAAATGGGCTTTAACAGCTGCTGAAGTGGCAACGGGATTCGCAACAAGTGTCATTATGGCTCCGGCGGAGGCTGGGGTTGAGGGACTTGTTCGAGGAGAAAAAACTCCAGATGGGAGAGTGGGCGCCCTAATCCAAATCTACAATCGGAACCGTTTCGACCTAAAAAACCAGATGATACTCCGCATTGGACAATGCATAATGACTTGCCCTACAACATCAGCCTTTGACGCTCTTCCAATAGCAAAAAGAAGAATGAAGGTTGGACGGAGCCTCCGCTACTTTGGTGATGGCTTTCAAAAGAAGGGCATTGTCGGCGGGAGAAAAGTCTGGAGAATCCCAGTTATGGAAGGCGAATTCATTGTGGAGGATTCATTTGGCGTTACAGAGGCTGTTGCCGGTGGAAACTTCCTCATATTAGCAAAGGATAAAAACTCGGGGCTGCAAGCCGCAGAGGAAGCTATAAAGGCAATAAAGAGCAATGCAAGCGAGGTTATAATGCCGTTTCCGGGTGGCGTTTGTAGGTCTGGTTCTAAGGCTGGCTCTTTGAAGTACAAGCTTAAGGCTTCAACAAATCATCCTTTCTGTCCAACGCTGAAAAAGGTTGTGGCAGACTCCCAACTGCCAGAAGACGTTAACTCGGTCTACGAAATAGTCATTAATGGCTTAACGGTTGAGGCTGTTAAAAAGGCTATGGGAGAAGGCATAAAAGCAGCCATAAACGTTCCGGGCGTCTTGCGCGTTTCTGCCGGCAATTATGGCGGCAAACTTGGACCCTATAAGGCTTTTCTAAAAGAGGTTTTAGGGCTGTCCTAACCCTTATTTAATCCAATATTTTTATTTGGCTCCTTGCCATGTAGCTCTATAGCCATTAAAATTTAAGTGAAAAATTTGAGCGCCCCCAAAAAGAGGACATCTCTCGAACTTTTCCGGTTAAAAAAGACATTGAACACGCTAGCCCGCAAAGAGGGACGAGGAACAGAGCTTATTTCACTTTACATTCCACCCGGGAAGCAGATAAGCGAAGTTATGAACATGCTTAGGGAGGAGTATGGCACTGCATCCAACATAAAATCCACAACAACCCGCAAAAACGTTCAAGACGCCATCGTCAAGGTTCAGCAGCGCCTAAAACTTTTCAAGGAAACGCCGGAAAATGGGCTTGTAATTTTTTGCGGGGCGGTTCCTCAAAATGGTGCTGGAAGCGAGAAAATTGAAACGTATGTGATAATACCGCCTGAACCCATAAACATTTACTTGTATAGGTGCGATTCCCGCTTTCACACAGAGCATCTGCAAGAGCTTTTGCGGGAAAAGGAGACTTATGGCATACTCCTCATAGATGCGACAGCCGCAACCCTCGCAATTCTTCAAGGGAGAAGACTCGAAATAGTTAGGGAAGTAACCTCTGGTGTTCCTGGAAAAACACGGGCTGGGGGGCAATCTGCCAGAAGGTTTGAAAGGCTTAGGGAAATGCGTCTCCAAGAGTATTTTAGGCGTGTAGGAGAACATGCAAACGAAGTGTTTCTCCCAATAGAAAACTTGAAGGGCATAATAATTGGTGGACCCGGCCCAACAAAATACGACTTTGAAAAAGGCGATTACCTAAACTACCAGTTGAAGGAGAAGATAATCGACACTGTTGACACAGCTTATGTTGACGAGCAAGGGGTAAAGGAAATAGTTGACAAGGCGCCTGAAATTATGAGGAAAATCCGTTACATAGAAGAGCGCCAAATAGTCCAGCAATTCCTTTACGAGATAGGCCATGACACAGGCCTTGCCACTTATGGAGAAGAAGCAGTGAGAAAAGCCTTGGAAGCAGGCACCGTTAAGACCTTATTGCTTTCAGAGGGTCTCGACATTGCCCGCGTAAAAGTTAAGTGCAATGCATGCGGCTATGAGGAACAGCAGACAGTTAAGGGACCCATGCTGACAAGCTTCGAACAAAGCCTAATTGGAAAACCATGCCCAAACTGCAAAGCCCCATCTTTAGGTATAATTGAAAAACAGGAGCTTATAGAAAACTTCGCCCAACTAGCCGAATACACAAACACAGACGTTGAAATAATCTCCGACGAAACTGAGGAAGGGCATATGCTGAAAAACTCTTTTGGTGGGATAGCTGCGATCCTCCGCTTTAAACTGCAGGAATAAACGCATCCACCTTATGGGTAATGTGGTTTTTCGTATCGCCACATAACTGTCTCTTTTGGAGATAAAATGTATGTGTCTGCGCCGACCTGACCATATTCCCAGCTATCGTTCGTCCAGCGGTACCACATCCAGTAATACGTTCCATTGTTCCAGACATTATTTATAGCGTCTACAAAACTGGCTTTTAGAGACGGCCAATAGGTGTAGTTAACAGTGGCTACTCTTTTGGTTGCGCTTAGGAGGTCGCATCCTGCAAGCACAAGGGTGTTATTATACCATAATATGGTCCCATTCCAACCCTCGTAGTTGATGCATATGTTGACGCGCATAACACACCCCTCATACTCCCTTAGTTTTGCAACAAGGTTTTGGCATTCCATGTAATAATATCCGGCGATGCATCCCAAAAGGATTAGGGAGGTTAGCCACCCTAAGCCAAAAATTGTTAGGCTTCTTTTCGAAAGCTCCATGGATTCTCGCCTATAAGGCTGCTTATAACCCTAATTGGGATAAAAAATGCACTCCCAAAAAATATTATGTTTGACGCAACATGAACCAGCGTGAACCATGCACCTTGAACTAACGCAACAATTATCGGAACACCATAAGGCAAAGCCCAGCCAATATTCGTGATCACATCGTAAATAAGCGTGAGGAAAGCCGCCAAAAACGAAACTTCAATCTTCAGAATCTTCGGCGGATCTTTTATTTCAACATGATTTTTGCCTAAAACTCTTCGGTAAACGCCTCCTGCGAAGCCTATTAAAGCCATGCCAGCCATCTGGTAGGGCATCACTACGCCGGCGACACCCCATGGGGAGAGAAAACCGTTAATGAACATTGTTAATGCCCCGAGAGCCGCGCCTAAAACAGCGCCGAACATAAACCCAACTACAAAACAGGTTAGGGATGTGAATTCAACGTTTGGGGGTCTGGGTGTTAGCTGAATTCCAATGCAAAGTGCCGAGAAAACGGACAGCAGCGCAATTCGTCGGCAGTTCATGTTCTCACCACTACTCCATACCAATACTTCCAAGCTTCACGGAAAACCTCGAATGGTTGGATTCTAGCAAAAAGCTTCTTCTCAAGAAGGATCTAGAAGAAAAAGTGAAGTCTTCGGGTTTTGCTGACTACTGCTCGTGGCGGTGGATCCAGCTGAGTTGGTGGAAATTTTGACTTCGATTACGTCGCTTCGTATGTATCCCGCCTTTTCAGCCCATAGGGGCGGGTCATACCTCACTATTATGGCAACATAGCCCGTGGCGTTAGTTGTGTATGTTCTGTGTAAGAAGTGGACTGTTGCTGCTTCAACGGGCTGCCAGCTTCCGCTCGTATCGTTATAGCACATAACGCGAACCGTTATGTTTTCTCCAAAATGCACCTCGGTTTTATCAACCCAAACCTTCAGCGGCAGGTAAGTCCACTCTCCATAATAAATTAGCAATTCCTTGTGGGGTGGGTTTGGAGGCGACGTAATGTTCCATTCAAAGTCAGCCATACCCACATAGGGCATGTAATAGTCTACACGGTACATCCAGCCCACCAGCCCAGCAGCCTCCTCGCCGGCTATAGCGTAGACGTATAAGCCGTAGGCTGTTTGCCTAACTTTATATGTGAAGCTGCCGATTTCTGCCGCCTTGTCCAAAGCGCCTAAGACGGTGGGTTTTGGCAGGTAATGCGATTCTCCAGTGTCGTCAACTATAATTGATGCGGCTACGAAGACCGTACGCCTCCAAATGGTTGACTGTTTACCCTCTATCCTGGTATAGATGTGGAGACCGTTTGTCGGGTAGTGCCTTCTGCAGAGAGCAACCACGGCGTAGGACGTCATTAGCGCTTTGTTGTCCGGGGTAGTTGTCGTCCAGTTGAAAGAGCCGTCGGCATTCTGCAGGCTTAGCAGGTGATCGAGCACGTTGATGTTATCCACTTTCCAGTCCGCTGGGTCCTGGCCGACACTGCATATGGCGTCTATGGCCCAGGAATCAGAAGCGCTGTTCACAACACCCCAACATGGAAATCCCCCATTTGATTGCTGTTGATTTTTTAGGTGCTGCAACGCCTTAACAATAGTGTTTGATTCAGGGTCTTCGCCGGCGGAAACCAGCGCCATAATTGCGGCAGCTGTGTCATCAACATCGCTTGTTACGCCAACAGCCCAACTCCAACCGCCGTCAGCATTTTGATGTGTTTTAATGAAGTTAACCGATCCACGGATAATTGTTGAACTTACATTTTCGCCTGCCGAAACAAGTGCCATAACGCCCCAAAAGTCGTCGTTGAGCTGTGATGGGCTTCCAATCTGGCTGTTGTTAAAGAAGCCTTCCAGTATCTCCACGAAGTTTGTGCCATTTATATTTCTTGGGTCTTCAGCAGCTGCTGTCATTGCCAAAATAAAACGTGCAACATCCGTTGGAACATTAAAATTAAGCTGACCCTTGTTCTCGATCAAGTATTCAACTATGGACTTTCCATCGGACTTTTTCCAGTTGTGGGGGTCTTCTCCTGCGGCTGCAATTGCCATAACCGCCCAACAAGAAGTTACAAAATCCGATATTTTGCCATCAGTCCCCTGGACACTTCTCAAGTAGTTTAATGCTTTAGTTAACGGAGTGTCGTTGCTTTGCGGTGATAATGCTTCAGAACCTGAAACACAACCCCAGCTATCACCGATATTGTTATCATCGCCTTGATGGGTTTCTACCTGTGGGGCTGTTTCCCCTTTGATTGTTGAAACTGCTTCTTCACTAGTTCTAGCTAAAAATAGTGGAGTTATAAGCAGTAGAAAAAGTAGGACGCTGAAGACCAACGTGTAGCGGATGTTGCCGGCCTTTTTCATTAAGCATCACTTCTTTGCAATGTTTCGCTTAACAACTGCAAAGGTGGTAGTGATAATCGCCACCGACACTGCATAGATTTCTAAACTCCTTCTGTTTTGGGGCGTTTCTATGGAGACTGATTGCCCTCCAACTGGCACCGCGAACACTGTCACCTTAACAGTTGTCGAGTCCGTCTCTGGAGTTGCGCCAGGCGAATAAACTGTTAAAGTCACATAATAGTTTCCAGCAGCGCTATAGCGGTGATACACAACCGGCTGGCTGGTGACTGTTACATTTCCGTCGCCGAAGTTCCAGCGATACTCTGTTATTGGCATGGTATGAGTTCCATTCCATCCTGGAAGCGAGGTTGAGGCGTCAAACTTTATGCTTTCTCCCACCCTCGCAGTTTCAGGAACAACCTTAAAATCTGCTTTTGGACCGTGGGGCTGAACCACTGTTATCTGTTTTTGTTCAACATCCCATAAACCGTTGCTGTCCGTGACGTTGAGGGTTATAGTGTATGTGCCTGGACTACTATAGGCGTGAACGACGATTTGGCCATGAGAAATGCTTCCATCTCCAAAATTCCAAGCATAATCTATTATTGTACCTCCATTGGGCACCGAAGCCGAAGCATCAAAGGTTACTGTTTGGCCAACCTTTGGGATGGAGGGTGTCCATGTGAAGCTGGCGGTTGGATGCGGTGTTAAAGGCGGAGGTTCCACGGGCCAAACCGTGCAGTTTTCGTAGTACCATGCGATAACGTCGCCGTCGGCAAGCATGTATTTGTTGCATGCAACGGGTCCACACTCCCAACCTTTTGCCGTGTGGTTCCAATACCACCATATCCAGAAGTAGTATGAGACATAATCGTTCCAAACGCCGTTTATAGCGTCAACGAAAACATCAGTACCCCATAATGTATATTCCACGGAGGCAACAGCCTTCGTAGCCTTCAAAACGGATGGTGTTCCCGGCAATTCCACGTTTTCATACCACACCCTAGTAGTGTTCCCATAATCTAACAAGATGTCAACCTTCGTCACGGGTGGAGAGGCTGGCGGCCAAACAGTGCAGTCCTCATATAACCATGCTATTGTGTCGCCGTTTGCGAGAACATGCTTGTTGGCGGCTACCTGCCCCATTTCCCAACATTTAGTTGACTGGTTCCAATACCAGTAAATCCAGAAGAAAACGTAGTTGACGTGATCGTTCCAAATATTGTCTATAGCTTCTACAAAGGCATCCGTACCCCATAATGAAATTTCAACAGCCGCAACCATCTTTGTAGCTTTAAGGACAGATGCAAAACCCAAAACCTCAACGTCTTCGTAGGAAACCCTGGTTCCGTTCCCATAATCCAGCAAAACGTCAACCCTCTTCGCCGGAGGGTTTGGCGGGGGACTAGGCGGCCAAGTGGTGCAGTCCTCATAATACCACGCTACCATGTCACAGTCTTCAAGGGCATATTGGTTGCACGCAACGGGCCCAAGTTCCCAGCGTCCAGCGGAACTGTTCCAGATCCACCACATCCAATAGTAGGGGTAGCTGTTCCAAACATTGTCTATCGCGTCAATAAAAGCCGCCCCATCACACCATGAGACGTTAAGGGATGTGGCAACAAGCTGTGTCGCGTTATACACCGTGTCATTGCCCGCCTGCAGTATGCACGAAGTCCACTTGCGTGTTCCATTTCCATAATCCAGCAGCATGTCCACAAGTTTGAAAGCGGATCCCTCCGCAGTGCACGTTTTGACTTGCGGCTGTATAAGGACTAGGCAGAGGCAAAACGCCACAATCAATACCATTATTGAGGTTTTTTCTTTCAAAGTTACCTCTCCTTTCTCTTGGATGGATAATCCATCCATACAACAATATATAAAATTTATGGTGGACCGGGCGGGATTCGAACCCGCGACCTCAGCGATGCCAACGCTGCGATCATTCCAGGCTGATCTACCGGCCCAAGATGTAGACGTTACGAGACGTCTATTAAAGATTTTGTTTCAGAATAGTTTAATACCTTGTTGGCATCTTTTTAGTTTTGTTGGAGGTTGTCTGTTGGCTGGAATTGTTCTTGTTAGGGATGTTATGTCAAAGAATGTTCGTGTCGTTCGTCCGGATTCCAGCGTTAAAGAGGTTGTCGCCACCATGAACAAGTTTGATATAGGTTCTGTTGTGGTGGTTCAGGGTGAAAGACCAGTTGGGATAATTACTGAACGGGATATTTTGAGGAGGATTGTTGAGCCTTGTTTGGCTCCGGAGACTTTGACGGCTAGGCAGATTATGACAAGCCCGGTGATAACGATTGATGAGAATGCCAGCATAAATGAGGCTGCTAGGTTAATGGCGAAGAAGGGTATTAAGCGTCTTCTCGTCACTAGAAACAATGATGAACTTGTGGGTATTATCACTTTCACGGACATTGTGACAAAGGTTCCAGACATGCTAAGCATATTAGAAGAGCTTGTGAGACCCCACAGCCGCAAATATTAATGCCAGAGACTATTAGCAAAGAGGAAAGCGCTGTTGAAGATTCTGGAGGTGAACCTTAAAAAGGGCTTTGTGAAGGTTGTTCCAGAAACATTTGATGATTTGTGGCATCTCTACAACATTATTTATAAAGGCGACGAGGTTTACGCCTACACATCGCGGGATATAAAACAAGACGAGAAATATTCTAGGGGGAAGCGGGGCGAAAGGGTTTCAGTTTTTATGGGCGTTAAAGTGGAGAAAGTTGCTTGGGACAGGCTCTTCGGAAGGCTTAGGGTTCATGGAACAATCTGTCACGCGCCAGAAATAATTCCAATAGGTGCACATCACACGCTGAACATCGCATTAAACTCGCCAGTAACAATTGTGAAGGAGGAGTGGGCAAACCATCAGCTTGAAAGACTGGAAATGGCTAGAAAAGCTTCTGAAAAACCAGTAATTATAGTGGCGGTAGATGATGAAGGCTTTGCAATAGCCACAACAACCCAGTACGGCGTTGAAGTGAAGGTGGAGGAGCGAACAAGACTTCCTGGAAAATTTGAAGCAGAAAGGAGAAGCATGGCTGTCAAAGAGTTTTTCCAAGATGTACTAAGCAACTTGCGTCAAATATGGGGCGAAGCCCGTAACCCAATCGCGATAATTGGCGTCGGCTTCATAAAAAATGATTTTGTAAAGTTTTTGGAGAAGGAGGCTCCAGAAATAGCCAAATCCGTTGTCGATGTCAAGAGTGTGAACAACAGTGGTGTTGCCGGTATTTATGAGGCTATACGCTCTGGGGTTCTTACAAAGACCATGAAGCACTTGAGGGTTGTTGAGGAAACAGAGGTTGTTGAGGAAATCCTAAAAAGGCTCGGAAAAGGCGAACGCACAGTGGTTTATGGCTTGGATGAAGTGCGCAAAGCCTCGGAATACGGGGCTGTTGAGAGGCTTGTTTTGGCTGACACGGTGCTTCGCGGTGCAGAGGATGAAGAACGCTTACTTTTGGAACAATTAATGAAGGACGTGGAGTGGAAGGGCGGAAAAGTCATGGTCGTGAGCACGGAACAGGAGGCTGGAGCAAAACTTGTCGCTTTAGGCGGAATTGCCGCCCTATTGAGGTTTGCCCTCCCCACATAGTCAGCCTAAATAGTTTTCAGCCTCCTTCGAACGGCTGGGTTCTCTTCCGCCAATTTCTTTAACGCCAACTCAAAAGTCTCGCCTTCAGTCAATTCCCTTTCAATGAAAACCCCTGTTCTGCCAATTTCATCCCTTCTTAAAAGAGCGTGAACCCTATCTAGGACCGTTTCCACAGAAATCTTCAAAATTTTTGCGACATGCTCCTCTCGCCCAACTATCCCGCTTTCCCTATGCCCTTTTTCGGTGGGCTCAATAAGCATTAGGCGTTTATCCACGCCAGCGACACGTACACCGGCTTTCAACTCTTCAAAAGTTACCTCGCCGCCGAACCTGTAAAATTCTCTTTCAAATTTTCGCATGTTCATCAATGGGAATGAGATGCTGGTTCTTTCGTCGATTTCTATGTAGCCTTTCATCGCGTATGCGGGTGTTGCCTGCACAATAAGCCGCCTATTCCATGGTATGCCAGCCTGTTCAAGAGCTGTTTCGATGAGAAAAGACGAGGGTGGGTGCGGTATGAAAACGTCAACATCGCTTTTTTCCGTCACATCTCCTCTTGCGATGCTGCCATGAGTTATGGCTTCTATGTTAAAATTTGCAAGCGCCTCCATCAACTGCAAAGCCTTCGCCCTCAACCTTTTAAACAGTGCCCAATGTTCAGCGCTGTAAATGACTTCTAGAACCTCTGGAAGCCTTAAGGGTTTTTTAGCCATAGCGTTCAACTATTATAGTATTCAGCCTTGAAAACTCTTCTATATTTAAGAAGCGTTAAATTTTGCCTTGAAAGTATTTCTTTAGCCAATCTGCAGTGTTTGGAAGACTGATTAAAGTGGGAGATGATAGAGGCAAAGCGCTCTGCAGCATTTGCAAGCGAAAGGAAATATTTTTCTTTAGACCATACTCTGGTGAGAGGCTATGCAAAGGCTGCTTTGTTAAGTCGATTGAAAATAAGGTTAGAGCTACCATAGCCAAGTACGGCATGTTTGAGTTTGAGGATAGAATCGCCGTAGCTGTTTCTGGTGGAAAAGACAGTGTAAGCCTCTTGCACATTTTATCCAAAATAGAGCGCAGCTATCCGAAAGCTTCGCTTGTCGCGGTTTCTGTAGATGAGGGAATCGCCGGATACAGAGATGAAGCTCTAAAAATTGCCGAGGAAAACTGCAGAAAACTCGGCGTAGAACATCACATAATCTCCTTTAAAGAACTTTATGACTTTACCCTCGACGAGATTGCTGGAAAGTTAAGAGACGCTGGTGAAGTGGGGCTAACCGCATGCGCTTACTGTGGCGTTCTGAGGAGAAAAGCGCTAAACGTGATTGCGAGAAAGGTTGATGCGGACAAACTTGCAACGGCTCACACATTAGACGATGAAGTCCAAACAATTTTGCTCAACATGATTCACGGCGACCCCTACAGGATAGCGCGGGAAAAACCAGTAACAAACGAGAAACATCCAAAGCTTGTAAGACGGGTAAAACCCTTCTGCGAAATTCCAGAAAAAGAAACAGCACTATACGCTTACATCAAGAAGATAAAGTTCCAAAGCACTCTATGTCCCTACGCTCCAGAAGCCCTAAGAAATGATGTGCGAGTTTTCCTAAATAGGATGGAGGAAAAACACGCTGGCATAAAATACACAATTTTCAAGGCAGCGGAGAAAATTAGACCTGCCATAGAAAAAGCTGAAAAAGCAGAAACTTTGAGAGAATGCAACAATTGCGGGGAGCCAACAACGCAAATATTATGTAAGGCATGTGAAATGCTCCAAAAATTAAGGGAATGAACCGATACTCTAATAAGCTTAGGACTTTAACCATTGAAGGTTGATGAACAGCTTAATCGCAATTTTGGCTTCCGTAACATCTGTAAGCCTCATAGCCTTCATAGGAGTACTCTTCATCGGGTTGAAAGAGGATAAACTAAAACGCTTAACAATGATTTTGGTAGGTTTCGCCTCTGGCACCCTTTTAGGCGGCGCATTCTTGCATTTACTCCCGGAATCCTTAACGTCCGAAAATGACGCAACAATCGTCCTCTGGTATGTAATAGTTGGAATAGTCTCGTTTTTTGCACTAGAAAAATTTCTTTATTGGCGCCACTGCCACGAAAAGGAATGTCCAACTCACACCTTCGTGTACCTAAACCTTGTCGGAGATGGAATCCACAACTTTATTGACGGGATGGTCATAGCCGCGACTTTTATGTTCAGTCTTGAACTAGGTTTTGCCACAACTTTAGCTGTGATTTTCCATGAGGTTCCTCAGGAAATAGGCGACTTTGGTGTGCTGGTCTATGGAGGATTAAGCAGGAAAAAAGCGTTAATCTATAATTTCATTTCAGCTGTGACAGCCATTTTAGGAGCTTTGGCAACATACTTTCTAGCTTACCTAAGAAGCATTGAGGCACTGCTTGTTCCTTTTGCAGCTGGCGGTTTCATCTATATAGCTGCTACTGACTTGATGCCTGAACTACATAAAAAACCGTATGCTGGCGAGTCAATTGTTCAGCTCGTCGTAATCCTTCTTGGAATAGGATTGATGGCTTTCCTTAAAATAGCTTTTAAAGCTTAGCTTTTCCGTGTTTTGCGGCTTTTTCCTTTAATCTGCGCAGTATTGTTGATGCTTCATCAGCTTTCTTTGCATATGCAATTTTTCTAGCTTTTTCCAGAAGAATCTTTGAACCACAGTAAGGGCAAGTTCTTGATTTTTGACAGCTTTTAGCCAGCACATAGCCTCCGCATTCGCCGCACATGACAATTATGTAGTTTGTCAACAGCCTCCCCGTTCCGAAAACCTTTTCACCAAACTGCTAAATAACGCTTAATGCAAGAGGATTTCAATGAGCACCGAAGACGCAAGGTCACAAAAATCGTCTGATTTGAGGCAGTCGGTAATACAATACTTTAGAAAGAAAGGCTATAAAGTGGAGGAGAACGTCAGCCTCGAAGGCTATAGGGGAATACCTCGAAACTTCGACCTAATAATCCAAAAAGGCCGCCTAACACAAGGCGTTTGGATAAAAGACTGGAAGAGAACAATAGGCATAAACGTCATAATAAATCTCGACAAAGCCTCAGAAGAGGTGGGACTGCCCAACCCTGTTATAGTCGGAGAAAAATTCAGCGACCACGCGAAGGCCTATGCAAACAGAAGAAAGATAATGATCTTAACAACGAGACAAATTTTACAAAGCCTAAAAGCATAGGATAAAGGCAGACGTCTTCTCAGACCTTTAAATATTCATTCAATAGCCCATCACTATCTAATTTGCCAAGCCAATCAACCACTCCTACGCGACACTTCTTAGAACCGTCCAAAATCGCTAGGATATCTTCAATGGCGTCCTCAACGCTTTTGCCGGTGACATCAATTTCGCAAACCTTCTCCTTTCCATAGGCATTTAATGCATCAACTAGACAGACGTCTAAAATTTCAGAAGCCAAATTCTCCCATAATTTGTTGCCGGAAAAGCCAGCCTTTTCCATGAAACTCCGCAACTCTACTGGATCGCGTCGCAAAACAAAAGCATGTGTTACGAGTCTTTTCGGAACCACGTTTGCAGCGTAATGCCCATCTATGACGACACTTTGTTCGCCAGTTTCGTAGATGAGCTTATTTGCAGCCTTTTTTAAGCCGCTTTCATCGACTATTAGTGAGCCGCTTCTCTTCTCATCCTCGCCTATGATAAGTTTATTTTTAACCGCCAATTCCGTTAAGTTCACATAAACCGCATTCAGCTTTGAGGCAAGCAATCGCGCCACAGATGTTTTCCCGACACAAGGTGTACCCGTAATTACAATAACAAGCTTATTCAACAGCAATCAATCCTCATTACGAACATAAACACGTTGCAGCGAAATAAATCTTCCAAAACTTTTATTGCAAAGCTTAATGCATGGAATCTTAGGGCTGGCGAGTTGACGTGTGGCCTTCGAGCCTCCATAGGAGGCTTGAGGAAACTCCGCCCACGTGTAGAAGTGCGACGCCCGCAAGGGCGTAAGGCGAGAGCCTTGGCAACGGAGCAGAAACGAAACGTCCACCCGGACAAGTGTCAATGAGGCATGCTAAGTTGTCGAGAATGCTGGGTGGAAACGGTGAAACGGCCGTCCTGCACGTGGAAAGGGCAAACAAGCGCTGATGAAG
>CAZNKF010000019.1:0-21494 GCA_964573785.1 uncultured Candidatus Bathyarchaeia archaeon
CTAAACCTTCATAAACTCTCTAATAACCCTTACCGAATCTACATTCAATAGAAGCACCGTCCAAGCGAAAACTGGAAGTATAAGCCTAATAACACAAAAAGTTCATAGCTGACCCGCAGTTGAACCTTAGAGTGGTCTAATTCTCACCTTCTTTTCTGTCGCTACTATTATGTTGCCGTAAATTAGGTTTTGATGCTTATTAATGATGTTTTCAATTGTTTTTAACTTAGCGTCAACCGTTTTTCTTTTCAGTCTCATGAGTATTAGGCATTGTTTCTATAACTGAGATGGAGTCGAAGCCCATACGCTTCAGCCTTTCAGAAACCCTTATGCCTAAACTTTCGTCTACAAGAAATTTCAGCAAGGCAACTCATCATTCCGTTATTATTGGGTAGACTTCCTCCCTACCCATCACTTTGGCCGCGTAGAGCAGCGCTGCCTTAACATCCTCAACTGTAAGGTGGGGGTAATCCTTTAAAACTTCATCATAGGAGAGCCCCTGAGCCAGCAGCTTTAATATCAGCTCAACAGGGATCCTTGTACCTTTTATTACAGGTTTTCCAGCCATAACCTTAGGATTCACAACAATACGGCTAAGCAGCTCTTCCTCCAAATCCAAAGCTTACACCCCCTAAACCAATGTAACCCCACTGAAATATTAAGGTTCGCCAACTACACTTGCTTGTAGGGCTATACTGTTGAAAACATGCCAAGCATCTCAACATACATTCGAGAAGCCAACTACCAAAAACTTAGAAAAGCCTCTGAGAAAACGGGCAAAACTAGGGCAAATAATAAACGAGCTCATAGAGAATAGCTTGCAAAACGTTATGGAAGTGGCCCCGCAAACATTAATAAACGCCCACTCATAAACACTCCAAAAATTAACTTATAGGGAATATGTTTTAGCAAACCTTTTGCTTGTCAAGTTTTTATATTTTTTAATTCAAGTTTTTTATATACGCCTTAACAAGTTTCACCAAGTGCTTGTCTGTTTGAAGCATGGCTACAACTATTCTGAAGCGAACTTCGGTTAGGTCCGCTTTGCCTTTGACAACATCTCCCACGGTTATCGCTCTCTTCATCATCTCCGCTGCTTCGGAAACTCTGCGCTTTTCTTTTACGTTTCCCTGCGCCTTTTCCCGCCTTTTCAATTGAACTCCCCCCCCCACGCGGAAACATGGCGTTCAGCTCTGCGGAGGAGATGCGTGAACTGGAACCTTTTTGGTTCTTTGTACTTTAGGCCTATGCTGGAGTAGAGTTCCCTCGCGATGGCTTTTAGCAGTAGCTGGGCTCCTGCACCGAAGATTTTTTCAAGGGCGTCGGCAAATCCTTCGGGATTCTTATGCCACATGTTACTCTTTACCCCGAGGGTTTTTTCTATGTAGTAATATGTTGCTTGTCTGCCAGTTTCTCCCAAAAGAAGCATAGCCCTATCAACCGCTGAAGTGAAGAGTTCTTCGAAAGATGGATCTGAACCTTGCGAAAGGCCTTCGCTCAAAGGCATCTCCTTTTAGGTAAAAAAGAATTCGGAGACTTAAAACTTATGAACAAAAAATATTGATTTTATGTTTTGTTACCTAAAAGGAGATGAAGGAAACAAAATTACGCTTAACATTCTTCGCGGAGATACCAGTTTTAGGATGCGTTCAAGGATTATTTGCAAGCGGATGCGTGTCAAACCTTCGTCGGTTAGGCAGTACCCGATACCCGACGCCGATAGGTGTGTAAAATGCAAAGGTAAAAGTGGAATATGAAGCTGAATACCACAGATACTGTTCTGGGCTATAACTCTCATTGTTTCCCAATCCTGCTAACCACTAACATGTGGTTCATAAGATTTTTCCATCTTTGACTATGTATCCGTTTTTGTTTAGGGCTTCTATGATTTCTGGTATTTTTAGGGCGTATTTTATGTGTTCGCATTCTGTTGATTTGTCTAGCTCGCACCATGCTGTTGGGGTTTCGCCCCTCCGCCTGAAGTAGACGTCGGCTATCATCCTCCTCTTGTCCGTAACCCTCACAATGCCCTTATGAACGTCGAGGTTGAAGTGTTCGAAGCGGAAGTCCATGTTATCCATCAAGTAGCGGTATATTATCCAACATCTCAGACTTGAATGAGCGTTCTCCATGACGCGCGCGCAAAGGCGTGGGAGACCAGTCTCCATAGCTCCGGAGATGAGGCATAAAGTGACTTTAACCATAACAGAACCACAGACCACCATCGTCAGCTTGACATTTCCAATATTGAAACATCTATGCAGATTTGAGAAGGGTGGCTACTGCAAGAAAACTAAGCGGAGATGCAAAACCCAAAACTCCCCTCAAACCCTAAAAGGAAAATAAAAACTATTAAAAACCAATTTAGCAACAGCCTAGCGCGCGATAACTAAGCTGATCGGCACAGTCACAGGCATTTTCATAAGCCAAAAAGCCTAGGGGGAGGGGGTAGATGCAGAAGAGCTGGAAAGACGAGCTTGTTCAAAGCCTTGAAAACAGGCTTCTACAAGGCTCTGAAGACAGCTTCTTCAAAGCTGAGAAAACCGCCATGTTCAAGGAGGTGAACAGTTGGGGAAAAAACGCATCGTCATCCTTGAAGAAATGCTCAAGAAAATCGTGATGTTCAAGGGGCTGTAATGCCCGGCTGACCGGCACGGTTACGGGCATCTTCATAAGCTAAAAAGCCGGGAGTAGGTCGGTAACGCCTGATTTTTGACCAAAATTTCCGCTAAAAGGGTTCAAAATTTTGTTGAAAAGGGGCGCAAAAATGATTGCGCGCGCATTAACGCTGTGACACGCTGAGCTATTGTAGAATTTGTTTCGCCGCCTCCTTGTAAACCTCAAAATCATGCCTGCTATATAGGACAAGCACAACCTCTTCCAGCTTGTCCTCCTTCTCCAAGAACTCCTTAGCCGTTTTTAGGGCAACTTTACATGCTTCTTCAATGGGGTATCCATAGGCACCGGTACTTATTGAGGGGAAGGCTATAGTTTTTAAACCCTTTGAGACTGCAAGCGCCAACGAGTTGCGGTAGGCTTCAGCCAAAAGCTCCGGTTCTCCGCTTTTTCCTCCCTGCCAAATCGGCCCAACCGTGTGGATAACATACTTAGCCTTTAAGTTTCCGCCTGTTGTTATCACGGCTTTCCCTGTTGGAAGGCCGTTGGGCCACTCGGTCGCCCTTATGCGCTTGCATTCCTCAAGGATTTTGGGTCCGCCCTTTCTGTGGATGGCTCCGTCAACCCCGCCGCCTCCCATTAGGGATGGGTTTGCAGCGTTCACTATGGCGTCTGTTTCCATTTCAGTTATGTCCCCTTGAACCAGGCGTATTTTTGCCTTTCCAACATGATATTCGATTTTCTCCGACACAGCCATCCCTCAATAATTTGTGATGGCTTGCTTGCGCTTTTAAATGTTTAAGCTTATCAAGGCGACATTGGCATACTAGAATGGCAAAAGAGGTGCACCAAAATGGATTATGAACAATTGGAAAGCTTCATTTTCGAAAAGATATCGAAAACCCACCTTCCAGGATTAAGCCTCGCGATAGTTGAGAAGGGCAAGCTAGCCTACAGCAGAGGCTTCTGCTTCAGGGACTTGGAGTACGGTTTGAGGGCTACACCAGAAACCTTGTATGGCATTGGCTCGGTTACAAAGTCTTTCACGGCTTTGTCCATAATGCAGCTCGTGGAGAAGGGAAAATTAAGTCTTGACAACCCTGTTAGGAAGCATATTCCTCAAATCAAGTTGGAGCCTAAGGGCGGAGAGCCCGTGAGGATATGGCATCTGCTTTGTCATGCTTCTGGCATACCGGCACTAGCCTATGCTGAAGGCCTAATCCGACATGTGACTGGTGCTGGTGGTAAATGGGTGCCCATTGCAAGCGCTGAAGACCTTTTCGCCTTTATGAGGGATGCAAGCCAGTGGGTTTTGGCAAAGCCCGGTGGGAGGTGTTTTTACCTAAATGAGGGCTACGTTATTTTGGGCTACATTATCGAGAAGGTTTCGGGCTTAAGCTATGACAAGTACGTTAAAGAGAACATACTCAAACCATTGGGGATGGATAGAAGCTTCTTCCGCAGAGAGGACGTTGAGGCGGACGCTAACGTTGCAACGCCATACATTATCACCCGAGACGGAGAACCCAAAAAGTCAGTATTTCCCTATGGGATTTATGCGGATGGCGGACTGATAAGCAACGTCATTGATTTGGCACACTACATTATCATGTATCTTAATCGCGGCGAATACGACGGAAACACGCTAGCCGCCTCTAAATCCATTGAGGAAATGGAAAAGCCACGGGTTAAAGTGCCCCTTCAAGTTTTTGGTGGAGAGTCTTACGGCTATGGATTAAGCATAATCCCCAACTTCTTCGGCCACAAGCTTGTGGGGCACGGCGGTTCTGTGCTTGTTTACACGGCGTACATGGGCTATATACCAGAAAAAAAGGTTGGAGTGGCCTTGCTGGCAAATGGAAGCGGCTATCCGCTGTCTCAGATGGGTATGTATGCGCTTGCCCTATTACTGGACAAGAACCCATATGAGCTTCCCTTCATCAAATATGAGAAAGCCTACGAACTGCTAAGCGGATTATACGAGACTTATAAGGGGACTATGGACGCTAGAGTCGTGCCTAAGGGCGGGCTTCTTCAAATAGAAATCTGCGACAAATACACAGACATGATAATACCATTAATCCCAGAAGACATCGAGGGCAACGTGAAAAGGTTTTACGCGGTACAAGCTGGCGGAAAGCTTCCAGTTGAATTCATTGTTGAGGGAGACCGTGTCGAACTGATTTATGAGCGTTATAGGCTTAGGAAGGTGGGTAGCTTACCGCAATAAAGCCGAAACAATGAACCATAAGCCGAAAACCACTAGAACAGCGAAACAGAAAAGGAAAACAACTGTAAAAACTTTCTCATTCCAGAAGCGCCTCGACTTGAAAACTGTTACAGAAACAAAGGCGTCCCATGCTAGGTCGCATAGCCAATGCACAATGGCGAAAGCCAACAACCCCAACGCGCCAAATGTGGAAGCTTGCAGAATGAGGGCTACGCCAACAGTTGCCCACCAAAAGAAAAAGTATGGATTTGCACCGGTTGCAACCAAACCAGCAATGAAGGAGGCATGCCCAGCATGGTTTGTCTTTGCAGTGGCTTCCGTCCTTGTTTTAAAGGTTTGGAAGCCCATGTAAATCATTACCGCTCCGCCAACAACCCCTATAACCTTCTGCACAAGGGTGGAAGCGAAAAACCATGAAAGCCCAAAATATAGGAGAAAGATTAGCGGAAACTCCACAGCACCATGTCCCAAGGCTATTAAGACGCCAGCAATTTTGCTCCTATAACCCTTTGCAATTGTTACGGCGAATACTGGTCCCGGCATCATAACTCCTGAGAGGGATATGAAAACCACGGAAGCCAAGAAAAGGTAAAAATCCATTATAGGCTCCATGGTTTTAGCCGCTTAGACTGAAAGGATTTTCTCTTCTGCAGCTTTCGTTCCGCTTCCAAGACTAGCATTGTATCCGAGGCGTTTCAGCGTTGTTTCTATTGCTGATATCGTGGCTGCTATGTCATTTTGGTTCACGTTTCCCATGTGTCCAACCCGGAAGCCCTTCCCCTTTAAAGGTCCAAGGGTTGGGGCAACAACTATCCCACGATTCTTCACTTCGCTTCTAAACTTGTTGTCGTCTATGCCTTCCGGATAGTAGATGGCTGTAACAGTGTCCGCCTCGTACCCCTTTTCAGCCACGATTTTAAGGTTTAATGCGTTCATAGCGGCTCTAAAAGCCTCAGCCAAAACATGATGTCTCCTAAAACGATTTTCTAATCCCTCACCATTCACAAGTTTCAAGGCTTCGTGCAAAGCGTAAATCATGTTCACTGGCGAGGTTGCAAAATACTTTTTTGGGTCTCGCATAACTGGAAGCCAGTTCTTGAAGCTGCCATACCACGAGCCTACTAGTGTTTTCCGCCTTTCCAAATATTCCAAGGTTTTTGGGCTAACAGCAACCAAAGCCAAGCCTGGCGGAACACCGATACATTTCTGCGAGCCGGAAACACAAACGTCTATGCCCCAGTCGTCTACGCGGACTTCCATCCCGCCAAGCGAGCAGACAGTGTCAACTATGTAGAAGGCTTCGCTGTATTTCCGCACTATTTTGCCTATCTCCCTAATTGGGTTTGCCACTCCAGTTGAAGTTTCCACATGAGTAACAGTAACAGCCTTAAAATCATCCTCCTCCAACACCTTCTTGACTTGCTCTGGCTTTACAGCCTTGCCATACGGCACTTCCAAGACACGGGGAACCGCACCGTAAACCTTGCATATTTCAACAAAATACTGCCCAAAAAACCCTGAAACAGCATTCAGCACTTTGTCGCCTGGCTCCACAATGTTGGCTACCGCCATTTCTAGGGCTAAAGTTCCAGAACCAGCAACCACAAAAACATCACTTTCCGTCATGAAAACCCGTTTCAAGCTGTTTAGGGCTTCCTTGAATATGCCTGCAAATTCTTGGCTTGTATGCGACAAGGGTGGCTTGCACATGGCACGCAAAACCGAAGGAGCAACATTCGTTGGACCCGGAATCATGAGAAGCTCCCTTTCAAACATGTGCTTTTCACCATTTCATCCTTGAATGCCGATTTTAGTGTCCAACCTTTATAAATGCTAAACCCTTCTAAACTCTGGAAAAGGGTGGACGCCATCATGAGCGTTGAATCCATCAGCGAAATCCCAACAGAAAAATACGAGTCGCTGGGCTTAACCCGTGAAGATTTCCTTTGGCTTTTAAGGAAAATGTGTGAAATGCGAAAATTCGAAGAACGAGTTGAAAAGCTGTTTTTTGAGGGACAGCTTATTGGTCCATGCCATCTTTATCTGGGACAGGAGGCTGTTGCCGCCGGCGTCATCAAGGCTTTGGGCAGGGAAGACTTCATAATCTCCACTTATAGGGGTCATGGTCACGCCATAGCTCGCAACGTTCCATTGGAGGCTTTGATGGCTGAGTTGTTTGGCAGAAAAACTGGCACTTGCAAGGGTTTGGGCGGCTCTATGCACTCAGCCATGAGCGTGGAACATAACATATTGCTTGCTTCGGCTATTGTTGGCGGAGGCATACCAATAGCCGTAGGTGTAGGACTGGCACTGCAATATAGAAAAAGCAGCAGAGTCGTGGCTGTTTTCTTCGGCGACGGCGCCGTGAACACCGGCGCATTCCACGAAGCCCTAAACTTGGCGGCTGTTTGGAAACTTCCAGTCTTGTTCGTTTGTGAAAACAACTTTTACGCCTTTTCAGTTCCACATAAGGAGTCTTTTGCTGGTGAAAGCATAGCTGCACGCGCTTCTGCGTATGGAATAAAATCCTATTTGGCTGATGGAAATGACGTTGTAGCCGTCTACACAAGTGGAAAAGCCGCCATAAACCATATTCGAAGCTGTAATGGTCCAGCCTTTATAGAATGCAGAACATACCGAAAGAAGGGTCATGGCGTCTACGATAAGGCGGAATACCGTCCCAAAGAGGAGGTTCAAGAGTGGATGAAAAAGGACCCGATAGAAAGGTTTGCCAACAATCTCATAAGGCTTGGAATGATATCAAAGGAAGAGTTTGAAGCCTTAAACGCCGAAATAGAAAAGGCTTTGGATGTCTGTGTGGAGAAGGCGAAGGCTGCGCCCAACCTTGATTTCGGCGAGCTTTGGAAACTCGTCTACACAGAAGAGGTGCCGTTTTATGGTTAGGGAGATAAGCTACGCCGAAGCCCTAAACGAGGCACTGCGAGAAGAAATGGAACGGGACGACCGTGTAATGCTCTTTGGCGAAGATGTAGGCGTCTTCGGCGGAGTCTACAAAGTCACAAAGGGGTTGTTGGAAAAATTTGGACCGGAAAGGGTTAGGGACACGCCCATATCAGAAGCCGCCATAGTCGGCGCAGCCATAGGAGCCGCCCTCGCCGGGTTAAGACCAGTTGCGGAAATAATGTATATGGATTTCATAACCATAGCCATGGACCAGCTGGTTACCCACGCAGCAAAAATAAGGTTTATGAGCGGTGGGCAAGTCAGCCTACCAATGGTTGTTAGAACCCAGTACAGTCTTGGAAGAGTTCATGGTTGTCAGCACAGCCAGTTCTTGGCTTCATGGTTCCTAAACGTTCCAGGATTGAAAGTGGTGCTTCCCGGAACCCCGAAAGACGCTAAGGGCTTGTTAAAATCTGCCATAAGAGGCGACGACCCAGTGCTGTTTGTGGAGTCAGGCGTGCTTTACAGTTGGAAGGGTCCATTGCCGGAAGGCGAACACCTTGTTCCGATTGGACGGGCTGATGTCAAGAGGGAGGGTTCAGACTTGACGATTGTGGCTTTCTCCAGAACTGTTAGGGAGGCTTTAGCCGCTGCGGATAGGCTTTCAGCCGAAGGCATAGACGCCGAGGTTGTGGATTTAATGACCCTCAACCCCATGGATGTGAAAACATTGGTGAATTCGATTAAGAAGACGAATAGGCTTCTGGTTGCAGATGACAGTACAAAGACTGGTGGGATTTCATCCGAAATAATAAGCCGCGTTGTGGAGGAAGCCTTCGACTATTTAGACGCACCACCAGTCCGAGTGAACTCGCCAGACCTTCCAGTACCCTTTGCCCAACCACTGGAAAACCAGTATTTGGTTAATGCCAACAAGATATACGAGGCGGCTAGGAGGCTGGTGAGCTGATGCCCTTCGTTGTTTTTCCAAGAGTAGACCCAGTAATGACTGAGGGCATAATCGCCGAATGGCTAAAACATGAAGGCGACATGGTTCAAGTGGATGAGGTTATAGCCATAGCTGAGGGCGAGAAAACTACTTTTGAGGTGTGCTCCCCCTACAGTGGGCGGATGGCGAAAATATTGTGCAAGGCTGGCGAGGTTGTTAAGGTTGGGCAGCCCATATGCCAAATCGAAAGCGAAGAGGAGAAAGCGCCAACAGTGGCTGTTGAGGTGAAGGCTTCCCCACTAGCCAGGAAGCTGGCAGCCCAGCTTGGCATACCCCTACACGAGATTAGGGGCACTGGTCCTGATGGGCGAATAACAAAGGAGGATGTTCTGCTGGCAGCCCGAGAACGGGGCATCACCATTCCAGAAACTAAGGTGAAGGCCGAGGTTGAGGCTGTTAAGCGCAGAGTGCCCTTCGCTGGCATAAGAAAAGCCATTACACAGAGGCTTAGTGCTGGTTTCCACGAGGCTTTGCCGGTCGCCCTAACAACAAAATTTGCCGCAGAAAAGCTTGTCAAGCATAGGGAGAAGACTGGCGGTTCTTTTACGGCTTATGCTGTTAAGGCTGTTGCCCTAGCCCTCCAAAAGCACAAAGACTTAAACGTGACATTGGAGGGCGGAGAACTTGTCTATCATGAGGAAGTCAATATTGCTGTGGCTGTGGACACGCCTAAAGGCTTGATGGCCCCAGTCATAAAAGGCGCAGACAAGCTATCCATCCAAGATATAACCCGGCAAATCAATGACTTTCAGGTGAGGGGCTTGCGGGGCGCAATAACCCTTGAAGAGCAGTCAGCCCACAGCCTTACTGTGACGAATCTTGGAGCGCTGGGAATACATTACTTCACCCCAATAATTAATCCGCCAGACCCGGCGATACTGGCTGTTGGAAGCATAGAAACCGAACCATACATAACGGAGGATGGACGTGTGGAGCCTCGGAAGTTTGGCTATCTAACCCTAGTTTTTGACCATAGGGTTGTTGACGGCGCACCAGCAGCAAAATTCCTAGCCACTATTAAAGAGTTTTTGGAAAACCCTGAAACCATGGAAGCAACCTAAGGCGCTTTAGACTGTTTTTATCCACTGTTTCTGTATTTCCACTACTTCCTTGCTGCTTTTTACCTTCGAGTAGCTTTCAAGCATCTCCTTGTTTAGTTCTATGAAGGTGTGTCCCCACTTGAATATGGATAAAAGCCTAAGGGCTTCTTGGCGGTATCCTGCTATGTATAAGGCTGCTGCTAGGGCTTCAGCTGTGCTAAGCTTTGTGGGGCAGCCGAAGTTGACGGGGTTTCCAGCTGTTAGGTACGGTAAACACCGCGATGTGCCCCTTACGTTTTTCAGTAAGGGTTTTTCAGCGTGTCCCCAGCTGAAGTCTAGGGCTGCCAAACCAAAATTTGCTATGCGTTCCCTGTCTGCTGGTGAGAAAGCCTTTTTCGAGTAGGGGTTTAGGACAACGGCTCTTCTTGGCAAATGTTTTATTTGGCGTACAAGCTGTACCAGTCCATGGCGTTTAAGTTTTAGGGCTGTGCACTTTTTGGGGTCGCATTGCCCAGCATGGTAAACGACTATTCTAATTGGTTTTCGCTGCACCCGACTTTTGCACCTTCAAGTGGCTCATTGGGTTGTCCAAAACCTTTGGAATCCACTCTAGAAGATCCGAGGCAACCATGTGGTAGCCCTTCTCCTCAAAGACAAAGTCTCCAGCGGCGCCGTTAACAAAGGCTCCGGCAACAGCCGCCTCAAAAGGGTCTGCACCCTGCGCCAAGAAAGCGCCAACAATTCCGGAAAGTACATCTCCGGTTCCGCCAACAGTCATTCCGGGATTACCCGTAAAATTGAGCTTGAAACGTTTCTCATCAGCTATTATGTCCACAGCGCCCTTGACAAGCAGAACTGCGCCCAGCTCGGCAGCTATCTTCTGCACTTCCAAGGCTTGTTCTTTTAGGTTTTCCGGCAGTCCCTTTCCAGTTAGCGTGGCGTATTCTCCAGCGTGGGGGGTAAGCACTGCTGGCACGTTAAGCCTTCTTTTAAATTCTGCGAATGCCTTCAAGCCATCAGCATCCAACAACAGTGGCTTGCCAGCGCCTTCAACAACCTCCAACAAAGCTTTAACAGCGTCCTTTGTTTCCGTGTGAAGCCCCAATCCTGGACCGATAACGACGGCGTCTGCCTTCTCCACAAATGTTTTTAGAGCTGGAATGTTGCCCATGTTTAAGTGTTCTCCATCAAGTTTTACTGTTATCAAGTCTGGCGACATAGCTGAAATATCATGAGCAGTTTTATGGGGCGCAGCCACATAAGCCAAATCAACGCCTGTTCTTAGGGCTGCAAGCGCCACAAGTGTCGGAGCGCCAGAGAAGGTTTCGCTTCCGCCAACCACGAGGAGTCTGCCAAAATCACCCTTATGGGATTCTGGAGAGCGTGGCTTCAAGACGAGGCTGACATCTCCTGGTCCAGCATAATTTTCAAGCTCCTTTGGCAAGCCTATGTCTTTGACCAGCAGTTCGCCAACATAGTCTTTGGCTTTCTCCAAGCCCACCTTAGCCTTGTAAAAGGTTATCGTTAAATTTGTCTTCACCGCGTTTCCTAAAACTTCTCCGGTGTCTGAGTCTATTCCTGTTGGCACGTCAACAGCCACTTTGAAGGCGTTTAACCGGTTAATTTTCTCGACGAGTTGTTGTATTGGCTGTTTCAATCTGCCTTTAGTGCCTGTTCCAAGCAGTGCGTCGACAACCACGTCTGCTTCTATGTTTGGCGTTAGGGCGCTGTCATAAACCTCATGGATGGTGACACTTTCCCTTAGGAATTGTAGAACCTTCCAGTTTTCCAAAGCCGCCTTGTGGGAGATTTCCTTGGCTTTTCCAGCGAGGATAACCGTTACCCTAAAACCCATGGCGGACAAATGCCTTGCAGCAACAAAACCGTCTCCACCATTGCCGCCTAAACCGCAGAAAATCGCCACTTTCTTGTCTGGCGTAAATCTTCTGGCAATTTCTTGGGCTACGTTCCGCCCAGCGTTTTCCATGAGTTGAAGCAGTGAAACCCCAAAATATTCGGCGTTCAATTCCACAGCTCGCATTTCGCGGCTGGTAACGCATTCACCCACAACATTTTCAGCGTTCATGCCTTGAACCTAACAGCTAATATCACGCATTAAGGATAAGAATATTTTCAATTTTCAACAGCTCTGATTCAAACTAGTTTTCCTTTGTGAAAAATAGGATAATGTTTGATATGGCGGTTAGGGCTACTGCTGAGAGCAGTCCCCAAGTTGTTCCATATGCTTGCACGAATGGGGATAATACGAATAGGGCGAAGCTTTGCCCCACATGCGTCAAAGTGCTTAAACCGCTTAGAATAGTCGCTCGCACACTGCTTGGTGTAAGCGTATTCTGCCAAAACTCGATTATTGGATGACGTGTGGCAATGAGGCTCTCTAAAACGATGACTAATGCTATGGTGAAGCTGGGTTGAGCTAGAAATGTGATTAGGAGGCATGAGCCAGTCCAAGCCCAGGATAGTATGGCTGTGGCTTGCATGCATCCCATTTTTCTTGTTAAGCGGTGTGCGTAGGCGGCAGTGGCTATTGCTGGTAGGTGCATGACTGAGCCTATCAAGCCAAAGAGGGCTTCTGGTATTCCCCTTTCGCTATAGACCGGTGTTAATGTCTCCCAATAAGAGTATGCGCCAGCTATGAATAATGTCTGGGCTAATCCCAAAAACAACAGTGCCTTCTTTCCAAAAATCCATTTAGCTCCGCTTTTTAACAGTTTAGTGTAAGGTTCCCTTTCACCTGCGCCCCAGTTTTCTGGCATGAAAATTATCGCAAATACGAATGCTGTTAAGGCGATAATTCCAGCTGTGGGGATGGTCCACCAAGATCCAACCATAAATGTGATGAGGCTTCCAGCAATTCCTGCGGCAACATCCGCCACGAGGCTGAAGGATGTTCCCCGTCCAAAAACCTTGTCCAAATCTTTAATCTATCCCTTTTTCTCTAACGCGTCTGTTATCCAAGCCTCGATGGAGCCGCTTAGAAGTGCAGCCTCAAAACCAGCCAAAAAGGCGGCTAAAATTACAATTATGGGAAAAGTGTATAATGCCGCTATTAAATAATTGATTCCAACGAAAACTAAACCTAGGGCATAAACGCGTTTTCTTCCAAAACGGTCTGCAAGACCGCCAGTTGGGTAGTCAAGCAAGCCAAAAACTAATGCAAAAACCGCCATGTATAGAAAGCTGTAGCCAAGCCCAAGGGTTTGGAAGAGGTAATACGCCAAGTAAGGAATTTCAAAAGAGAATTCGCCTAAAGCTGAAACCATGTAATAGACGGTGGTTATCCGTAAGTACATAAATATGAAATTCCTTCCAGCACCATTTTAAATGTTTGCAGCATCCCTATTCCGATGACAAAATATTTTAATGGATTAGAGATAGACAATATTACGAGGAGGTTTAAATGCCAAAGGCATTTGTCCTAATCAACACGGAAATAGGCTCAGAAGCAGACGTCCTAAAAGATCTTAGAAAAATTGAAGGTGTCGAAGAGGCGCATTCTGTCTACGGCGTCTACGACATAATTGCAAAGGTCAGTGCGGAGACAATGGACAAGCTTAAAGAGATTGTCACTTGGCGTATTAGAAGGCTTGACAAGGTTAGGTCAACACTAACAATGATAATAGTTGAAGAATCAGCAAAGTAGCCTAATTCTCCTCCCTTTTATTTTCAACAAGCAAGTGTTTGCCAGCGCCAAAGCACACCATTTTTAAGTCTTCAGAGAGGTAATGCTTGTAGGCACGTGAATGGCTCTCCAACAAATGCATATAGGCTTCGACGATACAGACTCGCCAAGAAAAGGGTGTACAACCTACATTGCGGCACTTTTAGTGGAGAAACTGCAAAAATTTGGAGCCCAATTCTTGGACTATCCAAACCTTGTTAGGCTAAACCCAAATGTTCCATGGAAAACTAGAGGCAACGGGGCGCTCTGTCTAAGAATAAAATGTG
Organism: uncultured Candidatus Bathyarchaeia archaeon; assembly: GCA_964573785.1. Lineage (GTDB taxonomy): Archaea > Thermoproteota > Bathyarchaeia > Bathyarchaeales > Bathycorpusculaceae > JAGTQI01. Next base: position 13,769 of record CAZNKF010000019.1, read on the forward strand.
AAGAAAGCCTCATCGACGTGGTCAAGGAAACCGTAATAGAAACTGTTGAAGAAAACTCCGACCTAGCCTACAAAGGCACGGAGCCCGGAATAGTCTTCTTCCCGAGGGCGAAAATTCCAAGGGAGGTTAAAGCCTTTGCGAGAAACGCCATAACGGGCGTTGTAAATATGCGAACCGCCCTAAAAATCCTAAAGCGTTTCAAAGCCGAAGCCATAGGCTTCAAAAGTGGACGTGGAATAATCGGCGGTTTGGCTGCCATAGGCGAAAACCTTGAAGGTGATTACACTTTTGAAGTCATAGCCTATCGCATTCCGGAAAACTATGGCTTGAAAAGAAGGATAGACGCAGCATCCGTAATGGAAATGAACAGGGCCACAGCTCCATACACATTCAACAATGTTGACCCGGAAACCGGAAGAGTTCTCATAACCCCCCGTGGACCAGACCCAATCCTCTTCGGAATAAGGGGTGAAACCCCAGAAATTGTAAAAAAGGCTTTTGAAATGGTTAAGCCCCTCGAACCGGTGGAGCGTTGGGTAATCTTCCGCACAAATCACGGTACAGATGCCCACCTAAAATGGGTCAAAACGCTAAGCGAAGTAAAACCATACCACCCAGTCATAGCCAGAGGAACAGTGGCGTCAAATCCAAAGATGATTCCGAGAAGACACGTCATTTTCCAAATTAAAGGCGATAGTGCTTGCATTGACTGCGCTGCATATGAACCCACTGGCACCTTGAGGAAAGTGGCAAGCAAACTCATAGTTGGCGATTTTGTGGAAGTTTACGGTGGAGTCCGTCCGCCATCCAAAAACCGTCCACTAACAATAAACCTTGAAAAACTGCGCTTGCTGAGGCTTGCACCAAAAATCTTCTACCAAAATCCATCCTGCCCACAATGCGGTAAAAGGCTAAAATCTATGGGAAAAGGCAAAGGTTTCAGATGCGAAAAATGCGGAAAGCGCTATGCTGGTCTGGGAAAGGTCGCCGTTAAGGTTAAGCGTGAAGTGCAGGAGGGACTGTATATCACTTCGCCTCGTTCCCAGAGGCATCTAACAAAGCCTTTTATACGCTATGGAATGGAAAAGCGCCGTGCGCCTGTTGGCGGATTGATTGATTGTTGGCATTATCCTTGAAGCAGTTTTCCAGCTTCAGCCTTCTCTAACCTTGAAGATTTCGCACAGTAGCCTATAAAGCTCTTCTCCGCCCTCAACTCTTGAGAACATTTCCTTTTCAGCCTTGAGTATGCGTCCCACAGCCTGATAGGTTTGCCTCCACTCCAACTCTTTCCACATCATCTTATAATTTTTCAGCTCAATCCAAGCTCTGAAAATCAAGACAACAAACATGCCTAAGGTTAAAGCCAAGTTTAACACGTATATTTCAAGGATGTCCAGCCTTTCACCTCCCAACGCTTAGATAAACGCTAAAAGGTTTTATAAGGCGATAAATTTAAGCAGTTAGCAGAAAAGCTTGGAGAACCAATTAAATGAGCGAGGTTTTCCCTTCAATAATCTTCCAACTTGCCGTCGGTAGCTTAGGCGGTTTCATTTTAGGATTTACCCTTAAAAAATTGAGCAAGCTCATACTGCTCTTAATTGGGATATTCGTAATTGTTCTCTTAATCCTCGGAGTGGAGGGAATTATAAGCATAAATTATGATGCATTATTTAAAGGGATAAGCGATATGTTTGGATGGGCTGGTACAGCTTTGGCATGGCTAGCCCACATAATAGCCCTAATACCTTTTACCGGAAGCTTCATCGCAGGCTTCCTCTTAGGCTTAAAACTTGGATAGCAAAATAGTTTAAATGAGAGATTCCAGTTAATCCATTGAAAACCCCGTTTAGCCGTAAAATGGTTGTTTGAGGCGTCTAAATTGGAGAGATTTCCAGCAGAGGAGTATGCCCTCCCATTCTTTAAGGAAAAGGGCTATGTTAGGAAACTCTGTCCAAAATGCGGCACATACTATTGGACCTTAAACCCTGAACAAGAAACTTGTGGGGAAGCCAGATCTGAAGGGTGTGCCTACTACACTTTTATTGGGAACCCACCGGCAAGGCAGAGTTACAACCTGCGCGAGATGAGGGAATTCTTTCTATCCTTCTTTGAAAGGCGGGGGCACATGCGGATAAAGCCCTATCCGGTTGTGGCTAGGTGGCGGGACGACCTATATTTGACGCATGCAAGCATAATTGACTTCCAACCATACGTGACTGAGGGGATTGCTCCGCCTCCGGCGAACCCGCTTGTTGTTGCTCAGCCTTGTATCCGCCTTGTGGACATTGCCAACACTGGTCCAACCTTCGGCAAGTATGTTACAATTTTTGAGATGGGTGGGCATCACGCCTTCAATTATCCGGATAAGGAGGTTTACTGGAAGGACCAGACTGTTCGCTACCACGACGAGTTCATACGGGAGTTGGGCATAAAACCAGAGGAGGTAACCTATAAGGAGGAGGTTTGGTCTGGAGGCGGAAATGCTGGTCCATGCTTGGAATGCATTGTCCGTGGTTTGGAGGTTGCCACCCTTGTTTTTATGCAGTTTAAGGTTGTTGGTAACCAATTTGTTAGGCTGCCCATACGAACTGTTGACACCGGTTATGGGTTGGATAGGTACGCTTGGCTTTCGCAAGGCTCCGTGAGTGCTTTCCACGCCATTTACGGCGACTTGCTTGACAAAGTCTTCGAGATGGCTGAGGTGAAAGTTGATTATGATTTGTTGGCAAAGGTTGCGAAGTTTTCGGCTCTAATAAGCCTAGACAAGAATGTTGGAAGACTTGAGGCTAGGAGGAAAATAGCCGAAATCATCGGCGTGGACGCGGAAAAACTGGATGATGTTTTGCTTCCTGTTGAGAATGCTTTTGCGGTTACGGACCACACAAAATGTTTGGCATTCATCCTTTCTGAGGGGGTTGTTCCATCAAACATTCAGGAGGGCTATTTGGCTAGGCTTCTGTTCCGCAGAATCTACCGCCTATTAAGGATGCTGGGGATTCCGGATAGGCTTTACGACATTTTCGATCTACAAATTGACTTTTGGTCTTCTGATTACCCACATCTTAGGGAGATGCGTAAAGAGATAATGGAGATTCTTGCGGTTGAGGAGGAGAAGTATAAGGAAACTATCATGAGGGGTGAACGCCTAGTAAGGAGGCTTGCTGGAGAGCTTAGGGCTAAAGGCGTCAGACACGTTCCTGTTGAAACTATGACGGAGCTTTATGATTCGCATGGTGTTCCACCGGAAATCGTTAAAGAGATAGCTGAAAGTGAAAGCTTGGATGCGCCTGTTCCGGAAAACTTCTACGCTTTGATTGCTGAGAGGCATATGCAAACCCAGAAGCCTACAGAGGAGGGGGCGAAACCGGAAGAGTTGTTTGAAGATGAAGTGGCTGGTCTCCCCGAAACTGAAGTGCTTTACTATAAGGACCAGTACATGCGGGAGTTTGAAGCTAAAGTCTTGAAGGTTGTTGGTGGCGAATACATAGTCCTTGATAGTACGTGTTTCTATCCAGAGGGCGGTGGGCAACCATCAGACACTGGTTGGCTGTTTTTTGACGACGGAAGGGTTGAAGTTCTAGACGTGCAGAAGGTCGGCAAAGTTATCGTCCACAAAATTGGCGGCAAGAAAGCCCCTAGGGAAGGCGCCACTGTTAAAGGCGTTATTGATTGGGATAGGCGTTACGCCCTTATGAAGGCGCATACAGCCACCCACATTGTTAACGGCGCTGCACGACGCGTTTTGGGGCAGCATGTTTGGCAGTTCGGCACACAAAAAGGCGTTGAAAGTTCTAGGCTTGACATATCCCATTACCGTAGGCTGTCAAGGGAGGAAGTGCAGAAAATAGAGGCTTTAGCCAACGAGGCAGTCTTCAACAATATGCCAGTTGAAACCATGTGGCTGCCAAGGTCAGAGGCTGAAAGCCAATACGGTTTTAGGCTTTACCAGGGTGGAGCTGTTCCAGGCAGGGAGATTCGCGTTGTGAAGGTTGGAGATTGGGAGGTTGAGGCTTGCGCTGGAACCCATGTTAGGAGCACTGGCGAGATAGGCTTCATAAAAATCGTCCATTCGGAGAGAATCCAAGACGGTGTTGAAAGGCTTGTTTATGCTGTTGGAATCCAAGCCCTAAAAGATGTGCAGAAGAATGAGGAGCTTCTTTGGCGGGTTTCAGAAACTCTCAGCGCTCCACTTGAGAAGCTGGATAAAACTGCAGAAAAACTTGTTAGGGAATTGAAAGAGATGAAGGCGGAGAGAAGGAAGCTTGTTGAGAAGTTGGCTAAACAAGCTGTTGTTGGCGTTGGAGCCGAACCCAGTGTTGAGATGGTTCGTGAAATAGGCGGTGTTAAGCTTGTGACCCGAGATTTTAAGGATGAGGTAAACGTTGATGTGATGGTTCAAACGGCAAACGAAATAATAAGGAAGGATAATGCGGTGGTTGCAGTGTTTTATGGTTCTGATGGCAAAACTGTGCGGATGATGGTTATGGCTGGGAAAAGGGCTGTTGAAAAGGGCGTGGACGCGGCTGAAATAGTGCGAAAGGCCTCTGCAATTGTTGGTGGTGGGGGCGGTGGAAGACTGAACTTTGCACAAGGCGGGGGGACACGCCCCGAAAAGCTTAAAGAAGCCCTTGAAAAGGTTGAGGAAATTTTGAGGAAACAGATTGGCGGATAATCCTCTGTTTTTATTCTAGAAAATGCTTCTAAAAGAAAACTTCAGAAGGTATTTAAACAAAATCTGGCGAAACGGTTTAGTGAGTGCGCTGGAGGATGCATCCACGGAGAAGTCTATTTCAAAAATTCTTGAGCTGCTTGACGATGGGGAGTGGCATTCGTTAGAGGAGATGCTGCGGAAAACAGGACTTGGTCGTGAAAACCTTAAGAAGGCTGTTGAATTTCTTGCAAATTACAATTTTATAGTTGTTAACGAGCATGGCGGAAAGGTGAGGCTTAGCGATGTTTTCCTTAAAACTTTATCCCATAAGTCCTTGTAAACCCTTGTAGGTTTCTAGGAAGCGTTCGCCTTTCTCAGTAATCTTAAACAAGCTTGTGTCATTGTCTTTGTCTTCTATTGGGCTTATGAGTCCTCTTTTCAGGAGAAGGTTTAGATATGTTTCTAGCTGTTTGAAGCTTAGGTTGCAGCGGTACATGAGGTATGTTTTCCTCGTTTTTCCTTTTGAGGCTTCTAGGATGTCTGCAATTATGTCTAGGCTTCCTCGATGTTTATTGCTACGTTTATTGTTGTTTGTTTGCCGCACTTTCAATAAGATGCCTCCTTTTGGAGGCTTAAAAGATCCCTTCTCCAATAGAAATAACTTGCAGAGGCAGATTTAAATGTTCTGAAAATGGGGTGAGATGATGATTGGAAAATGAGGGATTGTGCCCTTAAGCCCGTTTAAAATGTGTGGAGTTTTTTGAGGGGTTTTTCTATGTCGGCGTTTTTCTCGAGGAAAATGCTTACTCTATTTTCACCTATTGTTAGGGAAAGAATTTTTGTGTCTCTTCCTTCTACGAGGATGTTTTCGAATTCGCCTAGGCTGAAAAGTTCTGATAGTTCTTCTGCTGCATCTAGAGCTGATGCTGAGAGGATGGCGTATTCTATGAGTTTTGTTGGGTCTTTGAGGTCTATTGCTGCTGATGTGGCGTTTCGCAGTATGTAGCCTATAACGCCATCATAGCCTTTAATCTCTTCTAGGCGTGTTTTTAGGTTTTCTGTTGTTACTGTTTCTATGGCTATTGGTTGGGCTAGCGCCTCTGTTGCGGTTTCTTCTAAGTTTTTCTTTTTCTTCGTCATGTTTCGCCTCTCCTTTTACTCTATTATGGGTTTAACCCTGACGAGTTCTCCTTTCTTGATTTCTAGGGTTAGCTGCATTTTTTCTGGGATTTGCACTATTCCCTTGCCTGAGTATTTTGAATCTTTTATTGGTTTGACCTTGCACTTTGTTGTTTTTCCGTCGAAGGTTTCTATTTCAACGTATTCTATTTTCTTTCCTTCGAACATTTTTTCCCATTGGTTTAGGGTTTCGCTGTCTATGCGTACCGTGTCAGATGGCACTAGCAAGCCTCCAATGTTTTCCACTATGAGCTGTGTTGCTGACGTTTCAAGGGATGGTATTTCCATTTTAAGTTCTTCTTCAACTGGTTTTTCGATGGCTGGTTCTTCAGCTAGTTCTTCTAATGCTTCTGTTTCCTCAACTGTTGCGGTTGGGGTTGGGATGGCGGTTGGCTCTGGTTTTTGTGGGGAAGGCTTGTTTTTGAGGGGGGTAGGGCTGATTTTCTCTAGCAGTTTAAGAACTGTTGGGATTAGGACGCGGGTTAAAGTGTTTATGTAGTTTAAGTCTGCTTTCGCAGAGGTAACCATGACAAGGTGATGTTCGCCGAAACTGTGGAGGGTTACCGTGCCGCCGCCACACTTTAGGGTTACAGCTTCAATGCCTCCTATGGCTTTAGCCCTGTTGAATATACCGTTGAAGGCATCTAAAACGCGAACTATGACTTTTTGTGGAGTTTCAGCGTCTCCGGCGATTACTTCGTCTGTGTCTTTGAAGATGAAGGCGTGTTGTATGTCTGGGCAGTTGTTTCGCATTTCGTCTAAGGCATTTTGTAGTGCAATCGCGTAGACATTATTTTCCATCATTTTTCCACCACTTGGAAAGGAGGATTTGGCTATGTTATTTTGAATAGGATTCGCTCTGGAACGCCGTCGTTTTCGACAACAATGTATTTTAAGCCTTCAGTGTCGCCTAGCTGGTCAAGCCATTTTAGGGCTTCTCGGGCTTTCTGCAAAACCAAAAGCCTCTCCTGATAGCTTCGCACCACCTGTTCTATGGCTGTTAGCTCATGGAATGGGTTGGCATCCAAAACAATGCTTAGGCTTCCAACCGTGATTTCACCTAGGCTTTCGGCAGCCGCCTTTTTCCCAGCCAACTTCATAACAACTTCGCGAATTTTCTTAGACTTTTCAGCCAAAGCCCTAATCTCATCTAGGCGGCGCAGATACTCGCCCAAAGTGCTTTTAGTTTCGGCAATCTGCTTTTCCAGAGTTTCGGCTATGTCTTCAGCCGAAGCATACTCCTTTATCTCAACCACCATACGACTTTACACCTCCAACACGGAACAATAGAATAGAAGGGGAGATTTTCGGATTGGCTAAACACCCTACCCCCAATCTCAACAGAGAGAAGGCTAAGATGTTGGCGCAGTGTATTCTTGCCAGAAGTTGTTGTTATTTGAAGTTATGAATTCAATTTTGTATCTGTAGCCAGCGCTCCAGTCGAAAATTATTTTAATGGTTTTTTCCTCGTTTGGTTGAAGAGTGAATGACACAGGTGGATCAGTTGTTCTTGTTACGCCGTTGACTTTTACCGCTGTGATTATTACAGGCGACGTTGCCGCATTTTTGATTGGTATCTGTATGTAGTCCCCTGAGTTAGCGGTAGTGTTGTGCCAAGTAATGCTAGTTGCATCAGGTAATCTTACTTCTTCGGTGCTTGAATATCTTCCTGCCAAGCCACCCATCCATATGGCTACTGCTAGGCTGACTGCTACTGTTACGGCGATGAGTATTATGGATGCTACAACGGGGCTTAGGGCTTTCCTGCTCTTCAGCATTTTCATTTTCTTTCTAATCCCTCCCTTTTTGTTATCGTGTATGTTAGGGGAAGCTTAGAATTTAAATCTTACGACTTAATACACCATATTATCCATTTGTAAAACAAAACAACAAAAC
>CAZNKF010000020.1:0-20495 GCA_964573785.1 uncultured Candidatus Bathyarchaeia archaeon
CATCAAAGTGAACTGTGTGTCCAGGCATGGCAAGGGGTTTCTCTTCACCAGTTTCTATTGCCATCCGCCTAATGTAGGCTATATCTTCAGGCGAATCATCAGAGATAAAAATCCTTTCGGGGTTGCAGAGCTCCGCAGACTCAGCGATAAATTGGTGAACCCTTGGAACTTTTATTGCGGAGAGCTTCACGTAATCCTTTTCGCTAATCCTTGGGCGTATGGCTTTGAGGCACTTGCTTATTTCGTCAATGATTTGCTGCATTTCGAATTCCTTAACGCATTAAGGAAGGGCGTATATAAATTTTCAGCTAACTCGACGGTAAGGAAGGCAAAAATTAATCATTCTAATGCTTTTTTGATGTAAAAATTACAAAATATTTTTCAATCTAATAATGCGCCTACAAGATGCGTTGGAAAAACGTCATAAATTTTAACACGCACAACTTTGCCCAGTAAGTTCTCCTTGCTTTTCAAAACTACTGGCTTGTAAGCAAAGTTTCTACCCACCCATGAACCAGCAACCTTCCCAGCCTCATCTACGAGGATTCCGCCCTCCCAACCGATCCACTCGCGATTCCTTTCTAAGGCAATTTTTGAAGCCAAACCACTCAGCATAGCACTTCGCCGTTTGATCTCTGAAAATGGAACAGTGTCTCTCATGGCTGCGGCTGGTGTTCGTGGTCTCGCAAAAAACTTTGATATGTTAACTATGTCGGGCTTAACATTCTCTATCAGCTTTAGGGTTTCTTCAAAGGCTTTTTCATCCTCTCCCGGAAAACCACAAATAACGTCTGTTGCTATTGTAATTTTTGGAAATGCAGCCCTGAAGGCTTCCACAATCTTTCTGAATTCGGAAACCGTGTAGAAGCGGCGCATCCTTTTAAGGACATTGTCGTCTCCGCTTTGGACAGGCAGGTGGAGAAACTTGAAAACCTTCTCGTCCTTATAGGCTTCAATTAGGTCTTCTAAAATGCCAAGAGCCATGTTGGGAGTCATCATGCCAACCCGCACTTTAAAATCACCTTCTATGGCGCATACCGCCTCAATAAGCTCAGCCAAGTTTGTGCCAATATCCCTTCCATAACAAGCGGTGTCCTGCGATGTGAGCCAAAACTCCCGCACCCCATCAGCCAAATCGGCTTTGACACGCTTCGCAATCTCGTTTATGCTATAGCTTCTTAGGCGTCCTCTGGCATAAATAACACAGCAGTAGGCACATGAGCCCAAACAGCCATAGCTTATTGGGATTATGCCCACAAAAGGGTTTAGGCGAACCCTTGGAAGGCTTAAGTCTGGTTTAGCCTTATTCGCACCTTCCAAAGCCACAACCTTCTTGCCCCCCAAAACGCCGCTAACTATATCAATTATTTTTCCGCCCAGTGCTGGACCCGCGGCACCGTCAAAACGTACTTCTCGGCATAGCCTATCAAGGTTGATTAGTGGGAGGCACCCAACAACGAGGAGCCTCTTCCCCTTAGGAACCTTTTTCAATAGGTCTATCATGCGGTTTTCCGTTGGTCCCTTAACAGCACAAGTGTTGTAAATGACTATGTCGGCTTCAGCCACACTGTCAACGAGTTTGAACCCAGCCTCCGCTAGGCAACCAGCCATGACTTCACCATCAGCTAAATTTGTTGAACACCCGAAGCTTCTAAGGTATATGCGTGCGGCTTCCATGGCAATACGTAAAATGCTTTAACAAGGAATAAAAACCTAGAGGTCAGCCTAAACCCGAATTTACAAGTTTCTGGAACGCGATAGGCATAAATCTTATAAGAGAAAGAACGAGCATATTTAAAACATATTTAAATCATAATATGTAAAAGTATAGCTTCGAAATGTTTTTCTCTCGCTTACCGGAGGGGGACATGAAATGAAGTTGATCACACTCTATCTTCCCGAACCGTATATTGAGGCGTTAGACCAGCTTGTTAATGAGAGGTTTTATCCAAACAGGGCTGAGGCAATTCGTGTAGCTATCCGTGATTTAATAAATAATGAGGTTTGGCGTAGGAAGAGGGTTGGTTAAATGCAAGCGCAGTCGGCTGGTCAGCAGCAGACCTTTAAATATTCTTGGCAGAACGCCTTTCCAGAGGAGATTCGCCCGCCAAGCTTCTGCCGCATGCTGGTTCTAGGCGTTGGAGGGGCTGGGAACAACACTGTTACAAGGCTTATGGAAATGGGTATTGTTGGAGCTGAATGCATAGCCATAAACACTGACGCCCTCCACCTAAACATTTCAAAAGCCCATAGAAAAATTTTGATAGGTGAAAAGCTCACGAAGGGTTTGGGGGTTGGTGGAGACCCACAGCTTGGAAGAGCCGCCATCGAAGAGTCGAGGAAACAAGTTGAAGAGCTGCTTAATGGAGCGGACATAGTCTTTATAACAGCTGGTTTGGGCGGCGGAACGGGTACAGGCGCAGCGCCAGTCATAGCCGAAATAGCCAAGAAAAAGGGTGCCTTAACAGTTGGTGTTGTTACAACGCCTTTCCGAATTGAGAAGGGACGCATAGAATATGCAGCTCAAGCCTTAACAGAAATGCGGAGACGCTGCGACACCGTTGTCGTTATTGACAATAATAAGCTCATTCATTTGGCTCCGAGCATGCCAATAAATGAGGCTTTTAAAATTGCAGATAAAGTTTTGGCGAACATGATTAAGGGCATAGTAGAAACTATTTCGGCTCCAAGCCTAATTAACTTGGACTTTGCAGACTTTAAAACAATTGTTAAGCGGGGCGGACTAGCCGTAATAGGCGTTGGCGAATCAGACGCGCCAAACCGAGCTGAAGAGGCTGTTCGAAACGCTTTGAGGAATCCGCTTCTGGATGTGGATTATGCTGGTGCAAAGGGCGCCCTAATCCATGTTTCAGGAGACCCTCAAATGACCATTGAGGAGGCAAACCGCGTCGGAGAAATAGTCACAGAAATGATGGATAATGACGCATTAGTCATCTGGGGCGCGCGGGTTAACCCAGAAATGGACGGAAAGCTAAAAGTAACACTAGTGTTGACTGGTGTAAATTCGCCATACATCCCAAGCGGGCTCGGAGCGATAGCACCACAACTCTTTAACCTAGAGCCTTACGCTGAACCAGAAAAGCTATTAGGCATAAAGCTGAATTTATATCAGATGGAACAAAACCTCCTATAAATTCCCCTCAATTTTATATGAGATAATCTTTCTTGAGGTAGGGTTCCCAAGCAATAAGCCTATTTCTAGGCAAATGGTTTATGTAGGAAGACTTCAGCATTCACGTTAAGAGAAACGTAAGAAGGGTAAAATGGGAAATGCCGTTAGGTGTAGGGCTTATTGGTTGCGGCGCCATCGGAACAGTTTTGGCGCAAGCCATAGATAGGGGGCAAGCCGGAGACACATATTTAGCCATTATTTTTGACAGAAACATTGAAAGGGCCGAAAATTTGGCGAGGAGGCTGAAAAGCAAGCCAAAAGTTGCAAAAAGCTTTAAGAAACTTCTAAAGCGCAAGTATGTTAGGCTTATTGTTGAGGCTGCTTCTCAAGAGGCTGTTAAGGCTTATGCCGTCGAAGTGTTAAGGGCTGGGAAAGACCTCATGATTATGAGCGTTGGCGCTCTAGTTGATTCCGGTCTTGCAAGTGAAATTAGCCAAGTTGCCAAGGAAAGAGAAAGGAAGGTTTACATTCCGTCTGGCGCCATAGCCGGATTGGACGGCTTGAAAGCCTCTGCAATAGGCAGAATTGAAAGTGTAATTCTAACAACGAGGAAGCCCGTTGATGGGTTGGCGGATAACCCATATTTCATGGAGAAGACTGGTGGGGGGGTTGAAAAACCAACACTCATATATGAGGGTTCAGCCGTAGAAGCGTGTAAGCTTTTTCCAGCCAATGTTAATGTGGCGGCAACCCTTGGCTTGGCTGGAATAGGAGCTGAAAAAACCATTGTGCGGGTTGTGGCTGACCCAACCATAAGCCGTAACATTCATGAAATTGAGGTTAGGGGTGAGTTTGGTGAGTTGCGGGTTCATGTGGAAAATGTGCCTTCAGGGGAAAATCCGAAAACAAGCTTTTTGGCGGCACTTTCAGCCATCGCAACACTAAAACGGCTAACAGAACCGCTAATAATTGGAACATGATTCGCTGCTTTTCCTAAAATATTTAGTTTTTAAGGCTAGAAACTCCCTTTTCAGCCTAGTCCCCAACGGTATGGCTTTCCCAAAGGGTTCACATAGTCCCTTGCTTATGGCTTTAACAACCCTTTCACAGTCAAGTTCAGCGTCCACAAGCGTGTACGCCAAACCTATTTCTGGAGCGTAATGGGCGTCACTGCCACCAACCCGCGGAACTCTAAGCCTATTGGCTATTTCCATTGCTTGCCTTGTGGAACGCTTGAAAGGAAATGCCGAAGCATTCACAACCTCGATGGCGTCAAAATTCTTGTTCGCCTTCCATCCCAAACTTGCCTTAAAAAGGGCTTTTGGGTGGCATGCTATGGCTAAACCACCGAGGCTGTGAATTCTGTCTATTGTTTCCTCTGCTGTTAGGTTTTTTGGCACAACCTCTTGAATGTTTAACCCAATGATGTGACCTTCCAAGCTTGAGATTTCTATGCCAGGCAAAATTAACAAGTCCGCCACAGTTTTTGCCACTTTTAAGGCTCCGTCTATCCTGTCATGGTCTGTTATGGCTATTCCATCCAACCCAGTCCTTCTGGCGTAGGCAGCAAGCTCTTTTGGCTTTATTAATCCATCATAGGAGTAGCATGTGTGAACGTGAAGGTCTAATTTAACTTTCAGAGGGCTTTCACTTCACCATTGCCTTTCTAACTTTTTCCAGCGTTTCGTCAAGCTTTTTCTCTTCAGCCTCCACCTTGCGGAACAAGGGCTTAGCCTCAGCTATTTTGTGACCAGCTGGTAAAGGCTTTAGGGCTTCGTCCCATCTCTGCTGGTGGACGCTTCCCGGCAAGTTTAAGGTTTTCCAAAGCTCTTCTGCAGTGAAGGGTATTATTGGGGCTGATGTTATTGCCAAAGCCTTAACAAGCTGTGCAGCCACATAAATCACGTTTGCAGCTTTAGCTCTGTCACGTTTAATTAGGTTCCATGGCTCTTTATCGTTAAGGTACTGGTTTCCAAGGCGGCTTATGCTTATCACACCGTTTGCGGCTGACTGCAACTTGCAAGCCTCAAAATCGGCGGCAATTTCGCCCACCCTTTCTTTTATGGCTTCTAATACTTTGTTGTCGTCCGCGTCCAGTTGGCTTGGCTCTGGGATTTGGCTGCTGAACTGGCGGTTTATGAAGGATAGTGTGCGGTGGATGAAGTTGCCAAAAGTGTCATTTAAATCCGCGTTTATCTTTTCCGCGAAGATTTCCCATGAGAAATTTGAGTCTTTGGTTTCTGGTCTTGTGGCTATTAGGAAGTAGCGCCAATAATCAGCTGGGAAAAGCTCTAAGGCTTCATCAATCCATATGCCAATCCTCAAGCTTTTTGAGGCTTTCTCGCCCTTAAATTGGAGGAATTCTGTGGCTGAAACGTTCCATGGCAAATTATAATCCTCATTGGAAGCCATAAGCAGCGCTGGCAAAATTATCGTGTGGAAGGGAATGTTGTCCTTCCCAATGAAGTATAGGGTTTTTGCTTCTTTGTCAAACCAGTAGGCTTTCCAGCCTTCTGGGTCTCCGCAATTTCTGAAATACTCTATTGTTGCTGAAACATAGCCTAAAACGGCTTCAACCCAAACATAAATTGTCTTTTCCTCCGCTCCAGGGAAAGGTGCTGGAATCCCCCATTTTCCATCCCGCGTTACAGCCCTCGGCTTTAAACCCTCCCTTATTAGATTTAAGCTGAAGTTTCTTGCGTTTGTTGGCAACTGCCTATTATTCCTTATGTATTCCTCAAGCTTCTCTGCAAATTTTGGAAGGTCAAAATACCAGTGCTTGGTTTTCTTCAGTATTGGTTTTGTCTTGCATATAGCACAGTAGGGGTCTATAAGCAATGTTGGTTCTAAAAGCCTTCCACAAGAATCGGCGCATTGGTCACCTCTTGCTGGTATGTATCCACAATACGGGCATTTCCCTTCAACAAATCTATCAGGAAGGAAGCGTTTACAGTTTTCGCAGTAAAGCATCTCCGTTTCCTTTTCGAATATGTAACCGTTACTGTAAAGTTTCATGAAGTGTTTTTGGACAAAATCTTTGTGCACCGGGTTCTCTGTGCGTGTGTAATTGTCGAAGGATATCCCCCACCTCTTGAAAAGCTCCACAACCCTCGCGTGGTTTTTATCCGTCAACTCTTTCGGTTTAACGCCAAGCCTTATGGCTTCAACCTCTATCGGCGCACCATGCTCATCTGAACCGCTGACCATCACGACATCATCGCCTTTTAGACGGTAATATCTGGCTACAACATCAGTTGACAGAACTTGCACCATGGTGCCTAAGTGTGGCGTGTAGTTCACGTAGGGCCAAGCAGATGCAACTAAAATTTTCCCGAGTCCCACGCACCTCCAACTGTTCCATAAACGATTATGCTAGTTAGTAAAATAGAAGTTCATACTTAAAAATTAAATGGAAAAACAGAGGGGGTTAAGGTTATTCGGTTTTCTCCTTCTCTTCCTCCTCAACCCATACGGCTTTAGGCCTTCGCGAAGACAAGAATATTACCGCAGCAATAATTATGGTGCAGACAATCACTAGCACCGTTAGTACAGTTAGCACTGTAAGAAGTTTGTCCATACCATCTAAAAGGTTGCCCATGTTCTCCATCGAAGTATAAGTATAGGATGCCTCAACAACAGACAAGTGGATAGCATTACGAAATTCAGGCGTGTATACAGTAGATCCAATGGCGTATACGACAACGACTTTGATGTATCCGCTATCAGCTCTACCATCTGATGGAATTTCAATATTTGGTATTGTTGTGCTCCAGCTTTGGTCTTTAGATAACACAGCGTTTTGCGCATCTACCGTATAGTTTCCACTCCAGACGGAACTGTACCATGGAAGGTAAACTGTAACATTTTTCAGAACGATTTCGTCTGGACCCTTATTGTAAACCCAAAGTTTCAGGGTTACGGTTTCGCCTGGCATGTACTGGAGCTTGTCTGTATAACCGTAGACTTCAACGACGGCAGCGCATTCTGCTTTTTGAATCAGCATCGGCATCAAAGTTGCTATCGCAATTATGGTTAGAGGCAACAATATTTTCTTTTCCAAATAACCACCGATATGGGTATACATGGCTTATAGCTTTTAAAACTTGCTACCTTCACATCCTTATTGTCTCACCATTTTGCAGCGCTATTTGTTTTACAAAAAGTCTCAATTTCTCTAATAGGTGCGTTCGACTTTATTCCCTTTGGGTTAAAATGAGTTAGTGAAGCCTTGAAACCCTTTTCTTTTAAGGCCTCAACGAGAACTCTGACAGATGGCGCTGGCATGCTTATTTTACTGCAGATTTTGTCTAAAACGTAATATGTTGCTGGAGCCGAGCACTCATCCCTAATCAGCGTCAAGATTTTCCTAATTCTAGTTTTCAATTTTAGTTTTCTTTTTTCAGCCTCTTTTTCCATTAAAATGCAGAAGCTTTCGTTTGCTATGCTCCCAAGCCATAATGGTCCAGCAAAATCCATTTTCGAGCCGCAGTGTGGACATTTTTCACCATGCCCAAATGCAACATCCTTGTTTAGGGTTTCCCTATGAAGGCAATTGAAGCAGTGGAGGATGTGGCCCATGTTTTGGAGGCTTTTGTCAGCGTTTTTTGCGCCATGCATCAGAACCGCATAAACGCGTATATAGTGGTCTGTGCTGTGGCTGAAGAGTACTTTAATGCCCATCTCATGCTTTGCGGCTGTTGTGGCTAAACATCCTATTAGAAGCCTAACAGCCAGTTCATGGCAGTATTCCGTCCGAAGGGGTTTGCCGCCATATTTTCGGATGCAAGCCTTTGGATACACCCCACATAAGGGCGCCATGTCAGTGGCTGTCAACGCTAGTAAACCACTGTCTTTGAGGGCGTGTATGGCAGAATCTAGGAATGGCACTGGGGAACCGAAGGGGTCTATGTCTATGATGTCGAAGCGTTTTCTCGGAGCACCATAACGGGCTAACAGCAGATTAGCATCCTCGTTTTTAACAATCACACACTTTTCTAATCCGTTCATTTGAACGTTGTATTTTGCGAGTTGGTAAGCCTTCTCGTTAATGTCGTTGATTAAGACTTTTTTTACGCTTTTCACTTCTTTTGCGAAGCGTATTCCTCTTACGCCGCAGCCAGCCAGCGGCTCGCATATGAAAAGCTCTCTTTTCACCATTTTTTGATATGCTTGAACTGCAAGAACAGCCAAGTCGCGGTTTAGCTCCATGACGGGGTTGTAGAAGACTGGAGCTTTTGATGGCGCGTATTCGCTTGGCTTTTCTACAAAGGCTGAAAGCTTCGGAACAATTACTTTAACCTCGCCTTCTTCAACTGTTTCTGTTGGAAAATCGATTTTCAGCGTTTGGCTTTTCATATTTTGGCTATGCCCCAGTCCAGCAGGGCTGAGTGTATCATTTGTGAGGCTATCGCCGCCAGCACAACAGCCATTATTCGGCTTGTGGCTTGAACGCCGTTGTTGCCCACAGCCGAAACAAGGATTGGTGAAAAGCGGAGGGTGAGGTATACACCTACAGCGGCTATTAAACCGCCAACTAAAACGTTTATTATTGGATAGGCGCTGGACAAAACAATAAGCGTTGTCATTGTTCCAGGTCCAACCAATAAAGGTGTTGCTAAAGGCACAACTGCTACCTGTTTTATATCTATAACCTTTGACCTTGACATTCCTCCAAGCATGTCTATGGCTAGTATTAGGAGTAGGATGCCTCCGCCGAATCTGAAGTTTGTAACTGAAATGTTTAAAGCGTTCAGTATTAGTGGTCCGAAGAGGGTGAAAGTTAAAAGGAGAACAATAACTATCATTGTCGTTGTACCTGTTATTTTCAACCTTTCCTCACGTTTGAGGTTGCCAGTGTATATAAGGAATGTTGGTATGGTGCTAATCGGGTTCATTATTGTGAAAAGCTGAATTGTTATGTTAAGGATTGCCGCCGGATCTATTTGGGTCCACTCTTTTAATCCGCCAACAGTGAACTTAAAAGATGTTAGAAAAACCAGCAGTATTATGGCTAAAAGCAAGGCTATTCTAAAGACTCTGCCGTGTTTTCGGGCAACCCACTCGCTGAGCTGCCTCTCAAAGGATGAAACTATGCCCTCGTGTTTCTCTCCGCCGCTCATGCTTAGCCTTCAGCCCACAACGCGTTTAATTATGGTTAGAAGTTTTAGCTGCTGAATATTAGACTTCTGGTTGCACACGTCACATAAAACATTTTATCCTTAATAGGGGTAAATGCATAAAACAGCAAGGGTGACCGGTGTTGAAGGCGTTTATTTCAGTCGACTTGGAGGGCATGCCCTACATTGTTACGCCAAGCCAATTAGGCTTGAAGGGAACCCTTTATGAGGAAGCTAGGAAAATAGCCACTAAAGTTACGCTTATAGTTGCAGATGAACTGCATAAAAACGGTTTTGAAGAAGTCGTTGTCGCAGACAGCCACGGTCCAATGGTAAACCTCCACGTAGAAGACTTGCCGGAATACATGGAAATTGTTAGGGGTTTCCCACGTCCATTAAGCATGGTTGCCGGCATTGAAGAGTGCGACGCCGCTGTCTTTTTGGGGTATCACGCCAAGTTCGGAACAGCCAAATCCTCCTTTGACCACACGTACAGCGGCGGAAACATTAGAAAGGTTGAGGTTAACGGCGTCGAGGTAAGCGAGTTCCTCTTAAATGCCTATGTTGCCGGAGAACTCCACGTTCCAGTGATAGTGGTTGCTGGCGAAGCCCAACTCATAAAGGAAGACGTTAAAAATTTTGCTCCATGGGTTGTAGCAGTTATCCTAAAAAACTCCTTGAGCAGAGTTTCCGCAAAAAGCCCAAGCATGACAAAAATTGAAAAGGAGCTGAGAGAGGCTACGCGAAGGGCAGCGTCAAGTTTTAAGCCCGGCGCAACTGACAAGTTGCTAATCGCCAAAAAACCAGTTAATATGCGAGTAACCTTTTTGGTAAGCCACTTCGCAGATGTTGCTGAACTCTTGCCAACCGCAAAAAGGGTTGACGGCTTAACAATAGAATACACAGCGAAAAGCATGGTTGAAGCCTACAAAACCTTTGAGTTGCTAGCGCTTGCAGCGAGCGGAATGTCCGCAATCCTAACACAACTATCATAAAGGCTGACAAAATTGCCTAAACGGGTTCTCCTAATAACCGGCATCCCCGGCGTCGGAAAAACAACGTTTCTGCTCAATGTTGTTGAGGCTTTGAAGGCTGAGGGCTACAGTGTCGGCGGAATGATAAGCCGAGAAGTCCGCTCGTGTGGAGCACGCGTAGGCTTTGAAATTCTAGACTTAGCTGACAACAGTAAACGCGGTTGGCTTGCCCATGTAAACCAGAAAACAGGTCCACAAGTTGGCAAGTACCGCGTAAACCTAGAAGAGTTAGACAGCATTGGCGTCGAGGCAATTTTAAAGGCTGTCGAAGAATGCGATGTAATAGCCATAGACGAGATAGGACCAATGGAGCTTTTCTCAGAAAATTTTAGGCGGGCTGTTTTGGAGGCTTTTGAGAGTGGCAAACTGGTTTTAGCCGTTGCCCACTGGAAAGCCCGGGACAAACTAATAGAAAAGGCGAAAGCAAGAGAAGATGCCGAAATATTCGCCGTCACGTTTGGAAATAGAGATAAACTACATCAAGTGGCTGTACAGAAAGCCGAAGAATTCCTTAAAGGGCTGAAACGCTAAAGCTTTAACAAGCCTTAGCGCCATATTTGACTGGTTAGCGCGTTGAAGGAATATTCAAATGTTGGTTGCTGGTGTTGATGATGCTGGGCGCGGCTCAGTTATTGGACCACTGGTAATAGCTGGAATCCTAATAGAAGATGGAGACATTCCCAAACTCGTCCAGCTGGGCGTTAAAGACTCAAAACTTCTTTCGCCAAGCAGAAGGGAAGCACTTGCCATTGAGATTAAACGCATAGCCCAAAAACACGCCATTGTGAAGCTTTCGCCATCCGAAATTGACATGGTTGTGGAGAGGGGCAGAAAACTTTTTAGGCTTAATAGGTTGGAGGCACAGGCAATGGCGAAGGTTATAGAGCTTCTTAAGCCGGATGTTGCCTACGTGGACGCTTCAGATGTTCTGGAAGAACGTTTCAAACAGCAAATCTTGGAGTATCTTCCCTTCAAAATCGAAATAGTTTCGGAGCATAAGGCTGATAGGAAATATCCCGTTGTTTCAGCAGCCTCGATAATTGCGAAGGTTGAAAGAGACTGTGAAATAGCCGAGTTAAAAGCCAAGTACGGCGACTTTGGATGCGGCTACCCAACAGACCCGAAAACATTAGAGTTTCTCCGCCGCTGCCTGGAAAATTTTAAGGAGTATCCAGAGTTTGTTAGACGATCTTGGAAGCCTGCGAAAAAGATTAAGCGAGAAAACCACACGCGGCAGACAAGGCTCTGTTAGGGCTTGCAAAGGTCTTCCAGACTTTTAATTTTTGATATCTCTTCACTTTTGATGCACATGATATCCTTATTTAGGGAAGGCTTTTGTCCATCAGTCACCAGAACCGGGTGGGCTCGAACAACTTTGCTTAGGCTTAGAATTTCTTCAACTCTGCGGTTTAATGTTTCCTCCTTGCCGTCTGCAACTCCGCCAATAATCTTCATGTTCTCCTCTGGAACGGTTATGATAAAGTCGAATGGGGCTTTTCTAACGGCTACGATGTTGTAGCCTGCAAGCTTCTTGAAAATCCTTTGAAGAAGCCTATTCCTAGTTATTATTCGTCTGGCTCTCGCCATTAAGGTTTTCCGCTGACTTTTATGGATTTCAAAAATGTCCACAGGCTTTGCAACCGGGATTCCCAAAGTGCAGAGCAGATTGTAAGCCACAGTTACAGAGGCTTTAGCCATACCCCGCTCATAACCGTAAAGCGTCCGCCTCGAAATGCCTATTTTCTCTGCAACTTCGCCAACGGACAAGCCTAACTCTTGCCTGCGCCTTTTGATGGCTTCCCCGTCGATTTCAACGTAATAGCCTCCAGGACCAGCCTGAATTAGCGGGTAGGTTCCCTTTAGAACAATGCTTTCAAAAGTTCTTGACGTGATAGCCAAAACATTGTATCGTGAGTAGACTGTGTCGTCTTCTAAGGGTTTTTCACGGGTTTTCTCGCTTATGAGGAGGGATGCCGCTGAAACATGTTCTGAAATTATCCTCAACTCTAGGGAGTCATACGGAGAGACGCAGCCAATATCTGATTGAACTTTTATGAAAATTAGTGATTCCCTTTTTCTTGCCGCTATGTCAAAGCAGCTTGGTCTTGAACAGCACCTCTGGGAGACGTTGAAGCCGCCCTCTTTCAGTATGGATTCTGCAGCCTTAACCTTCCCCATCTCCCTATAAGTCATCGGCTATCCACAAAAGAATCCATGACGCTCTGGAATATAAAGAA
Organism: uncultured Candidatus Bathyarchaeia archaeon; assembly: GCA_964573785.1. GTDB lineage: Archaea > Thermoproteota > Bathyarchaeia > Bathyarchaeales > Bathycorpusculaceae > JAGTQI01. Next base: position 12,521 of record CAZNKF010000020.1, read on the forward strand.
TATGCGCCTCATTTCGCCGCTATCTTTTAGCAACTATCATGGCGTGAGCCTTGTCGTAAGGCTCTAAGTGAACAACATTCTCTATAATGAAGCCTCTGTCCTCTAAAACTCGAACTTCACGTTTGTAGATTTCTGAAGGCTCCTTTGTGACGTCTATGCTTTGAGCTTTAACGGCAAGCATTATCCACCCACCGCTCTTTAGGAAAAGATCAGCATTATCCGCCAAGATTTTTGCCTGCTCAGGCTGGGCTATGTCGCAGTATATGTCTTCAACCTTGCCGCGGATGAACATGGCGTATTTTTCTGGGAAGCGGGCGTCCTCAAGTATTGGCAGCATGTTAACCCTGTAGGCGCAGACGTTGTTGACGAGTTCTCTTATGGCTCTTGATGCAAACTCGACACAGTATACGTAGCCCTTATCGCCTACAATGTCTGAAACGTGGCTGGCAGTTGTCCCAGAAGCCGCGCCCAAATAGAGCACTTGATGGCTTGACTTTATTGGAACAGTCTCAACATTTTTTAGTATGGCTGCGGCGAGCTTGCTTCTGAAAGGGTCCCATAAGCGGTATTCAACGTCCCCAAAGCGTATGAGCTTCTCGCCATAAACAGTTCTTCCAGGCGCAAGGTTTCGCGTTGCAAGTTTTTGGCTCCCATCCTCCAAAGTAACTAGGTATACTTGTGGGAACTGCGGGTGGGGTTTAACGTGCATGCTTACCCTTTCTCCATTTTTCTTTGACTTTAGGTTTTTTCTCAGGCACCATTGGAGGTTCAGCGTATTTCTGGTGGATTTCCTCAATCCGCTTTTCCACGTCAGCTTTCAACTCTTCACCTATGTACCTCCCGCCGAAAGCGTCTGTTCTGGCAGCTATGGCAAGCTTGCCAGCCAAAGCACGGGCTATTTTGCCCCTCTGCCACTTTTTAGCTTCGTGTAGAAAAGCGTGTTGAAAGATTATTCCATGCTTTGGAGGCTTAGTCCCGGTCTTAAGCGAGCGGAAAAGCGCCTTCTCAGCGCCGAGAACTTGTAGTGTGCTGGCTGGCATCTTAGCCAAATTTATTAGTCCGCCAGCCAATGCAATGAGGCGGGCGCCTAGAAGCGCCCCAGTTAAGGCTTTTATGTTGGGCGCCACTTCCTCCATGGCTGATTCTATGTAGTCTTCCAGCCTCTGCCTAAGCTCGTAAAGGTTTAACACTGTTCTGCTTAGAGTTTGGATTTGTGCTAGGTCCACTTCCGTTAGGTCTGCGCCCATGGAGGTTTGGGCAGATTTTGCTATCTGTTCAACCTTTGATTTCGGCAAGCCCTCATTTTCAAGCTTTTCAACCGTGAAGTTTTCCCTAACCCCAAGGTTCACAACAAGGCGGGTGTAAGTTTCATGCTTCTCCAGTAGGCGGTCAAGCTCTGGGAAGTGGATGCCATACCACTCCCGAACACGACTCATGAAAAGGTTTATTGTTTTGTCCAAGTCGTCAAGGGTCTGAATAGCCTGAGCAATTATCAAGTCTCTTTTTTCAACAGCCCTTTTAACACGGAGTTTGGCGACCTCCATCGTCACATTATGCGTCCAAACACGAAACTCCTCATAATCCCTAACAAAGCCTGTTTCTATGGCGTACCCTTCCATGTTGGAGCGGAACAGCTCACCAGCCTCTGAAGTCCTCGAAATCTCAACTTCAGCCCCAAACTTTTCCCTAACATCAGCCGCCAAAAGAGGGTTCTCGAAAACGAAAACGCCGTAGCCTATGCCTTTCAAATAGTTAATAAGCTCGGCAACTTCCTTCACAACCTTTCCAGACTCTATTTCAACAATAGCCCTTGCAGCTTCTTCAGGCTTTTTACTGAAAAGCGAATGAGCCACAAGCCTATTACTCTCGTCAAAGGCTAAAATTCCAAACAATGACTGAATTATTGTTGCCTTCATCATCCATCCCCTTCAGAGTCCAGAGTATTATTCTATTAGGCTTACATAGATAAAGGATTCTAAAGGGACTTAATAAGCAGAGCTTTTGCTTGTTCCAAAACCTAGGTTTATATAAATGGAGTCCCCCAACTTCACTTGATGATTGAAATGAGAAAACAGTTCGCATACGGGTTTCTAGCTTTAATGATTATCTTCATGATGTCTAGTTGCACACGAGTTTATGCGGACAGGGGCTTAATTCCAGTAAATCCAGAAGTTTCAGCGTACGAGCCTGGACAAAAGGCGATCATCGCATGGAACGGCAGGGAGGAAATATTGATTCTCTCAACCAACGTGCATTCGAATGGCGAATCGTTTGTGGTTGAGCTGCTTCCTCTGCCCTCAGAGCCGGAGCGAATTGAGCCTGCAAGCTTTAGTTCCTTTGAAAAAATTGAGGAGATAATTTGGATGGTGGGACTCAGAACTTATGGAGGAAACGGATATTTTAAGATTGAAGATGGAGTAAGCATAGTTTTTTACGAAAAAATCGGCGCCCACAACATAACAGTGGTCAAGGCGAGCAATTCACAGCAGCTAACAAACTGGATGAGGGATTTTCTCCAAAGCGGTGGCGTCAGCGAAGAAATCTCTTTGCAGAATTTCAAATCCGTTGTTGAGGATTACATGGCAAGAGGATTTAGATATTATGTTCTCGACCTTATCACCTTTTCACCAGAACTGAAAAGCGTTGAACCTATACTATACCAGTTTAACACAAGCTTCCTCTACTATCCTTTGAAAATCACAAGTCCTGTTAGCGGCGACTCAAAACTAACATTGTTCCTCTTTACTGAGGGCGTAATAGAAGATACACCTTACCCCTTCAATTTTGCTGGTTATCAAACTTCCAACGGATGGAAGCCCATAAGAATCTGGCTTTCCAACGGAGAACTTTCCGTAATAGACCTTAGATTAGGGACGCTCTTCGAAAATGGTGCTTGGATGTGCGTTTTAACATATGATGGCGAATTAAGCACACTAACAGAAGACCTAATGATTACCCAAGGATTCCCCACCTCTGCAGGTTCTCCCACAGGCTCTACGGATGCACCATTAGAGATTATAATTGCCTTATCTGTGATTCTTGGCGCGGCATGCACCTTAGCTGGAGCAGTTACAACGTATTTAATAATGCATTCAAAACAGCGCATGAAATGCGTGGAGAACCCTTGAAAACTTAGCTTAATTCCTTTTTTGGCATCTTAAAAGCTCAATCATTGTGTAGAATTAAACTTATCAAGCTAAAGCAACAAACTTAACTGAAACTTGTGGTGAAATGGAATTTGAGAAGCGAAAGCCTACGAATAAGCTTAGCTGGCTTGCATCTTAAAAATCCCACGATGCTGGCTTCTGGGATTTTGGGGTATTCGGCTCAAACCTTTAAAAGCATTGTTGAGGGCGGAGCCGCAGCCGTTGTGACAAAGTCTGTGGGCTTAAAGCCTAGAAAGGGTTATGCAAATCCAACAGTTGTCCAGACTAACTGCGGCTTGATAAATGCTGTTGGGCTTCCTAATCCCGGAATAGAAGAGTTTGTAAAAGATATTCGGGAGACAAGAGCCTCTTTAAAAGTGCCAGTAATAGTAAGTGTTTACGGATTTTCAGCAGAAGAATACGCCTTGGTTGCTGAAAAGGCTGTGGGGGCTGGAGCTGATGCTGTTGAGCTTAACGTTTCATGCCCTCATGTTAGGGAAACGGGAGCCGAAATAGGACAGAAACCAGAAGTTTTGGCTGAAGTTGTTAGAAGGGTTAAGGCTGCTGTTGAGAAGCCGGTCTTCGTAAAGCTTTCGCCAAACGTCACAAACATAGCAGCCATAGCCGAAGCAGCCGTCAAGGCTGGCGCAGACGCAATAACAGCCATAAACACTGTGAAAGCCATGGCAATAGACGTCGAAACCACAAAGCCCATACTAAGCAACAGGAAGGGCGGATTATCCGGACCAGCAATAAAGCCTTTGGCTGTCAGATGCATCTACGAAATCTATGAAATGGGAATTAAAAAGCCAATAATAGGATGCGGTGGAATAGCCAGCTGGCGGGACGCTGTTGAATTCATGCTTGCAGGAGCCGCAACCGTCCAGATTGGAACAGCCATCGCCACTAAAGGACCAAATGTTTTCAAAGCCATAACAAGAGGGATCAAGGCATATTTGAAAAGAAAAGGGTTTAAGAGTGTGACTGAAATTGTCGGCTTGGCTCACAAAAGCTAATAGGCTAAGAACTATACGCCTTCTCAGCATAAAAACAGAAAGCCCAACAGTGAAAACTTTCGCTTTTAAGGATAGATTGTGCGCAAAGGCGAAGCCCGGACAGTTTCTCATGCTTTGGATTCCAGACGTTGACGAAATCCCACTAAGCATTTTCGACACAAACGAGAAGGAGGGCGTTATCTCTGTAGCCGTCAAAAGGGTTGGCGAGGCAACACAAGCACTACACAACAAAAGGGTTGGCGACATAATAGGCGTACGCGGACCCTTCGGAAACAACTTCACGCTTAATGCAGGCAGAACCCTCATGGTTGGAGGCGGAATAGGCATAGCGCCACTATCGTTTCTGGCTAAAAAATTGGCATATTCTAAAAAGGCGAGAATTGTGGTGGCTGTAGGCGCAAAAACAAGAAGCGAACTCCTATTCCTAAACGAATTGAAGAAGATTTGCGGCGAAGCAAATGTTTTGGCGGCAACAGAAGACGGCAGCTACGGCGTAAAGAATTTGGCTTCAAGCCTCGCCGAAACAGCTTTGGCTAAAGAAAAATTCGACATGGTCTACGCTTGCGGTCCAGAAAAGATGATTCGAAAAGTCTTTGACCAATGCGAAAAGCACGGAGTCTACATGGAAGCAAGCTTAGAACGCCTAATGCGCTGCGCCATAGGCATATGTGGAAGCTGCATTATCGGCGGGTACCGCGTCTGCAGAGACGGACCAATATTCAACACAGAACAGCTTAGAACAGTTAAAGAAGAGTTTGGATTTTGGAAACGCGACTTTGACGGGAAAAGGATACCCGTATAAGTGGTGGATGACAATTTTAAATGCCGACTACACCCCTCCACGTGTCAGCCTTTCTTTTCCTATACTTTAAGGACAAACGACGCATCGACCCTTTGGCGTTGGTGATTTCAACAACATTCATAGACGTTGAACCCCTCTACTACATCCTCTTGGGAGAACCTTTAGACCATAGAGTTTGGCATGGATTCACGTTGGCGCTAACACTATACCCAATTCTAGTGACTATAGGAGTCTACATGGCAGAATGCCTCTTCGAAAATAGGCTCTTGGCTGTCTACAATTGGGTGAGGCTTAAACCAGTTAAAGCGAAATATCCTTTGCCGAACATATATTTGCTAAGCCTCATGGGCGGATTCAGCCACATATTCCTAGACATGTTCACCCACCGCGAAATGTTCTGGATGCTTTACCCGTTCACCTATGGAAACCCATTTTATACGGAGCAGACATCAATAGTTGTTAATATTATTGTAATCTTGTTAACACTTTATTCGATTTGGTACTGGTTGAATGTTGAAAGGAGGCGCTAATTTTCATATTTTTAACCGTTAAAGAAAAATATGGAGGTTGAAGGTGGCGGTGGCGGGGGAAGTGGAAATCCCGCTTGCGCAGCGAGTGGCTGTTTTCTTCTTTTCCGGAGAACAATGACAATTACTATAGTAACCGCTACTATTACTGCGATTGCAGCGCCTATTATCCACAGTGGCATGCCGGCTTGCCATAGGTTTGTTTCAGTAGCCTTAAGCGTGAATTCGACACCACTTGCACTCATAGTCCATTCAAGTAAGAAGCCAGTCTCTTTATCCCAATAACAAGATTCTTGCAAACCATAAGAGGAATAGCTTGCGTATACAGTCCTCCGACCTGCCCCCGCATATGTTCTAGTAGTTTCACCTTGAATTTGTAATAGGTTCGGCACCCCAAACCCACTAACAGACTCGCCAACCATTGCATTTGCATGAATAATGAGAAATGATAATGCACCTGTTCCTGTTGCAACATCCCAACTCAAAGTTTGACCATAAGCAGATATGTATGGAATGGAAGCTCCACTAGGTCCCATGGTTAAAAGTACAGTAACTCTGGTTCCAGAAACACCTTTAACTTCAACTTTTATCCAAGGATGTTCGCCAGCTACAACTATGGTTGTGCATTCATATTTTATCCAATCCCCAACTTTCACACCTACACGCTTCTCTGCAGCGACTGTCTGAATGCTAAACGCCAAGCTATTCATCAGCAACAACACAAGGGCTATGCCAAAAAATGTCCTATACAAACCTCTCCCTTTCCGAATGAAATAATACACAACAATAGAAATATAAAATTTGTGAGAGCATGGCAACCGATGAAAAATGATGGCAGTCAGCATTTTCAATACGTGTTACGCGTTTAGAATTGTTGAAACCGCTTGGCTGATGGTTGAAAAATAGAGGGGGGACTACTCGTATTGGCTTTTTCCACAGCCAAAAATGTAGAGAGGGGTATCCAATTTAGGCTTCTCTACCGTCTTAAATTTGACCGGGAGCTGATGCCTAATTCAAAAAGGTTATATGTGGCTTGGATTATTTTGTTGTGTTTGCGGGTGTGTTGTGGTGAAAGGTGACCGCCAAATTCCAAGCTAATTTTGAAAAGCAGCTGAGCATGGACTACCGCCCGCTTGAAATTGAAAGGGAAATCCGCGAATTCTGGGAGAAAAACCACATAAGAGAAAAGCTAATGGCGTACAGAGAGAAAATCAATGTGGGCTTTTCCGGATGGGTTGAAGGACCACCAACATTGAACGGCATACCCCACGTGGGACACGCTAGAGGCCGCGTTATGAAAGATTTACGTTTCAGATGGAAAACAATGCAAGGCTATTTTATGCCCTTTTGGGCGGGGTGGGACTGTCAAGGCTTGCCAGTGGAGCTTGAAGTGGAAAAGCTGTTGGGCGTCAAAAACAAACGTGAACTTTTGGAGCGGGTGGGCGAAGAACGCTTCATAGAAGAATGCAAGAAGACAGTAATGCGTTACCATCGGGAATGGGTTGAAGCAGATCGAAAACTAGGCATATTCATAGACCAGGAAAAAGCCTACTGGACATACTTGGACAGCTACATAGAACGCGAGTGGCAGTACCTTAAACGCGCATGGGAGCAAGGCTTACTCGAAGAAGGCTACTATGTTGTTGCTTACTGTCCAGGATGCCAAACAAGCCTAAGCAGCGCCGAGGTGGGCTATGAAGGTTCATACGTGGAGGTTGAGGACCCCTCGCTTTACTTCAAGTTTAAGGTTGCGGAAAACCAAAACGAGCACTTCTTGGTTTGGACAACAATGCCCTTCACAATCGTGACGGACTTGATGCTGGCGGTCCATCCAGAAGCTGAATATGCAAAAGTTCAGGTTGGCGATGAAAAGTGGATTATAGTGAAGCAGCGTGTTGAACCAGTTATGCAGGAGCTCGGCATAGAAAAATATGTGGTAACAGAAACGATTTCAGGCAGGAGCCTTGAAGGCTTAAAGTATGATTACCCATTCAAAGATTTGATTCCAAAACAGGCAGAATTAGATAAGCATCCCCTTGTACATAGGGTTGTATGCGAAGACTTTGTTGATGTCAACACTGCATCTGGTGTTGTGCATCTCTCGCCGGGAAACGGTGAAGAAGACTTTTTGGCAGCGCAGAAACGTGGCGTTCCAGTCTTTGCTCCCTTCGACGATGAAGTGAAATTTACTGAAGAAGCTGGAGCCTTCAGCGGAGTTTTTGCACGGGACTCGGATGCAATGGTTGTTGAAGAGCTCCGCAAAAGAGGCTTGCTGGTTAACGTTAAAATGATAAGGCATGAGTATCCAACATGTTGGCGCTCCCACCACAAGCTTGTCTGGCTTGCGAGAAGGGAATACTTCCTAAGAACGGACAAGATAAACGACAAGGTTTTAGAGGCAGCGGAGAAGGTCGATTACTTCTTCGAAGCTCCGAAGAACCGCTTCATATCCTTCTTGAAAGAGGGCAAACCATGGTGCATCTC
>CAZNKF010000021.1:0-19101 GCA_964573785.1 uncultured Candidatus Bathyarchaeia archaeon
CTGTGGCTGCGTCGAATCCAAGTTTCGTGAGGGGGGAGAAGTCGTAACAAGGTGGCCGTAGGGGAACCTGCGGCCGGATCACCTCCTATGTCATAAGCCGGAAAGCCGACTGGAGGAGAAAGGCTTAGCGGATCTACATGCCAAAGCCCATTAACGCCATTTTGATGTCAATTTTGTCTTAGATGTCTAACTGCAAATTGGTAGCCCCTTCTAGTTTTTCGCAGTCGCCGCGCCTAGGTCAATTTATGCTGTGGGGCTTTTGTAAATTGGATACCCCTCTATAGATTCTCTATGAATTTTGGCTGCTGGAAAAGCCAATAACAGCCTAGACCCTCCAGTTTTCGGCAAACCCTTTGGGAAAATGGCTTTTGCAAAGGCTTATTTTCCCTCGTAGGGGTTAGCTTTCTGCTGCTATTCTGGCCTTGCAGTAGGGGATTAGCTCTCGAATTTGCTCAATTGAGGCTTTCAGTATTTTTTCGCGTTTTTCTTCTGGTGCCTTTTCCGCCAAAGTCTTTAAAACTTGTTTTAGGAGTTGTTTTCCGCTGTTTTCTCCCGGAACGATGATTGTATATGTTTTTGTTTTGGCTTTGACGGCGTCAACTGGTCCGCCTATGAAGGAGACTTCGCCAGTTTCGTCGAATTGGACGCCTACTGCTATTTTTAGGGGTGTGTTGCGCATCCACTTGCGGGTTCCGCTTATGGCGAAGGCTCCTCTGGGCACGTATTCGCCTGAAACGCCAGCCTTGCTTAGCTGTTCTGGCTTAACCCAGTAAATGTCTATTGTGGCGAAGCCTTCACGCCAACCTCTTGAGTGGGCTGCTGCGAATTCTGCTGCTTCTTGTAGGCATTTTTCCGTTGGCTTTTTCCCTTCAGTTTTAACGACTACAAAGGGGGCTCCAACAACGTCCGCATGGAAGACTATGTCTTCTGGCGACGTGTACTTTTTTATGAGGACTTCGTTGCTTACTGCGTCTTTGCCCGCCACAACAAGAAAGCCGTCAGAGGATATGAACCACTTGAACTTTTCAAACCATTTTCGCGGTTTAACCCTGCGTTTGGCGAGTTCTTCCATGGCTTTTGCTGGCACACCCCTTTCTAGGGCTTCAGCCTCTTGGATTTTGGCTTCTATTTCTGAAAGTTTCCTTTTGGTTTCTTCTAATGCGGTTTTTGCGCCTTCCAGTTTGCGCCTAGAAAGCTTAGCCCTTTCGTAGAATTTCGTGGCGTTCGCGAACAAGTCTTTTTGTAAGTCTATGCCAAAATGCAAGCCATCAACACATAAGTTAAGAATCAGCTTTTGCTCATCAAAAGATTCAAAAAACATGTATGGCTTTAAGCCCGAACGCTTTCCAGAAAGCACCTCAGAGACTATTTCTTCCCATTCTTTTCCAGCCCTTTTCTCGGTCATAAACTTTTTTAGTAGTGTTTGGAGCTCGTTAGAGTAGGCGTAAATGGTGTCGCCTATCTGTCTATACCTTTCTGTTTTTTGCTCTGCGTCTTTTAGGGCTTTTTCCTGCTCGGCTAAAACCCTTTTTATGCGCTCCGCCTCCCGCTTGAGCTGTTCTGCAGCCTTCTTTTCGGAAGCCGCTTTCTCTAAAGCCTCTGTTTTGGCGTAAAACTCGTCTAGGGCTTCATTGAAGCTTTTGAAGGGCTGATGCTTTAATCCCTCATAGCGTTTAAGCCTCAATGGTGTGACGTCTATAAAAGCGCCGTTTTCGTCTATGACTATGCATGGTTCAAGTTTTCCCTCTAAAACTTGGGAAAGCATTTCCTTCAAACATTTGTGGACGGCTTCAGCTTGAGGCGGAGTTAGACTATCACATTTTGTTGTCTTCTTTATTCCAAGCCTTAGCAGGATTTCTTCAGCGTAAACGCCGCCAATCCCTAGGAAGCGAGCAAGAGCTCTTACAACTTCGACGTCGCCGAAGCCTTTCAGTCCTTCGTAAAGGGCTTGCACGCCGATTTTCGTTGGGTTTTGCCCGCTTGGAGGGGCAAAGCGGAAGGTTTCACCTCTTATTATGTTTCGGTCCCGCATCCGCCTATAACGAAGCGCTTGCGCAATCTTGTTTTCGCCGTCTATTAGGATTATGTTTCCTTCGCCGAAAAGCTCCAATACAAGCCTAAAATTGCCAAGTTTACCGCTAAAATCGAGGAGGACAACCCTTTCAAACTTGTACTGCTCAATGTTTGTTAGTAGGCTGTTTCTTAGGAATTTTCTCAAAGCCATACAGAAAGCTGGCGGAACAAGGGGTTTCTCTAACGCGTAAGATGTTATATTTAGGCGTTTACCAGCCTCTAAAACAAGCCTATAAACAGCTTCACCACGCCTTAACTTAAAAAGCAATGTTTTGCCATTCAATTGATAGATGTTGCTTACTCTAGAGTTTGGAATAGCCTCTCTCAACTCGCGGACAGCGGCAGCCACATCAAAGCTTGTGAATTCCTCTTTATGCAAAGTTTTCACGCTATTAGTGATGTTAAGTTATAAATAGGCATCTTTAAATTTAAGCCAGTGTTAGAAACTAGAGGGCGTTGAAAGAGAATGAAGCCCCTTGAAACCTTGTATTGGTTAAGATTCGCCCTCGGCATAGTGGCAGCCCTCATCTGCGTAGGATATGAATGGGCAGTAAATTTGCTTAAAAAGGAGTATAACCCAGTTATTTTGTTGAATGGTATAGCCCTCGCATTAATTGTCTATATCCTGTCCTATTATGTGATTAAGCCAAAGTTCATTCTTAAAGTGGAAAAGCCTCAAAAAGTCTTCACAACTGGGATGGGCATATACTTCCTCTCATGGCTTGTGTTCTGGGTGTTCTTTTACACGATAGCTCTTTGGTCTTTAGGCATCATTTAATCTATGAAGTCCTCTATTGTTGATTGATTCTTGTCTTCAGGAAGTTTTCTCGGCTCCTCCCTTTCCGGAGTGGCGTTTTTGTTTTCGATAGCGTTGCCTATGTTAAGTTTGCTTGCCACACGGGTGAAGTCTGCCCATGCTGAGAAGAAACCTCTATCAAAGTCGCCGTGAAGTCTACTCTTCACATGGTTTAGGAATTCTCTCCTAAAACTCTGGAGTACCCCCTTGTCTGACATGTCCAGTTTTGAAAAGAAGGCGTAGGAATCATTGTTGTTGGAGCGCCTCACAAGAAGCATACCATATAAAGCTCTGAAATAGCCCCTGTTCCATTCTGTCTTTTGCATTTTCTGCTTAAGCCTCTCAAGTTCCCGTTCCGCCTCTGCAAACTGCTTGTTTAGGATTAGCTGGAAAAACCTTGTAACTAGGGCTTGGGGTATAGGCATTTCAGCGACCACTGGATTTTGCTTTTTCCTCTTCGGAAATGTCCTCTATACCGTTCTCTGTTATTTTAAAGATTTCCTCCCCTTCTGGCAGGTATGGACTTGAAACTAGGCGGGCTATGCGCACTGGACCGTGAGAAGCCCTTCTAAGGTATATGCGTGTGTGGCTTGTATGCCCAACAATGTGCCCGCCAACAGGGTGGACGGCGTCTCCGAAAAACATGTCAGGCTTAGCCATAACCTGATTTGTCACTACTGCAACGGCGTTGAAGGCTCTCGCCAATCTTATGAGCTTGTGCATGTGCTTGTTTAGCTTCTGTTGCCTAGCGGCGAGCATCTCCCGCCCAAGATATTCGCTTCTGAAATGTGACGTTAAAGAGTCAACTATGATGAGTTTAACATTATTCTCCTTTATCACCTCGTCCGCGTTTTCCAGAAGGAACATTTGATGGTCTGACGTGTAGGCTTCCGCATAAATAATGTTCTTAACAACATTCTGGGGATCAAGTCCTAAATGCTTAGCCATCTGCACAATACGCTCTGTTCTAAAAGTGTTTTCAGTGTCTACGTATAACGCTGCGCCATTAAGCCCGCCCCGCTCTGGCGGAAGCTGCACGTTTACGCAAAGCTGGTGACAGATTTGACTTTTACCACTTCCATACTCGCCGTAAAACTCCGTTATTGTTTGGGTTTCCAAACCGCCGTCCAAAAGCTTGTCTAGGGCTTTACTTCCAGTAGTAAGCCTCAAAACATTTTGACGCATCTTCAAAAGTTCGTCGGCTCGGATAAAGGCTATGCCAATCGATGAGCGGGCGGCACTTATTATGGCTAAAGCCTTCTTCTCGCTTATGCCGGCTGGCTCAAGCTCGCGAACCGTAGCCATAGCAAGAGACTCAATAGTGTGGAAGCCAAGCTCCCTCAACTTCTGGGCTGTTGATGGACCAATTCCTGGAAGGTCCTCAAGGGTTTCATAGCGTGGTTTTTCTGCGCCTTCACCTTCTTCCCCTGACATAAATATCCCGTGTGAGTGTTATTTCTGGCAGTATTTAAAGCAAACGAGAGACTATGCCTCCCAACACGTGGAGAGATGAGTTAAAGTGAAGATGCTTCATGTTTGAAATCTCTTAAAATTTTGGAAACTTTTTTATAAAATGCGCATAGAGAAGGTTTCGGCGAAAAGCATCATATTTGAGGTGAAATGCTTGGATATTGCCAAAGTTGTTGAAGATGTAGCTTTTAACCTTCTGAAACAAGCTGTCATATACCTTCCAGAAGACGTGAAAAAAGCCTTGAAAAAGGCTTATGCAGAAGAAACAAGCGAAACTGGAAGAACCCAGTTGAAGGCTATACTTGACAACATAGAGCTTGCAGAAAAGTACAAGGCGCCAGTTTGCCAAGACACAGGCACAATAATATTCTATGCGCAGGCTGGAGCCGAAGTTAAAAATCTCGACAAAGTTGAGGAAGCCCTCATAAAAGCGACGAGGAGAGCCACAAAGGAAATCCCGTTAAGGCCTAACGCTGTTGACCCCTTCACCCAGAAAAACAGCGGAGACAATACTGGAAGATTCATACCATACATAAACTGGGAAATAGCCCCAGGCGACAACCTCGAATTAACAGTTATGACAAAGGGCGGCGGCTCGGAAAACGTATGCGTAGCAGGAATGCTTATGCCCGGCGAAGGCATAAACGGACTGAAAAAGTTCGTCATAGAATCCGTTATTAAGGCTGGAGCCCAGCCTTGCCCGCCGACAATTTTGGGGGTTGCCATGGGTGGAGGCGCAGACATAGCCATGAAACTTGCTAAGAAGGCTCTTTTGAGGCCGCTGGACCAGCCTAACCCTAACCCAGAGATAGCGAAAATTGAAAAGGAGCTTTACGAGGCGGCGAATATGGCTGGAATCGGCCCGATGGGGTTAGGCGGCAAAACAACAGTTTTAGGCGTGCATATCGAATACGCTTTTAGGCATCCAGCCTCTTTTCCAGCGGCTGTTGCCTTCAACTGTTGGGCTGCTCGGAGAGCCACTGCAAGAATCCATGCAGACGGAAGTCTTGAATATTTAACCCATAAAGGTTTGGTTTGAGGTGAAAAAGAATGGCGGTTTACCATCTTAAAACACCCATTTCAGAGGGGGAAATTCGCAAACTGAAGGTTAACGACGTCATCTACATAACTGGAACCATTGTGACAGCCAGAGACCAAGCCCACAGGCGAGCCCTCGAGCATTTCAAACAAGGCAAACCATTGCCAGTGAACCTTGAAGGGTTGGCGGTTTTCCATTGTGGACCAGTGGTGAGCAAGGAAGGCGATAAGTGGGTTGCTGTGGCTGCTGGTCCAACAACAAGCACAAGAATGGACATTTTTGAAGACGAGTTTATCAAAAACTTCAAAGTCCGAGTCGTAATAGGAAAGGGCGGAATGGGTAAAAGGACAACGGACGCCATGGCAAAGTATGGCGCGGTTTATGGAGCCTTCACAGGCGGAGCGGCGATACTGGCGGCTAAAGCCATAAAAAATGTTAGGGGCGTGGAATGGCTTGACCTTGGAACACCAGAAGCCCTATGGATTTTCGAAGCTGAAGACTTTGGACCATTGACCGTCGCAATAGACTCGCATGGCAACAACCTATTCACAGACGTTGCCAAAACCGTCGAGGAAAACAGAAAAAGGATTTACGAGAAACTAGGCTTGCAGCCCTAACCTTCCACATTTTTCTAACTGCTATAGTTCTCTGTTCATGACGTAGGCGTCTTCCCCGTCCGAATAGTAACCTTGAATAGTCCTTGTAACCCTAAAGCCTAGCTTCTTGTATAGGCTTATGGCTGGCATGTTGGAAATCCTCACTTCTAGGAAGGCTTGTTTTGCGTTGTATAGGCGCATCCCCTCCAAGGCTTTCGTGACTAAGGCTCCACCTATGCCCCTTCGCCTATGTTCTGGCATCACGGCTATAGAAACTATGTGTCCCTTCTTAATGAAGCCGCTGAAGCCGAAATTTGACAAGCCAAGCTCGATGCGGCACATGACATAACCAACAATTTCGCCGTTTTCCTCAGCCACTATGAAGGTTTCTGGGAAACGGTTATACAAATCCATGAAGAAATAGTCTCCATAATTTTCCGGTAGGCAGACACGGTTAATATGCATAACGCGTTCAAGGTCTTTTGGTGTAAACTTCCGCAATGTGTATGTCTGCTGCAAACCGATTTTACTCCCATGGTTTTAGTGCTTGTGGTGTGGTCTATGGTTAGGTTTGCATTCTTACTTTAAAGTTTTTCCAAACCTTTAGCCACTTTACTCGCTCGCCTTAACCTCTGGAAGTGTGAAGTTCCCGTAGGGCATAACCCAAACCTTAGCGTTTTCACCAACAATTTTGAAAGCTTCATTGAGGGCTTCGTTGACCGTGCGCGCTGTCCTAAGCCTAAAAATGTTCACCGCGTAATAGTCTGGCATGGCTGAGACGAGGATTATTTGGGCTTTCTGCAAAGCTTTCATCAGATAGTAGGCTTTATGCCCACCTAAAACAAAGTTGCGCCTAATCTCCCTCTCCACGGCTTTTAAGTCCTTAAACTTGACCATCCAATCGTAGAATACTTGGTTTCCATGCCCTTCTGGGCATTCAGCCGCCAGAATTATCACACCGCCCCGCTTAACAACTTCTAACGCGCTGTCAACTCCCTTATAAGCCTGAAAAAGGTTCACGTCGGCTGGATGCCCACCTGGACTTACAACGACTATGTCGGCTCTACGGTCCACTGGTATGCGGTACATCTCATCAACAAGCTTAACACCCTCATGGAAGGCTTGCTCCAAGTCGCCAGCAAAAGCCCTAACAACCTCACCCTTACTATTAAGCACAACATTTAAGATGAAATCAACCTTAGCCATCTTTGCAGCCTCAACCATATCCTCGTGGACTGGGTTTCCATTCAAAACACCGGTTTTGGCGTTTGGATGCAGAAGCATAGCATGATTAACCTTAATCGTCTCATCACCAGCAACCCCGGGTAAGACGCTTTTTCTCCCACCGCCATAACCAGCATAATAATGGAAGCATATGTCGCCGGTCAGAATCTTCAAGTCAGCCTCTGCAAAAACACGGTTCAAATAAACCCTCGTCCCATACTTAGGCGTGGTGCCCAAATAAACAAGGTCCGACGCTTTGCAGTCGTGGCTCATAGCTTTAACACGCTTGAGAACGCCTTCGCCTAAAAGCCTAACAGCCTCCTCGCTGGTGACAGCCCTATGCGTGCCACAACCAAAAATTATGGTGATATTCTCATCCTTAACGCCGGCACCGCCCAGCTCGTCAAGGAGCGGAGGCACCATAACATGGCTAGGCGCCGGTCTCGTGGCATCATCAACAACAATGGCAACCCTATGCTCCGGCTTAGCAATCTCACTTAAACGCCTCGAGCCTATAGGCTCATTCAAAGCCCTTTTAATCTCCGCCCCAACGTCATCAACGCCAGACCTTTCCTTAGGCTCAATGGAACCCAAAAGGTTCCGCGCCGGAACCCTAAGGCAAACTTCAGTCTTCCCATAAGGAAGCCAAACGTCAACCATCAACCATCACTTATGGTTATTAAACACGACAAACAACGCTATTAAATATTTACCATAAACATCCAACTCAAACCTTCAAATAAAAAGGGAATGAGCCCAACTAAAAGGCGACAGCATAAGTTCTTTAAGACATGAACGCAATAAATATTAAAATGCGAGGAATCTATATGGCAATTGAGAAAACTCCTGGAAAAAATGAGATTCTATTTGTCTGGTTTAACCGCTATGCTGGAGTGACAATTAGAACTCCCTCGAAAACCCTTGTAGTGGACCCTGTTGACGTGAAGCCTAAAATCTTCCAGAAGGTTGACGCCATCCTCATAAGCCATGAGCACTACGACCACCTGGACCAGTCGTTGGTCTCAGAAGTCCACAAGCTTACAGAGTGCATGGTCATAGCAGACCCAACCTCCGCGAGAAGACTTCGCAATATGATTCCAGTGGAAAAGCTTCATGAGGTTCAGCCCAGCGTGGAGGTTAAGGTGGGCGAAGTCTCTGTTAAAGCCGAAAAGTGTAACCATCCGCCGGCAGCCACACCAGTATCCTTCATAATCACAAGCGAAGATGGCGTGAAAGTCTTCCACACAGCAGACAGCCTTCCATTCCCAGAGATGGCAAGCGTAGGTGAAAAAGAAAAGTTTGACCTAGTCTTCTGCACGGTTGGAATTGCTCCTGGAACTTCGCCGGAAACAGGTGTTGAAATAGCCAGGTTGACGAAGCCTAAAGTTGCTGTTCCGTATCATACTGGCTCTTCTGCAGACCTGAAGAAGTTCGGCGAAATTTTGAAGAGGGAAATGCCAAAGGTCACGTGCCTAATACCAGAGGTTGGAAAGATTTACCAAGTTTCAAAAAGGGTGTAGGTGGATGCTGAAAAGCGGCGAAGAAGTCAAAGTTGAGGTTTGCAAAATCCTAAACAAGATTGGCGCCCTACAATTTGGGGCTTTCAAGCTTACAAGCGGGAAAATAAGCCCATACTATATAGACTTGCGCATTGTTCCAAGCTTTCCAGACGCCTTCCAGAAAATCTGCAACCTTTACACAAACTTTGTGAAAGAGAAGATAGGCACGGAAAACTTCGATAGGGTTGCTGGAATCCCAGTGGCGGGCATACCCTTCGCCTCGCTAATAGCGTACAACCTTAAAAAGCCGTTTCTTTACATACGCAAGGGCGTGCGCCTCCACGGAAGGCAAAGGAGAATCGAAGGAATCCTCACACCTGGAAACCGCGTTTTACTTGTGGACGACCTAATCACAACTGGATTATCGCTTAGAAGGGCGGCAAAAGCCATAACAGCTGAAGGCGGAATAGTAAACGACGCTGTTGTCCTCCTCGACAGGGAGGAGGGCGGCGAGGAAAAGCTGAAGAAAAGCGGCATTAGACTCCATGCCCTACTTAAAATCAGCGAGGTAGCTGGTATGCTCTACGAGACAGGCGCAATAAACGAAGAGCAATTAAAGACTATTTTGAAGCAGATTAAAAGGGAATAAAAGAAACGTTGGAAGGTGCCAGGCGAATTTACTCGTAGAATATCAGTTCCTTACTTTCTAATATTTCGTGAAGCTTGTGAACAGCATCGTAGACATCCTGCTCTCTTTTTGCTCCCGTGCAGACAAGCTTGCCACTTGCAAAAAGCAGTATAACAACTTTCGGATTATCCATCCTATAGATTAAACCCGGAAACTGCTCAGGCTCATACATGGTTCTTCCAAGCGTGTAGGCTGCCTTCTCCAAATCTATCATACCGCCAAGGCTCGCAGAAGCCACAATGTTCTGAATTTTAAGTTCAGGCTTGCTGATGATTATTATTCCGCCCCGCTTCAGTTCCTTAATAACCTTCATAACTGCTCTGCGAGCCTCCTTCTCGGATTTCGCTCCAGTGCAAACCATCTTCCCAGAATTGAAAATCAAAGTGGCTGTCTTCGGCCTCTTAAGCCTAAAAACAAGCCCTGGAAACTGTTCTGGACGATACTCCACCCCTGGATAGCCCTTAACAACAGCGTTTAAGTCCACCTTCTGGTTTAGAGTTGCGGAAGCCACAACGTTTTCTATGCTTATCATGGCTTTAACTTTAGGCATGAAACACCACTTCACATATCAAGTCTTTAAATACCCTTTATAAAGCCTTAGGTTTAAAACGCTTAAGGATTTAGATGGAAATTTGGGAAAGCTTTAAATCGGTCAGCTTGAAACTTTACGTTCCGTAAAAGGTGAAGGATTGGGAAACACATCAGAATCTGGCTATAGGTTTATACCACCTGCAATTTTCACGTCGTTCCTTTCAGCCTTCTACTTGGCTTTCAAAATTTTTCCCGGACCAGAATTCATTTTCCTATGTTTGTTTGTGTATGCCTCCTACACTAAGAGTGATAATCACTTCGTGAGAACCTTCGCACCATTCATAATATCCTTCCTATCCTATGAGACATTAAACAGGCTTATAGATAGCGTGCCAAGGTATATTCATGTTCAAGAGCCGATTGCTGCTGACTTTGGGATATTTAATGCTGTTCCGACTCTTGTGCTTCAACAGTTCATCAGAACACCGATTCTAGATTATATTGGGGCTGCATTTTACTCCTTACATTTCATGGCGCCAACAATTTTCGCCTTCATACTTTGGAAATATCAGCCGGAACACTATCAGAGATATGCCCTCGCCTTCATGATTTGCACATACAGCGCCCTAATAACCTTCCTTGTTTACCCCGTTGCTCCTCCATGGTATGGGGTTGGAGCTACCCGAATACTTTTCCAAGTTGACCACAATCTTGGCGTTCCCGTGTACCGGGCAATCTACGACTATGTCGGAGTAAACCCGTTTGCGGCTTTTCCAAGCCTCCATTCAGCAATCCCTTGGCTAATCGCGCTTTCCGCTTTAAAAGTGTGGAAGAGGAGGGCTTTGCCAGTTTTAGTTTTCCCAGTTATGGTTTGGTTCAGCGCCGTCTACCTTGGAGAACACTATGTTGTTGATGTGATGGGCGGAATTGCCTATGCAACCATAGCCTTCATCGTGGCTTACAATAAAGAAAGAGTTGCTAAGAACAAATTTTCCTTCGGTGGAAATGTTGTTGACTCAATATTGGACAGCTTGGGAAAGGTTAGGCTTCCAATGTATAGACGAAATGAGCAGATGTACACACTTATGATTCGACACAATTTATGCTGAATTTGGCTTTTATTTTCGCCATAGGTCTGAGACTCTTCCAGCCTTTACGAGCTTCCACCTTCCGAAGAGGCCCTTTTTATAAAAGTGGTATAAGCCACATTGGGGACACTGCATAATTCGCCTATCCCTCTCATAGTCGATTTCGTAAAGTTTTAGTTCAGCGCCGCATTCAACACATTTGGGCTGCGCTTTCACCGTTTCTCCAAACATTTGCCTCTTTTTCCTCCCATATCTTCCTTTTACGCATTCTTAATTTAAAGAAATTGTAAAGCTTCCACACATTGTAGATGACCAGCATTATGAGGAAGAGTTGGAACCATGAGAATGTTGGCACTCCTTGACGTATTCCATCACGAACCTTGCAGTTTATCTGGTATGTTAAGAAGCCTTGGGATAAATAAACCTCACTTATGCTTGAAAAGCTTTCATGAAACTGTATGTCTAAGAGCATGCCTCTGACTGTCGCTTGTTGCGGGCTGGCTCCGGGCTGCCAAAAAGTTATGGAACCCCATAAACTGAAAATTATAAGCCCTAACAGAATAACGTTTATGATGATGTAAATAAGTAGGCTGCGGCTGATTCTGGAAAACAGACTTTTCTCCTCGGTGGGTTGTTCCCCTTTTTGGGGTGTTTCTTCCCGTCGAGCACCGAAAGGTAGCATCAGGATTATTAGGATTACTATAAGTGCTAGGAAAAGGATGTACATGTTTCTTTCCGAATGGAGGAACAGGGGCAAGTTGCCAATAGCGGGAATTCTCGCCACCACTTTGCCAACAAGCCTTGTTGATGGCCACTCAGCGTCGTTTGCAGCGGTGTTGTCTCCCCGTGTTGTAATCCAGTAAACACCATTTTCGCCGGGTCTTATGTTGACTGCTCTGTGGACGATAAGTTCGTCTCCACGCTTGTAGACGAGGATATCTCCGGTTAGCCCGTTGGGGTCGGCGTGTATTTGGGATGGGTCTATTTTTTGGACTATTATTAGGTCTCCTATGTTCAGCGTTGGGAGCATGCTTCCGGAGGCTACTGCAAGTGCTGGGTATTCTGAGCCTAGGGCTGCTTGTGCGCCGTAGTAGAAGCTGAAAACTATTATGAGGATTAGGGCGACTGTTACGGCTGTTTGGAAGTATTCGTTTTTCCAGAGTCTCTTGAGCTTTTGTACTGCCAAGTTTTTGCCTTCTTTGATGTTTTGGGCTGTTCTTGTTGAATAGGCTTTTCGTGTTTTAAAACTTAACGCTTGGAATTTGTGAAGGGAATAATAAAAATGGGGAGTTGGGGCGTTTTTAAACTTTTATATTTCTATGCCTTCGGAGCCTAGTTTGGCTTTGCTGACTATTCCCTTAAATTTTTTGCCACATTTTGGGCACTCGTACATGCCGAAGATGGTCATGGTTATCCTCATTCTTTTATCGGGGAAGGGGGCGATAAGCTCCCATGTCTTGTATGGATCTTTAACTTCTGTTCCACACTCGGGGCAGACGTTTTGTCTAGTCTTCGGCATGATGGGTCGCCAGTTTTATCCTCGCCACTTATTAGCGGTTTTCTAAACCTTCTTCTTGCTTAAGACTTCTCGGAAGGGCTTCTTACATTTTGGACAGTCGAAAAGTCCTATTTCCAGTTGCATCCTTTTACCCGACTTGTCTGGGCGTCCAGCCATTGTCCACTTCTTCTTTGGGACATTTACAACGGTTCCACATTTTGGACATTTAGCCATTTATTTTCCTCCAAACGTCCTCGATAACCATGGTTTTCTCATGATGATAGATAAATAATTTTCCATTGCTTCCGAGTATGGAAGGCGCTTTTAAACATGAAATCATGGGCTTTTCATGCTTTTTATTGAAGACCGAGAGGAAATTGTATTTTAAAGAGTGGGGGGATGTTCGAAAAGTGGGATGAGAGAGTTTTAGCTGTTTTCGTTTTTATGGTAGCTTCTCACGGTAATTCTTAGCCCTATGCCTATATTGCTGTTCTTCCTTTTGTCTTGTGTCAATTTTGACGTATATTTTGTCGATTTTATATAGAGATTTATTCTAGAACAAAATTACACCAGAAGGCGAAGATATTTTCCGTTAGAAAATGGCTTTTGGCAAAGGCTTATTTTCTCTAGCCCTCTCTAATCCTTTTTGGCGCTTGGGGAATAGCTCACAAATAAGCCGGACAAGTCTCTTATCATTGCCATCTTCAATTGTCCACATGTTTGCTATATGCCAAAAATGGAACAACCAGCAATGTGAGCAAGCCTAAAAGCATGAAATAGCTTCGATAGTCCCCAATTGAAATAAAAATGCATGTAGGTATAAGGTTCACTATTCTTCCAGCCATTAAGCCCGCTTCCATTATGACTAGAATGCTTGCGTATTGTTCCCGGTTGAAAGAGTCCCCATAATGGGCGAACCATGAAATTGTGAAGGCACTCGCTAAGCCAGAAAGGGCTGATAAAAGCACAATTTGATGCGGCAATGCGGCGAAACCTATAAGATAAAACCATAAGGCGTTCAAAAACGCGCCTATAACAGTGAATTCAACACGCCTCATTTTGATGTCTGAAAGCCAATTAACGAGAAAAGTTATGATGGAGACTGCCACACTACTCATGGCAAGAACAAAGCCCATCCTTGAAAGAGTCTCCGAAACCCTGCTAACAAAAAGGGGATAAGCCAGCCAATAAGCCTCCACCAAACCAAAAAACACAAAAGTCGCAAAGAAAACCTTGAGTTTCCTACCCTTTGGAATTGAAAGGCTGTAAACCTCCTTCTCAAATCTTACCCGCATGAAAAAGGTTAAGGCAACAAAATAAAGAACCACAGAAGCCGCAAGAAGAGCATGAAAACCAAAATTCTCTATAATTAGTCCTCCAGCCGCTGGACCAGCAATGCTGGCTATGGATGGAATTATTATGGAGAAGAGGCTCACCGAACGCGCACGAATACTTGACGCGCTAAGCCTAAACTGTAAGAGGTTAAAACTTGGCCAAAAAGTGGCTATGCTCAGTCCATAAGCAACGCCCAACAAAACGGGGTTTTTAACATACAATAGAAGTGCATAGAAAATAATTGTGAAGAGCACACCGAGGCATATTAGCCGCTCAAAGTTTCTGACAAATTTGAGTAGTGTTATGGGCAGAAGCCCAATAATCACGAATGTGACTAGCAGCAAATCTGCTATCTGACTTATGCTAAGCCCAAGCGTCACGTAATAAACCGGAAGAAACATGCTTGTTAAGTTGCTGGAGAAAAAGTATACGCTTGAGGCAACCCCGAGACTTTTGAAATCGCTTGACCGCACACAAACCATCTCTTCATAAGCGTCAATCGAGGAGCTTACTGTACCAGATGTAGGTTTGGCTCTGCCTAAAGCCTAGCCGCTCCATGAAGCGCATTCCCGCCAAATTTGTGCCTTCCACGTCAACTATGGCTATTCGGGCGCCCTTCTCCCTAAAACGCTTCTCCAACTCCCTGTAAAGCCTTTTCCCAACACCTTGACGCCTACGCATCCGCTTAACGCCAGCCCAGACAAAATAGCCATAAGTCCAAGGGCTGAAAGGACGCTTCAAAATTGTGCCCAAGGCGAAACCAACAATTTTTTTCGAGTTTACATCCTCAGCCACTAGGCAGAGTTCTGGGTCTTCTTGAAAAAGCGATAGCAACTCGTTGATGTTCCATGTTCGGTACGTAAACTGCAACTGCGAAGGCGTAAAAATCTTCTCGCTTAAACTCCAAACTTCAGGCAAATCCTCTAGGGTCATCTGCCTAATCTCAATCTCGCTTCTCCGCCTTTTATCGCGTTTACGCCTTTTAGCCTTTCCAGCCAAAGGAAATCCTTCGCATTCTATTCTGAAAAGCCAAAATATAAAACATTTAAGGATTTTTAAAAGGCTGGTTTCCCGTGTTCAGCACCCCCTAAGTTTTCCAACGAGAAATAGCACAACTATTTGTGCAACATTCAATGCGGAGGAAAACCCTAAAAGACCATCTGGGCTGTAAGCGGCGTTTCCGTCCATAGGAAGGGTATATTGAAGAACATTTGGCTAAAATGATAGCTTAACGAGCCTAAAATGTTCCCGCGGCTTTTGTAAAAATGTAAGCTAAGAAAAAACCACAACAAGAATCTTAAAGTGGTCTTAAAATCATAAAGTTTTCTCATCCAACGCCGTCCGAGTAACTCTGAAATTTCATCCAAATGTCAATTTAATGCCTTCTCATCATCCGGCAAAACAAAATAACAGTAAACAAAAATAAAAGCATTCAGCTTTGACCACCAAAACCTAGAGGGGAACTACCTGTATTGGCTTTTTCAGCTTCCAAAAAATGTTTTTACCTGCCAAACGCCTAATCTTGAGGATGGTGATTAAGTGCAGCTTTCCCCATTAAGCGACGCTGTTAGGCGAACATGCAACGTTCTTAAGCTTGGAGCCTCAATGCAAGTTTTAGACTATGAGCAACGCTTCTCATCTCTAAAAAGCTTTTACGAGAGTCTCCTTTCAAGCCTAATAAAAATGGATTTCCACTCAAAAGAGGCTTATGAAACCGCAAAGGAGTTTTTTGGAACGACGTCTGTGCGTTTTGCCGGCATAGACGGAACAATGTATTTGCGCCCCCTATTCGACCTTGTGGTTTTCTTCGGCGGAGCCTACGCCTCAACTGGAACAATAACCTTCCATGAGGATAAACCGCCAACCGTCAAATACGATGAGCGGACAGCCCAGCATGGTGCTGGCATATCAAGCGTTGTGCCAATTTATGTTAACGAGATTCCAGATGTGGACCAAACATTCTTTGAGGTTTCGCAGCCAGACGAAGTTAGCCTTGCAAAACCCCTAACTGAAGAGTCGATAATAAACAATGCGACGGTGGCTAATTGGATAATGACTTTCGCCGAGTACTATTTGGCTTACAAGTTCGCCGCAGACACCGAACAAAAGGTTCGAATAATTCTGCTGGATAGAAGCCTATCAATTGAGCGGGCAAGCCTCCTCTACGACACTTCGAAGCGTGCCCTATGGGAAGCAAAAAGCAACATCTTAGGCTACAAAATCGACGGGGAACCCATAGACACAAACGAGCTGACAGTGGCGAGGCACTTTGTCTGCAATGAGCATTTAGGCTTGCCCCCTCCAAGGGCAGACTACATACGCTACGCCATAATCGACCTCTTAAAGCGTAAAGGCTCCATGTCAAAGAGGCAGATACTAGCCGAGTTCGGCATAAAAGACGAAAAAAGAACGAAAAGAGTTGAGCGAAGCCTAAAAAGCCTAATGAAAAGAGGCTTCCTAAACGAGAAGAATGAAATTTACACGCTGAACAGCAAGTATGCACGGACTTGGGAACGAATAAAAAAGCTTGTGACAAGCATAGGAGACAGATTCTTCTTCACAGAAAACCCAGAAACGGCAAACCTAATGAAAATAGTTAAGGATGGAAAGGAACACTGGCTCACGACATTAGACATTGCTTTCCTAACGCTTTTCACGTTGCACATACTTATGGAAGAATGCTGGAAAAGGCACATACTCCTCATAGGCGTCACAAAAGACACTGCAGCAAGAGACTTCAAAAGGCAGCTTATCCCAATAATGTGCAACAACGACCTACTAAACGCGAACATCTCACGAGAAGAGCTTGAAAAACTCCCAAACACAGACCGCATGATCCTCCAGTCGGCAAGCATCCTAAACGCCGACAAGATAACACCTCCATGGAGCCTAATAGATTACGATTCAGCCTTCAGGACAATGGTTCCAGACAGGCAAAACCGAAAAGGCTACGTTTCAGGAGCCATAAAAAATAAGATAGGTTTGGAAAAGGTTTTCCTAAAAACCTATGTGCAGCTCAGCCAAGCAAAAACAGATCCCATGCTACGGAGCAACGTCCTACTAGTAGACCGCCTCGTCTACCCAGAACACGATTATAAACCTGAAAACGTTGTAGAGTTTTGGAACGAACTCAGCGACGGAACAAAAGAACCCGTTGAAGTAATCCTCTTCATAGACAAGAACGTGCCAAATAGGCTGCAGAACCTAACAATGAATGTTTTGGTGGCTATGGCGCCATCAAACATTCCAGAAGCCTTCGGACATAATGCGCCACTTTTCATTGCGGATAAAATTGCCAAGTGGAACTACAGCCAATTCAAGCGTGTCGTGGACACAACAGCCGAGTGGATCCTCAATAACCATAAATTGAGAAGGTTCATATTCTATATGAGCACCTTTAGGGAGAGGCGAACAGCCATTGAAGCCGCAAGAAGAGAACAAATTTAACAGCCTATGCTTCACAGACTTTAACAGCAAATTCCATGCTAGACTAGCTGCCGTTATGCCCCGCTTCTTCGGAGGAGCAGAAGAGTCAAAACTGGCTGGAACAAGCGCCCGCTACAGTTGCCGAGTAAAAGTGGAGTACCAAAAAGACTTGATGGGACTGCTTGAGGAGGGCATGCTCCTAGCCGCAAAAAACTTTAAACAGACACTTCTAGGCGAGGAACGCTACACGCTCATGGAGATAAGCCGAGTCTGGCCTGAACATTTCGGCTTGAGAGGCTTGTCGGATCATGGCTATTACCCCATGCAGTTCGAAATCATCGAGCAGTCTGAGGCTGATTGGCAGACGGACGACCGCTCAACAATGATGATTCAGATAGACGCCATCCCCATAAACTACGACCTAGTTATAGGCGAAAACTGCGACTACAAATTCGTTAAGGGATTCTCCTACCCAGTTGTGGGCAGCCCAGTCTACATCCTAAACAGTGAAATGATAAACCGCATGTACAACCAAAAAATAACAGAAAAGCTTGGCATAGACCCATCTAAAACCGTTGAGGACGCAAGGCTTGACCCGAGGCTCGGCGTTGTCAAAATGTTCCAGACTAGCAATACGGTTATTCCCATATACGTGGACTTTGAGAAGCTTGTCCGCTACCATTTTGGCGTTTTCGCCTTCACTGGGGGCGGGAAAAGCAACTTAATGTCAAACATTTTGAGGCGAATTCTGCTCCACATAAGCGACGTTAAAGTGGTTGTTTTCGACATAAGCTGCGAGTACATATTCCTCCTGCTTGACCTGCTTGCAGATGAAGCGATTCCAGCAAAGGTTATCCTTGAGCATAAAATTGACTCCATTGAACAGTTTTTCAATTCCGTTGTTAAACCGAGGGAGTACGAAGCAGACGAGAGGATAAAAGCCGGGCTGAAATGCATAATGGAACAGGATAAAGTGACATTCTACGCGAGACCAAAGCAGAAGGTTCCAACATACGCCCAGTTCCTGGAAGAGCTGAACGAGCAGAGGAAAGGCAGCACAGACAAGCCCCACAACTTAAACGCTATAGACAAGATTCACGACGCCATCCTCGACTACATGGAGAAGCACGGCTTAAGCGAAAACCAAGAGGTAAGCGAAGACTTCATCAAGTACGTTGACAAAGTCTGCATAGAAGCCATAGAAGAGTTCAAGGTTCACGAAAAAAGCACTCTGTATGCTTGGGCGACGACAAGAACCACCATAATGGATAGGATAAGACGACGCCAAGAAGCAGAGAAGAAAGAGACGGGGGGACTAACCGCTGAAAAAATAAGAGAGCTTCTAGAAGGCGAAACAAGGCTTGTTTGCATATCCATATCAGACCCAACAACAATAAAGGAGCTGGTGGTAACCCTAACACAAGACCTGCTCATCCGCAGAAAACGTATGTTCCAAGTGAAACCCTACATACTCCTAGTCTTTGACGAAGCCCAAGAATTCATCCCAGAACTTTCAGGCGCAGCTGGCATAGATAAAAAATGCAGCAAACAGGTGGAAACATTGCTCAGACAAGGACGAAAATACGGTTTAGGCGTTTGCATAGCCACACAGCGAATTGCCTATCTAAACACAAACGCTCTGCAGCAGCTTCACACATACTTTGTGGGAACATTGCCCCGCCCATACGACCGCGCCCTAATAAGCGACACCTTCATGATAGACAAAGGCATACTGGAAAAAACCCTAGAATTCGCACCCGGCGAGTGGCTATTGTCAAGCTACATAGCAACAGGCATAGAAAACGTGCCAATATTCATAAAAGCAGACAACGCAGAAA
>CAZNKF010000022.1:0-18325 GCA_964573785.1 uncultured Candidatus Bathyarchaeia archaeon
TGCTTGTGTGGAAGCCTCCGCCATCCCTAGCCATTTTAGCCGCATAACTAGCCGCGGCTACCACTGAAGGCTCCTCAATAGCCATGGGCACCAAATAATCCCGCCCATTAATTAGGAAGTTTACGGCTATGCCCAATGGCACTGGAATGGCGCCTATGACATTTTCAATCATGCGGTCAGCCAAGTCTAAAGGCAGACTACCAGTATTTTGCAGCGAGGCACATTCTTCATCGGTCAAGTCAGCGAACTCTTTAACAAAGGCTAGGCGCTCTTTTGGGCTAAGCTTATAAAAACCCGAAAACAACGAAGACTTACTCATATTGCCTAATCACTCCATGTTTTGCTCATTTGAATAAAAACATTATTTAGGCTTTGCATTTAAACTTTGGCGGAATACAAGTACTAGAAACGCGTTTTACACTGTGATGCCGCTTAAAGTTGAAGCGCTTATTTTTGGTGTTACCTTCTTCAGAAGTTGTGAGTCTTCAGTCACTAGTGTTAGGTTTTTCGCCATTGCATGGTAAACGTAAGCTGCGTCGTAAAACGTTATTTTCGCTTTGCCTGCAACTTCCAATATTTCTTCTTCGCTGCAACCTATTTGCAAAACATTCATGACGCCTAAAGTCTGCTTAACAATTTTTGCAAGGCTTTTAATCTCTGCACTAGTGGCTTTTCCTTCTAAGACAAAACTCTTCCATAATACGTTTCCAAGCTCGTATCTTGCTAGCTCTAATGTGAAATTCCCAACAAGCACCTCAATTTTATTTTCTTTTATAGCCTTAAATATGGCTGAAGAGTCAAAAAGGTAGTTCATCTGCGCGTCCTATCCTCCCTTATACCCTTAACAACTTCTTCTATGTTTACTTTGTCAAGGACGGACCTAAGCCGTTCAATTTCCTCTTTAACCTTTTCAGCCTCCCTTCTCCTAATTTCGTCTTCTATTGCCTTTCTCAAAAGCCTAGAGGGCTTAATTCTCAACTCCTTCATTTTCTCTTTAAGCTCCTGAGGGATTTTCGTGGAAACCGTAGTATACTTACTCAAATTCCCACCAAAAGGTAATACCAAAAACGGCAAATAAAAAGTTTCCTATCCTTGGCTGAATTCCGATCAGCGAGATGGGAAGAGAGGCTTGAAGAATATGTAGGTGCCCAACCCTACCACAAGCGTGTCGAAGGCTACTATGCCCACGAAGGTGGCTTCCCAACCCATCTGAGGAACTATAACAATTGGGTGTGTGGCGATTTCGGCATAGTTAGATAGGAAGAAAACCTTTGCCTGGTTTATGAGCCTCTTAACTATGCCCAAGTAGACGTTTACGGCTATTATGTTGGCTAAAGCCACTATTAGGTATATGAGGCTGTACCAGAAGCGCATGTAAGGGTCAAAGGTGGCCATGAACTCTCGGCTTACGATTAGGTGTCCGAAGCCAGCCAGCGCCGCCAACTGATAAATGTATGGTAGTTGCTGTGGGAAGTGCCTGTCTAGGAGGCATGTTAGGAGGCTCATGGCTAGGAACAGGTCTATGCCTACCAATGAGAAGAACTCTGGTTGTAGTGGGGAGGGCATGCCTTTTCGCCCGAAGCTCTTTGTTTCTTACTATTTATGACATGTGAATTCGGAATTCGAACTCGCTAGTAATACTATGGGGAATAAAAATAAATCTTGTGTAGTAATATTTAATACGTGCACGTATAAAACAATCAACGCTTAGGAAGAGCCACCGCCCTAATATTAAACTGTCTCTGAATGTGCTTAGCTAAAGTTTCAGCATAACCAACACGGAAATTATCAGTAACCACAAACTTTGGCTTCGAACGCCTCACATACTCCATCAAGCCGTCAAAATCTGAATGGTCGCTTAAGGCTATGACATATTCTTTATCGCCTATTTCACGACATGGAGCATCAAACTCCCAACTGCTAACATAGACACGAAAGCATCCACGCCCAACACGGGCTCTTGAACCCATATGATAAAAAGCCAAGCAAGGCTGGTTCCCATCAAGCATTTCTTTGGCTTCCTTCTCTTCAAGCCTAAGCAAGCGACCTACACGCATACCATGTCTCTCACAAATCTTTGAAATTTGAAAAACTCTCTGAGGCACAACGAAGGGAAACCTTATGTCGGCATCATGGAGAATCTGCATAACCTCTTGAAGCTTACCATGATAGCCGAAAACGTAGACAACGCCACGTTTAAGGCCCTCCCTCACAATTGAGACCAGCAATTCTCTAACTTCGCTGTTGAAGGGGCGCCTGCAGGATGGACTACCATAGGTGGCTTCCATAACAAGCACATCAGCCTCCAAAACCGGTGTGCCTTCAATCCTAAAATCTCCAGTGTAAACAATTCTTATACCTTCAGCATCCTCAACAAGCACTTGACAAGCGCCTAAAATGTGGTCTGCGGGAAAAAGCGTAATGCTCTCTTCGCCATAGTGTAGGGTCTTCCTATAATCAAGAGTTTCCACATACCCGCCCATGAGGAATAGGGGGCTTCTCATAACGTCAATCAAGTCCTTTGTGGCTTTAGCCATAAGCACTTTCTCGCATGTTCTTAGGCTCTGCTGCAAGCCAATCATATGGTCCGCGTGCGCATGCGTAACAACCCTTAGGGGTTTGGAATCATCAAAGGCGTCGCATGCAACACTCTTGCCTAGAAGGACAGCCCCACGCTCAGTTATGCTAGCCTTACTAGACAATTAAGCGTCACCAGCTATGCGTGAGCACGGGCAAAGTCGCTCATCAAAGTGGCTATAAACTTTGTTCCGACAATGAAACTTTCAATTTTCAAATTTTCGTTAGGTGCATGAGTGTTAGACTCAGGGTGACCGCAACCAGCAGAAACAATAGGATATCCTAAAATGTTTCGGAACAAGTGCATAGGACCTGAGCCAGTACTAAGCGGATAAATAACACCCCTTTTGCCATAAACCTTCTCGGCGGTTTTCGCCACTAAACCAACAAAGGGGTCGCTTATGGGCGTTTTAGCAGGCTCTGTTGAACCATGCCTTATCACCTCTAAATCCTCAAAGCCGTGCCTTCTAAGGTGGCGGACAAACTTGTCGAAGATTTCATCTGTTTTCTGGTTTGGCACAAGCCTAAAATCCAGTTTAGCCATGGCTTCGTGGGGCAGCACGGTCTTAGAGCCTTTTCCAGCATATCCAGCGAATAAACCGTTTATTGTGCAGGTAGGCTGGTAGAGCAAAGCCTTCAAAGCCTCAAAGCCGCTAACACCCTTCAAGAACTGCTTTAAGCCAAGCTCGTCTTTAAGCTCTTTCTCCTCAAACGGGATACTCTTCAAACATCTGATTTCTTCCGCTGAAGGCGGCGCAACATTCTCATAAAAGCCGTCAACGAGAATTTTCTCATTTTCACCTTTTAAAGTGTTCAATGCCCAGACCAGACGCCATGCCGGATTCGGTATTAACGGAGCATTCGCAGAGTGAACATCTTTCCTAGCGGCTTTCGCCCTCAGCTCCACGGATAAGACGCCTTTCAAACCCAAATAGAGGTTGGGTCTACCCTCAGGTTTGTTCCGCCAAACTCCCATATGGCTGAGTCCGCCGCGAGAATGTGCCCATACGCCCTGACAATAGGCTCAAGGTTTGGGCTTCCAATCTCCTCTTCGCCTTCAACAAAGAATTTAATGTTAACTGGCACGTCGCCGGCAACGTCCAAAAAGGCTTGAACAGCTTAAGCCTCGAGACAAAATTCCCCTTATTATCCGTGACACCCCTCCCATAAATTCTTCCATCAACAACCTTGCCGCCAAAATGGTCGTAATCCCATTTCTCAAGAGGTTCGGGAGGCTGAACATCGTAATGGTCGTAAAAAAGCAAAGTTTTCCCGGAGCCTCTGGACTTAACTTCGCCGTAAACAACCGGATTTCCTTTATCGCCTCTCAAAATTTTTGTTGAAAGCCCAGCTTCCCTCATCATTTCTTCAACAAGTTTTGCACACTCGGCTATTCCTTCACCCTTTGCGGAGACGCTTGGCTGTCTAACAAGCCGCACAAGGTCTTTAACAAAGTTTTCAGAGCGCTTTTCAATGTAATCGTAAACCTTTTTCAAACTCATGCCATGCCCTCCTAAGCTGTTTTTGGCGCAAGCCAGTCAATCAACTGCCTCGGATCTTCGCATTTAATCCGCACTTTTATTGGTCCCAGTGGGCACTCCGCAACAGCCTTTGAAAAGGAAACATGACCAGCAAAGGCAACCTGCTTGTTCAAATAGAAGGTTATGGTTTTATCGTCTAGTCCTTCGAATAGGGCTCCGCGTGCGGCGTCGCGGATGCGTTCTCTACGCAGCAAATTGTAAAGCTTTGTTAAGGATTCCAATCCCTTTGCATCTGCTGTGAGCACGCTTCCTTTCCTAAGCTGCCTTATTTGGGTTTGTATGCCGCCGAAAACATTTTCTACAGCCCTCTGCACTTTTTCTTCTGATTCTGTCGGGTTTATCTCCACCTCCACATGGACTTCTACTTCATCCATCTCTCCTCAACCTCTTCAAAACTATCGCAGCCCGCTTTTTGGCTGTTTCTAAACTTCCCTCATTAACTATCATATGCTCAGCCATTGCTATGGCACTTCCTAATCCGACGCTGAGTTCCCGCATGTCCCGCTCATGAAAGATTTCCCAACTCTTAGGGTCGTCGCTCCTCTGCCTATGGAAAAGCCTCTTAAACCTCGTTTCAGGCGATGCGTGAACAGCAATCAAAGTGAACCTTGGAAAATGTCGCTTAAACTCTTCAACCTCAGCAAGGCTTCTAACACCGTCAACTATAACTTTGCTTTCAGCCTTCGCCAAAATTTTTGGTATACACCTCCGCGCTATGGCAGCATCTCCCTCCAGCCGCCTCAATTCAAGCATTATACGCCCAAGGTTTTCAGGCGTTGGCTCCAACCTCCTTCGTCTGGCTTCTTCCCGAACTTCATCACCCATAACAACGACTCCATAGCCGCTAGACCTAGCAACATTAACAACAACCGATTTCCCAGCCCCAGGCATCCCAGCTAAGCCGACAACCAACTTTTCAACACTCATCCTAAGTCTTCCTTCCGCCATGCCTACACGGTTTCTATTAGCAATACTCCTCTAAACGTTAAAAGCATTTATTAAGCGTGGCACAACGAGCTTCACATTTGCAATAGACAAAGCTTTTATTTAATGAGTAATAGAAGGCATTCCCAACGAGGGTTAATATGATGAGTTTTGAATCGAGTAAGGCTTTAGGCTTTGTAGGCGCAATATTAATGATTATTAGTTTTGCTGGTGTGGCTGGACGCTTGTACGAGGGTTTGCCACTGCTCGCTGGCATAATCCTAGTTTTAATAGCCTTAAAGGGATTTGCGGAACATTACAGAGAGAAGGGAATATTCAACAATTCCCTCTACGGAACAGTCATAGTAATTGTTGGCATAGTGGCAGCAATACTGATCTTCATAATACTTATTTTGCCAATTGCACCGGAGCTTGCTAAAATAGACTGGACCAACACAGCCGCTGTGCAAGAATTTGTTAGGAAACACCTATGGTCTTTTCTCGGACCAATTGTTGGAGCCTATCTGACACTCGTCATATCCCTAATCATCTCAGCAATATTCTTCAGAAAATCTTTAGACGCCCTTTCAGCGAAATCTGGGGAGAAAATGTTCGAAACAGCCGGCTTGGTTTGGCTGATAGGTGCTATCCTATCAATAATTCTAGTGGGCTTTATAATAATCTGGATTGCATGGATAATTCTTGCAGTCGGATTCTTCTCAATGAAAACAACAGTAGAAACTCCACCACCTCCCACGTAAGAACCGGTTGAGACTAAGTCAAATTCGCTTGCAACAAGTGATGCAAAGCATTTATGATGGAGCAGTGTATCATTTTATGCGAAGGGAATGAATGCCATGCCAGAAGCTATAAGAAGTTTTATAGCCTTCGACATTGAAAGCACTCATGTTCTGGAAAGGATAACACAAATGCAGAAAATGCTTGCTGGCACTGGTGCTGATTTGAAAACGGTTGAACCTAAAAACATTCACATAACAGTGCGCTTCTTGGGGAACATAACCCCAAATATGGTTGACCGAGTTTTTGATGGTATGCAGAAAGTGCAATTCGTTCCATTTGATGTTAAAATTCAAGGGGTTGGCGCCTTCCCAGACATGCGTTATCCAAGAGTTGTTTGGGCTGGCATAAGGGATGGTGCCAACCAGCTGCAGGGCATCTTCAGCCAGCTTGAGCCTTACTTGCGCAGTTTGGGTTTTGCCCCAGACTCTAAAGGTTTTAGTCCCCACTTGACTATTGCCCGCGTTAGGAGTGGGCGGAATAAGGCTGAACTTGTAAAATTTTTGGTGGAGAATGTGAACTACGAGTTTGGAGTTGTGAGAGCTGAGTGTTTGAGGCTTAAGAGGAGCGACTTAACGCCCAAAGGTCCCGTATATTCCACGCTTAGGGAGTACTGCCCCCAAAAATAGCCAATAAGAAAAGGGCTTTTTATGTCTGCCCAACTGGAAAAGGTTTGCAAAACGGTTCTTGAAAGGGTTACGCCAATAAAAGAAAAACGCGAGAAAATAGAGGCTTTGGCAAAGGAACTAGAAGCGAAGGTGGCTTCTGCAGCGGCGGATTTCGGCGTCGAGGCAACTGTGCGCTTGGAGGGCTCTATTGCCAAGGACACTTGGCTTAGCGAAGAGCCTGAAATAGACATTTTCATACGTTTGCCAAAAAGCATACCCCGCAAGTCTCTGGGCGAAGTAGCCCTAAAAATAGCTAGGAGGGCAGCTGAAGGCGCGCGGCAAGTGGAGCGGTTTGCTGAACACCCATATCTGGAGGCTTTCGTTGACGATGTTCGGGTTAACATAGTGCCATGCTATGACGCCAAACCAGGAGAGTGGCTGAGCGCAACAGACCGAACACCATACCACACAGA
Source organism: uncultured Candidatus Bathyarchaeia archaeon (assembly GCA_964573785.1). Classification (GTDB taxonomy): domain Archaea; phylum Thermoproteota; class Bathyarchaeia; order Bathyarchaeales; family Bathycorpusculaceae; genus JAGTQI01. The sequence continues at coordinate 6,922 of CAZNKF010000022.1, forward strand.
TTATGCGAATAAGCGTTTGACAAGCCAAATGCGGGAGGAGGTTCGCCTACTGAAAAGGTTCATGAAAGGCATAGGCGTATATGGAGCTGAAATCAAGGTTGGCGGCTTCAGCGGATACCTATGCGAACTTCTAATCATTCATTATGGAAATTTTGCGGATACTTTGAAGACTTTTGCCCAGCACAAGAAGCGCATAATTGTAGACATAGAAAACCATTATAGGGGAAAAGAAGACGAGCTTCCACTATTATTCAACGAACCCTTAGTGATAGTTGACCCGGTTGACAAGGGAAGGAACGTGGCTTCAGCAGTGCGGCCTCAAAAGCTTTACACTTTTGTGGCGGCAGCCAGAGCTTTCCTCGAAAAGCCAAGCATAAAATTCTTCTATCCGCCAGAAACAAAACCGCTTACCACAAAGGAGCTAAAAGCCAAGATAAGCACCCGCGGTTCCGCAGTGCTCTTTGTGGTTTTTGGAGAAGTGGAAGCGGTTCCAGACGTTTTGTGGGGTCAGCTTTACAAGTCTCAGCGTTCACTGGCAAGGCTTCTTGAACTAAATGATTTTGGTTTACTGCGGTGCACAACTTGGAGCAACGAGAAAGACTTAAACGCCTTCATATTCGAGCTTGAAAGCCGCTACCTACCACCAGTAAAGAAGCATCTTGGACCGCCATTGGAGAAGGGACGCGAATGCGAAAACTTTCTGGCTAAATATGCTGGCAACACGGGCGCAGTTGCTGGTCCCTACATCGAAGATGGCAGATGGGTTGTCCAGATAAGGCGAAAGCACACAGACGCAGCAGCCCTCCTTTATGAAAGGCTGAAGGATGGTGGGAGAAACACTGGAATAGCCAAAGAAATCACACAAGTGTTTCGGCAGAATGAATTCAGAATTTTGGTTAATGAGGAAATAGCCGAAATCTACGAAAAAGACGGCGAATTTGCAAAGTTTCTCACAGAGTTCTTATCTGGCAAGCCGAAGTGGCTAGAGAATGCGCAAGCATAAAGCGGCTATTAAGGATATACCTATCGCCCAGCAATAAAACGCGAAAAGGTGAAACTTCCCCCTTGCAACTGTTTTCCAAAGAAGTTTTAGGGCAAAGTAGCCGACAACCATAGCCACAACCGCGCCGACGACGGTTTCGGCAAAGCCAAAACTTGAAGCAGCCAAAGCATAAAACTGCTCGTAAAGGGTCAGCGCCAGAGCACCTATTATGGCTGGAATCGACAACAAGAAGGAGAATTTGAAAGCCTTTTCTCTTCTTATTCCAAGCAGAAGCGCCACCGTAATTGTCAAGCCGCTTCTTGAAAGCCCTGGAACCACAGCCACTCCTTGGGCTACGCCAATCAAAAAGGCTTGTGAAAAACCAATTTCATCCACTTTTTCCCTTCCAATTCTTGCAAGGAGGAGCACCACACCACACACGATAAAAGCTGCTGCTATAACCGGAACTTCTTGAAATATATTTTCCAAAAACAAGTGAAAGACCAAACCAATAATCACTGTTGGTATGGCTCCAACAATTATGAGCGGGATTAATCTTCCATAATCAGACTTGAAATCTAGGCGTTTTAGGGCTGACAGGATTTTTTGAATGTCGCTTCTAAAGAAGGCTGTTATAACGGCTAATGTTCCAATGTGGAGGATAACGTCAAAGAGAGCGCGCGCGCATGGAAGCATTAAGCCTAAAAGCCTTTCAATAAGCCTCAAGTGTCCAGTGCTTGAAATGGGAAGCCACTCCGTCAAACCCTGAATAACGCCCAGAATAATCGTCCTTAACAGCTGTACGTCCAAGACTTTTCACCAGCTTGTTTTGGCTGCCTCGGCTTTGCCTCTTACTTTTCCGGGTTAACCTTAAAAGATTATTCAGCCTTAAGCTTAAAGAAACCGAGAAAATGGTGAAAAGCATGAGCGAGTACCCTCCTGGAAGTCGTGAAGATCGTGAGTTGCTGGCTAAAATGTCCACGGAAAGGCTGTTGAATTATTTCTTCTTGCAGATTAGGAATTTGTGGCGAGTTGATGGCTTATACTTCCTCGGAATAGAGAAAAAGTTTGGAACTGAGGCGGCAACGGAGATTGACGCTGGTGTTTGGGAGGCTATGGCGGCAATTGAAGCAAAAAGCCTTCAAAGAATGTTTAGCGTAGGCGAAAACCCTGACGTCCCAAATATTATGAGGCTTTTGTGTTTGACAAGTTGGGCTTTGGACCAGCCCTTCAAAACCGTCGAGGTTTCAGCTGAAAAGGCTGTTTTAAGTGTAAACCGTTGCAGAACGCAGGAAGCCAGGCTGGGTAAGGGTTTAGGCGAGTTTCCATGCAAACGTGTTAGGTTTGGCTATCTGAAGAATTTTGCAAAGACGCTAAACCCAAGTGTTGAGGTTATCTGCCTCGTCTGCCCGCCTGACAAGCACCCTGAAAGCTTATGGTGCAGTTGGGAGTTCAAAATGCCGAAAAGATAGCAAAATAAAAAGAAATTGGGAAATTAGAAAATGGTAAGCTTGTAAGCCTATCCTAATCTGCTAGTACCTTCGCCTTTGATTTCTTCTCTTCATCCAGCACTCACGGCAGTAAACAGGTCTGCTTGGGTCTGGAACGAAAGGAACTTCGCACTCTTGACCACAATCAGAACAGACTGCCTTGTGCATCTCTTTACCAGACATCTCGCCTACTCAACTCCTTCTACTTTTATTTTTGTGCAAAAGCCGCCATTGAAAAGCAGTTTTGCACGCACAGTATAGGCTATGAAGCCCCATATAAGAGTTTGCAATAAAAACCATGAAAGCATTAAGAGAAAAGCCGAAACGTCAGTTGGCAGCGTCTAGGGTTTTCTGCTTTTCTGCTGATGTGAAGTTTGAGACTCTTACGCCTACAAGCCGTATCTTCCTTTCTGGTTTTAGATAATCCTCTATGAGTTCCTTTGCTGTTTTCTTTAGGTCTTGTAGGCGGTTTGTCATGAATGGTAGTGTTCTACTATGCGTGTGGGTTTCGAAGTTTTGGTAGCGAACCTTTACAGTAACAGTCTTAAAGTATAACTGCTGCCTCATGAGGTCGTTGTGGACTTCTTCTGTGAGCTTTTCCAAAGTGTTTAGCACGAGGTTGAAGTTTGATGTGTCCTCCTCGAAGGTTATGTCTCGGCTTATAGACTTTATTTGCCGCTGTTCTTCGACTTCACTTTTGTCTATGCCATGCGCCATCAAATAAAGCTGTGTGCCAATAACTCCGAAGGTTTCTGCAAGCACCGTTGGGTCGTGGCGGGCTAAATCCCCAATGGTTTTTATTCCCATGGCTTTGAGTTTCTGCTCTGTTTTACGCCCAACCCATAAGAGTTTGCGGACTGGAAGCGGGGCTAGAAACTTTTCGGCTTCCTCTTCAGTGACGACTGTTAAGCCGTCTGGTTTTTGGTAATCGCTGGCTATTTTGGCTACAAGCTTGTTGGGGCCTATGCCAATTGAGCATGTGAGCCCTTCCTTTTCTAGGATTTCCCTTTTTATTTGACGGGCTAGGGCTTCCGCTTCGGCGTAGTCCTTAACTTTTGCTGTCATGTCTAGGAAGGCTTCGTCTATTCCCCAGCTTTCGAATTTGTCTGCGTATTTCCGCAGAATAGCCATAATCCTCTCTGAAACTTTTGTGTAAAGCTCATAGTTTACTGGTAAGTACATGGCGTTTGGGCAGAGCTTCCAAGCCCTTGATATGGGCATTCCAGACCTTACGCCGTATTTGCGGGCTTCATAGTTGCATGTGCTTACAACGCCTCGTCCTTTCCCCTCTTTTGGGTCTGCACCCACAACAACTGGTTTTCCGCGGTATTCTGGGTGCTCCCGCTCTTCTATGGCTGTGAAGAAGTGGTCCATGTCAACATGGAGGATTATGCGTTTCTTCTCCGCCATAAACCCGACTTTTCCAAGGCACCTTTCAAGTGGTTAAACGGCCTTCATAAAATTTGAACTTATCGGCAGCTCGATTATGTTTAGTTTTGCTAATGATTTTACTTTCATAACTTTTAATGCTTCGGATTCCGACTATTTAAAAGGCTAAATGAGGATGCGCCAAAATGAAGGCGCTGATGGAAAAGGATGCCCAGCAAATCGCCATAGAATTCGTGAAAAAGAGGAAGAACACTGAAAGGATAGACGTATCCTCTGTTGAGCAGCGGGACGAATGCTGGGTTGTTAAGGGCACATGCCCAATAGACTTGGAAGGACACCCATGGGCTGAAAAATTCGAAGTTGTCGTCGACGCGAGGGGGAAGATAAAATCCACAGACTTCTCGCTTCTGTAAACGCGCAACCACCCGCCATTTTCAGAATCAAAAAGCATATTTGAAGAGGAAACCGTTAAAAAAAATGGAGATAGTCCTTGTTTAGTAAAATTCTCGTTCCTTTGGATGGTTCGGAGCACTCTTTAAGGGCGCTGGACATAGCCATAAAAATAGCCAAAAAGTTCGATGGAAAAATCACTTTAATCCATGTTTATTCCGTAAGCGTCAGACCTGTAGTTGTTCCAGAACCTTCGACGCTGACACCTGGAATACCAGTAATGGCTCCAACAGAATATTCAAGATTAGCTGAGGCTGTTAGGGAGGCTGGAGCTAGAATATTAGCCCATGGCAGGGAGAAAGCCAAGGCTGAAGGCGTTGAAGTTGAAACCATGCTTAGGGAAGGCCACGTTGTCCAAGAGATTGTTAGGGCGGCTGAGAAGGGCAAGTTTGACCTAATAGTTATGGGCGCAAGAGGAATAAGCAAGATAAAGGAGCTTATCCTCGGAAGTGTAAGCGACGGCGTAATAAGAAACGCTCCATGCCCAGTTCTAGTTACAAAATAGACTTTCACCTGGGCTTTCTGAACATGGCGGTTGCAGCTCTATTAACCAAATTAAACAACAATAGGCATGTTCATACTAAGGTATAAACGTTAAAGTTATTATTTTGGTAGCGTGCTTAATGCTTGATAAAAAGTGGAGCGAAGCGGAGCCCGGTGGTGTAGCGGTCAAGCATGGGGGCCTCTGGAGCCTCTGACGGGAGTTCGAATCTCCCCCGGGCTACCTCTCACTTGTGCTTTTAAAGGCGCTTCTGCGATTTTATTATGTCCGTGTGGTAGTTACTGTAGAGGGCTGCCACTGGGTTGTGCCCTAAAAAGCGGTCTTTCACTATTAGTGTTGTCACCGGAGCTTTTGAAAACTTTGTGAAGAGTATGTCGTGTCCAACGCATAAGCCTACTATGATGTTTATGCCTGTTTCAGCCTCATTTAGGATTTTGGCTTGAACTATGGGGTTGCATGCAGCCTCAAACTTGGATGGGCTGTCAATCTTGTATTCCTTGGCTACGCCAAGTTCCGTTTTGTCGGTGGCGCCGCATTTGCATCTTACAGATGCCACTGTGAAGCCAGCCTCTTCCAGAAAAGCCACAGTTCTGGATGCTTCGTCTTTGAGTCCAGCGCAGAAGGCTACCCCAAGCTTTTTGGCGTTTACAAGTTTGGCAAACTCTATAATCTCCTTGATTCTTGGGCGGACAGCCATTAAGGCGCCCCTAACATTTTCGTAGGCTTCTTTCTCCGTTATGGTGGCTGGGATGTAAATCCTCTTTACATGCTCCTCCCTGTACATTGCAGTGGCTGATTTTATGGTTTCCATGCTGGTTTTCATGGGGAAAAAGCTTGGAAGCAACTCGTCATTAACCTCTTCCAGCGGCACACAACTACAGTAGAAGCTCGAACATTTGGCACATTGAGGATAAACCATAATGACTCTCTCCGCTTGGAATTCGGTATTATTGGATTTTGCTTTTTATAACGCTTGCCTACTCAATTCCCCACTTTTTAGTTACCTTAACTATCAAGAAGACTACGAAGGCTATTATGAGGAATGTTATTAAGGCGCCTACGAAGTGGCCGATGCAGAAAGGCCCAAGCACAAAGACTTCCCACTCTACGCCTGGCAGTGCCAATGTTATTATTGGCATGATTAGGTCGTTTACAACCGCCTGGACTAATGTGCCCAAGTACAAGCCGAGGATAAAGGCTACTGCCATTCCCATAACCTTGTATTTGGATATGAAGCCCATAAACTCGTCCATTAGCCCCTTCCAATCTTCTATTAAGGTGCTATAATTGATTGATAGAGAAGGCTTTTCTTGGAAAGTTTGCTGGTTTTTGCTCTTGCGGCGGCATTCCCCCTTTAGGCTTTGGGCTTTTCCTTTATTAGCCACGAGCCGTCGCATGTTGCCGTATTCAAGCCTTTTAGGCCTTCTCTGCATGTGGCAAACTTTACTCCATACTTTTTGGCTAGCCTTGCCAAGCCTTCCATAAGCCTTAATCGCACTATTTTTGGCATGTAGGTGTATCGCCCCAGTTTCTCGCCCTTTTCAAAATAGAGGGGCTTAAGTTTTTCTGCGGTTTTTGGCATGGTTAGGCTTAACCGTTGCCAGTTGTCCGCCTTAACCTTGTATGTTGAGGCTGTTATGTGCTTTACGCCTATTTGGGCTACCGCCTCAACAAGGGTTTCTGGATTCTCGTTCACGTAGGGGATTATGGGGTCTATGCGTATGGCAACAGGCACGCCATTGGCAATAAGCCTTTCAGCGGCCTTCAAGCGTTCAGTGGGCAGCGGGGCGTTCGGCTCCAAAATTCTGGCTTTTTCCTCATCATCGGTAGTGATTGTTATTGCCACCATTGATAGCGCCCGCTTTAAAAGGTCGGTGTCCCTCAAGACAATGTTTGATTTGGTGATAAGTTGGATTCTGCAGTTATAACGCGTTAGGATTTCTAGGCAACGCCTCGTCAACCCCTTCTCGGCTTCAACCGTCGGATATGGGTCTGAAGAATTCGCAATGGAGATTAGTTCGCCCTTAAGCTTGGCTGCTTCTCGCTCTAGTCTTTTTTGTAGGTCTTTTTTGGGGCGGCACTCGTAAAAGCGTGGTATATAACTGGAAGCGTAGCAGTAGACGCATTTGTGGTCGCATCCGGTGTAGGGGTTAAAAGTTAGCTTAGGCGGACAAGTGCAGAGGGGCGAACGCCAAGGGTCAAACCAAGTTATTAGGCTCAAGGCTTATGGATTGCCTCGCTTTTATGGCTTTCATTAGGTTTTGTGCTGGAGCTTGCTTGTAAAGTTTTTCTGTGAAAATCCTTAAATCTGTGATTTCACATAAAAATGCATATGGTCAACATTACTGTTTCGATTCCAGAAGAGCTGTATAGGAAGATGAAGAAGTATTCTGAGGTCCGATGGAGCGAAGTCGTTAGAAAGGCTTTGGCGGATTATGTTTGGCGCCTTGAAGTTATGGAGAAAGGCGTTGTCCCATCTGAGAGGCTTGCCGAAATTTTGAAGGAGTCAAGCCTTGACCTCAGCACAGTTAGCCTAGAAAAAGCCTTGGAGCATTATGAGAGGGTTAGGGAGGCTGAATGGAGGAGGCTTCAGTTTACGACACAAGCGCGCTCATAAACCTCCTAAAAAGCGGAAAACGAGACGTTAAGGGCTTCACAACAATCCTAAACATTATTGAGTTTCCGAAAGCCCTAGAGTTTAATGGTTTGGACGTCATATACCCAAACGTTGAGGACTACGACGAAGCCCTAAAGATTTCAGCTTTACTGCTGAAAAGGGGCAGGCCAGCACCAGCCATAGACATTCTGATAGCGGCTATATGCACAAGAAGAGGCCTAACACTTGTGACGGCAGATGAGCACTTCAAGCATATAAAGTCGGTGAAGAAAGAATTTAGGATGGAGCTGGTTAAGTAAATTATTGTAGGGTTGTTGGCTTTGGGTTTGGGTAAGCCTACTGAGATGAGTTTGCGGGATTTGTTGGTTGAGGAGCTTAAGCGTAGGGGCGTTGTGGTTGTTCAGGAGGTGAGTTTTAGGACTGTTGATGGGAGGCGTTTGGTTCCTGATTTGGTTTTGCATAATGGTGCGCAGTATATTGTTGAGACTAAGTTGGGTGCTGAGACTAAGCTTTTGGATGCTATGGTTCAGTTGTATGATTATAGTAAGCATATTAGTGATGCTAAGGGTGCTTTTGCTGTTTTGTTTCCAGAAGAGTTGCGGAGGCCTTGGCCTACTGATGTTATTTTGAGTATTGCGCGGGATTCGAAGACTCAGATTAGTTGTATTGGGATTTTTAAGGATTTGAGGCCTAGTCAGCCTTTTAGGGGTAGCCTTTATGAGGTGGCTGATTGGATTGCTGGGCATGTTTTGAGGCCTTTGGTTGTTGAGGCTGATACCGGTTTTGCTATTCGTGTTTTGAGGGAAGTGGTGGATTTTATTAGTGCTGGTGTTCGGTTGTTGCAGGGTAGGGAGTTGGAGGATATTTTTGGTGGTAAATCGGTTTTTGAGAATGTTTTGCAGTATGAGGAGGGGCGTTATCCTCTTGAGGAGATGCGGAAGGCTGCGGCTTATTTGTTGGTTAATCAGTTGTTGTTTTATCATGTTTTGACGCGTGTGGATGCAAGTTTTCCCGTTATTGATGAGGATAGGGTTAGGCGTCCGAGCGATTTGAGGGCTTATTTTGAGCCTGTTTTGAGGCGGGATTATAGTAGTGTTTTTGGTTTTGATGTGGCTTCTCGTTTGCCTGATTCTGCTGTGGATGTTGTTCGGAAGGCTGTTGTGGCTGTTAAGGCTTTGGCGCCTGAAAAGATTAGGCATGATTTGTTGGGTAAGGTTTTTCATGAGCTTATTCCTTTTGAGGTTAGGAAGGCTGTTGCCGCCTTCTACACGAATAATGAGGCTGCCGAGATTCTGTCGCAATTGGCTATTGACCGTGCTGATGCGAAGGTTTTGGATTTGGCTTGTGGTAGTGGCACGTTGCTGGTTGCGGCTTATAGGCGGAAGCGGGAGCTGCTTTTGAAGGAGAAGGGCGAATTCACTTTTGAAGATCATAAGAGGTTTTTGGAGGAGGATTTGACTGGCATTGATATTATGCCTTTTGCCGCCCATATGGCTGTTGTGCATTTAGCCCTACAAGCTTTGGCTGCTGGGCACGAGACGGAGAAGGTGCGCATAGCCGTTTGGGATTCCACAGAGCTTGAGCCGGGACAAACTATTCCAGCCATTTCCAGAGAGCTTAAAGCTGCTTATAGGCGTCCAACTTTGGAGCTTTTTATGGAGGGCAAACCGCCACTGGAGGAGGCTTATGTTGAGAAGGGTGCGGTGACCCTTGAAGGAATTGGTGGCGAACAGATACCATTGGATAAGGCAGACGTGGTAATAATGAACCCACCATTCACAAGACAAGAGAGACTGCCAAAAGAATACAAAAACGCCCTAACAAAGCGACTAAAAGGCTATGAAGACTATCTGCATGGACAGCTTGGGCTTTATGGGCATTTCATTTTGTTGGCTGATAAGTTTGTGAAAGATGGCGGAAGGCTGGCGCTGGTCTTGCCCGCAACCGTTTTAAGAGTAAAATCGGCTGCTGGAATAAGAAAGCTTCTCATGGAAAATTATCAGATTGAGCATATTATAACTGCTTGGGAACGTGCAGCTTTCTCCGAAGGAGCGCAATTTAGGGAAATACTGCTTATTGCAAGAAAAACAAAAGCTTTGGATAATTCAAAATGTTGCATAACTTCACTGAAAAGACTTCCTACATCAACAGAAAACGCGAGAGAATTTGCAGAAAAAATAAAATCAATGAGCCAAAAACTTGATTGTGAAAATTTTTACATAAATGATGCCCTAATTATGCGTCAAGTGGCACAAAAGGAATTAAAACAAAGTATTGAAAACTTGTACATCCTTATCTCAACTTACGACCTTAAAATTCCGTTATTTGAAAAACGGATATTTGAAAGAAGTTCACAAAAACTTACAAAGACTGAAAAATATCTTAAAGCCCATAATGGAGAAATTTTTGAATTCGACTATAGACCACCCTATCACGGGGCTTTTCTTGTCCGACCATTTAGGGCGATTAAAAAGTTAGATGAATGGATAGTTAAGGGTGAAGATACGGAGTACTTAACAATAGAGAATAGATTCACCAAAGATGAGATAAAAGTGCCCCGTAAAGCTCTGGTAAATGGATTAAGAAGACCCGCGCGCACAGATAGGTTGGATTTAACAGATATGCTTGATTACATTATAATTTGCGCATTTGACAAAGTTGATAGAGTGCTAAGAAATCCAGCTGTGCTGGAGAAATGGAAAAAATATGTAGAACCGCGACTTGCTAACGTGCTAATTTCAAGGCGCTTTGATATATCAGCAACGGGAACCAAATTTGTTGCCTACTACTCTGCTCTGCCAATGGTAGGAGTGGATATGTGGAGTACAAGGGGTGTTCAACAGGATGATGCAAAAATCTTTACTTTATGGTTTAATAGCACGGCAAGTTTGCTTTCAGTTATCACCAAACGAACCGAAACTCGCGGTGCTTGGATGAAGCTTCACGAGTACACGTTAAAAGACCTAATGATACTAGACCCAGATAGATTGTCACCTGAAGAGCGGAACCTCCTGTTAGAAGTTTTCAACAAGATTAAAAATGTGTCCTTCCCTTGTGTTTTGGAGCAGTTGCGGGGTAGGTTTTGGGCAAGAGTCGAAATTGATAGAGCTGTCCTCAAAGTTTTAGGCTTCAACGAAACAGAAACCAACCAAATCCTAGACTACCTATACCCATCCCTAACAAAAGAAATAGAACAACTAAAAACCCTAATGCAAGGATAAACCTAACATAAAGACAATAGTTTATAAGAAAAGTTTGCACCAATTAATCATGACAACCCCTCGCGGCGCACCGCGAAGGCTAAACCAAGCCTGAGGAAAAGTACTTGTTCACAGGGAAATTCCGGACCAATCACCGGGGTGAAACGGGCTCCGCGAGCGGGATGAATCACCCCCAACAAAATTCTAATAAACATTAACAGCAAGGAAAGTGGAAATCTAGAGAGGGTAGGCTGTTATTGGCTTTTTCCACAACCAAAAAATATAGAGAGGGGTATCAAATTTAGCAAACAAAAAAGCCATAAAATTGACCTCTCCACCCTCTTAACAAAACATCGTAAAACCTAAAATTTCTAGAGAGGTGAGAAGGTAGGCACTTTAAACAGTTTTCGGCAACCATTTTCCCAAGCCAAAATATAGATAGAGGGGGCTAGGCAATTTTGCTGATACACGCCCAAGGCAAAATTGACGTTTAAAATGCTTAGGCCATGCATAGGCCCATTGTAAACGCCAAAAGTCACAGCCATTTTCGTCCAGACACCGCTTTTATACGCCCGACACCTCGGGCGGTTGGGGGCCGCAGGCTGAGCTGGTCGACCGAAGCCTTCCAGCGTACACCCCGGCTCCATCAAACCCGTCTTATACGGGAGCCCTCGTCCCCTTATGGCATGGGCTGTTGCCAGCCCGCCATTTACGGGGATTGGCTGCCTATTTTCGGGAGGGGCTTCGGGCTTAGATGCTTTCAGCCCTTATCCC
>CAZNKF010000023.1:0-18033 GCA_964573785.1 uncultured Candidatus Bathyarchaeia archaeon
GAAGCCAGAACCCAACATAAAGAAGCGAGCCCCCATCACCGACGCCTCCTACGCCGCCGTCATGTGGATAAGCTGGAATATCAGCCAAGCTACTCCAGACGTCAGCCGTTATATTATAGCGCCAAAAATCGTATAATGGCTGGTCCTCAAGGAATTCACCGCGTAAGGCGTAGAGGCAGTCGCCGCCAGCCCAAACAAGCGAGGCGCCGTCTCCCATTCCACCTGGCGGGTCTGCTGGGGCATCATCCCAAATGTTCGTTGAAGTGTTGTAAAACAAGAGGTGGGTAGGGCGTTTTTCACCGCCGACAGTCGCGTATACGCCAACCCTCCCAACATACGTCATAGCGTTGCCTTCTCCTTGGTCATATGGCGTGTCAGCCAAACGCTCCCAAACGTTTTGGGAAATGCTATACCTGTAAAAGTATCTGCGGCTGTCACCAGTTGCAGCACCAAGAAGGGCGTAAATGTAATCGCCGAAATCCCAAGCCAAAGCCGCTCCAGTCTTGAACGCGTTGCCGTCGGGCTTCGGGGGAGAAGCTAACTCAACAAAACTATCGTTGGATGGCGTGTAGCGATAAAAACCCGCTCCTCTTGCAATGTATAGGGCTGCCCCAGTCCCAACAACAGCTTCACCATAAGCCCCAGTAACAATGTTCCTAACCCAAACCCAGGAGCCAGCGGATGCTGCGTTGCATTTGGGAGCAAAGAATGGTGTGAGCATGATTATTTGAAACATAAAAGCCGCTAAGAAGAATTTCGTCTTTCCCATATGTCTTCCCTAACTCTCAATTTTGCGCAAACTTGACTTAAAATTTGCGCAACATAAACGCATTTGAATTTCAGTCTCTGACAACTTTAACTCATATACTAAACGTTTTGTTTAATGTTCCAGAACCTGTGGATTTCAATATACTCTCTCCCAAAAATGAACAAATAAGCCCCGAAAAAGCCCAATTTCACGTTGAAATGCTTAAAATTTAATGCTGAAAAATTAGGCATTTTTGTAAAATGCCAAGAAATTAAGCCTTTTTCAGCGTGAAAATTATTTATATTTGCCGTTTTCCTGTTTAAAGCCTTGAAAACGGAGTTTAGGGTAGTTTGGCGTCTGTAACAGCGGACCGCGTTAGGCTAAGGCTTGGCCTAACAGCCACGGACATTTCAGATTCTGAAGTAGCCGTTTTTATTGATGAAGCTGCGGGATTTTTATCCAACCAAACGGGCTTGACGCTTAACCCAGCCGACTGCACCGAAGACCAAGCTAAAGCCATTGCGGATTTGGCAGCCATATACGCTTACATGCGGGTTACAGGCGTTCAGCCATTGGGCAACATTGGCGAGCTTGTCTTCAGCGGTTCACCTCAAAAGATTGCGCAGTTGGAGCTTCTCCGCAGCCAAGTTTTGGACTGGATAAGCCGAAACAGGCGAGCTAAGGTGGCGATTGCCTGATGGCTATAACCGTCAGCGTCTCCCTTGACAAAGAGCAAGTTGAGCGGTTCATAAGCCTTTTGGAGGGACCATAAATTGGGTTTGGTTCCTGAAGCCTATTATCAATTCGTAATGCATTATGCGCCTTACTTTTATGTGATAGCCACGAAAATGGCTCAGAACCCGCCTGCTGGACAGAAAAATGTTACAGTTGAAGACGGCTCAAAATTTAGAGTCGGATATCCAGTTGAGATTAAAGATGACGCTCATGCGGAATGGAACAAGGTTGCCTCGATAAGCGGCAACGTCTTAACAATGGAAAATAATCTACAACATACTTACTACGTTAACAAAAATGGCAGAGTGGAAGGACCAGACCCAGCTTATGGTAGAGGAGCATTTCCAGCAGCCTTCGCCATAGACTTTTTATATGAAGCCTATTCCAGCAAACAGTTTGAGTTTCGCAAAACAGAAATTCTCAGCAAAATCACGGAGCTTGCAAACTTTATCTTAACCCAGCAATGCACGAACAACACGAAAAAGGCTTATGGCGGATTCAAAAACAATGAAAACGGCACGGAATATTGGAGTGTTGACGCTGGAAGGTGCATTCCACCGCTTCTGAAGGCTTACAAATTAACAAACACAGCGAGTTATCTTAATGCTGCCAAACTTGCTGGCTACACTTTCCTCTATAACATGCAGCACAAGCCAAGCGAGGAAGGCATCCACGACAAGTATTATGGCGGTTTCGCCCGCTACGTGGATATTAACAACAACTGGAGTCAACCCATGAACGTTGAGGACCTCTACAATTTTATCGGTTTGAAAATGCTTGCTGAAACTTATGACATAGCTAACAAAACCCGCTATGAAGCGATGATGGCTGATGCTGCAGAGTTTCTTAGGGACGGGTTCGAATCCCTCTACTTGTGGTTTGACCCAAAGCCTTCTGGAGATGGAAAATGGCATCGTGTAGGCATAAACGAAACTGAAGTTTACGATGACCCAGTCAGCTTCGCATTGCTTGGACTTTACACTTATGAGGGCTGGAGCCTCACATGCCAAAGAGTTTACAACTTCATCCAGACAATTAGGGCTTCAGCTCAGTATCCAGCCTATCACCCGGCAATTTGCTGGCCAGGATACATTGACGTTGCTACAAGGTTTCCTGCATGCCCATATTATGATGCTATCACAAGCGGAATCTTGTGGCGGATTAGAGCTGTACATGATAAGCCAAGCCTTGCCTTCAGCATGCAAATCATCGAGAAATACCAAGAGCAGTTTATGTATTGGGGTCCTGCATTCACGGATTATTCGCCTATTACAGAGCAGAAGGCTATGGCTAACGTGAGCTGGCTTGCACAACTCTTCTTAAACTATGAAGAGCCTCTAACACCTTTCACTCGCGTTTTGCGGAGTAAAGGCGAAAACGTGCTTCTCTATCCCATTAGGCAAGCTGCAGACAAGGTTACTTACGGCGAGCCTCTGGACATCAAAGCTATTATTAGCCCAGCAAGAGTTGATGAGGTTCTCATCGAGCCAGGCTACATAATAAACGACTACATAATAGCTTACACTTTCACGCCTTTGAGGCAACATGACAAGATTAGGCGTAAAGGCGAGGATTATGAGGTCTTAGGCGTTCAAGCCTTCGACTTCCAAGGAGAAACAGCCTATTTCAAGGCTAATTGTAGGAGGCTGATAGGACAATGAGCGAGATAGAGGATCCTGTAACAACCGTGATTAGGCTTCTCAGCAAGAATATGCGGGTTGTTAAAGAGGATGGAGCCTTAGCCAGCATTTACGTGAGCAAGGAATGGTATGACCGTGAATTGTTCAAAAATTATGATGGACAAATCACTGTTGGTTTAGGCGAGAGCAGAGACACAAAAATCGAGATGTCTGGAAGGATAAGAAGGCGTTTAGGCTCTTTGCGTGTGAACGTGTGGGCTACTGATAGGTCAGCCACAAGCGATTCTGGAAGGCTTATGCGCCAAAAAATTGTGGAAGAGGTTAACCGTATTGTCAGACAGAACCGCAATCAGCCTAATGTTACACGCTACGATTTTGCTGGATTGGGATATCCATCCGGAGATCCACACAAGGCGTTTCAAGCGGGAGCCTCCAGCGAGTTGGCTCCTGGACATGCAAGCTGGACAGAGCTGATAAACGAGGAGTATCAGAAAATCTGGTATAGCGATGACACTCGCTATTCTAAAAGCCACAATGTTAATGGCGAATATGCCTTGATGCTTTTCCGCTTTAAGGTTGAAAGCAGAGAGAGTGCTGTTAAAAAGATTGTTTTAGCTTTTGAGGGTTATGGAACTGCTCCAGCATGGAATGGCGTTACGATTAAGGTTTGGAATCATGTGGCTGCTGCTTGGCAACATGCTCAGTCTGGAACCGGCGGAGCAGACGAAACAATCACTATTACGCTCACATCTTCACTTACTGACTACATTGATGCCGACGGCTATGTTTGGCTTCTGGCAAGAACCACAAACCCGAGCAACGGCACAACAGCAGCAGTGCTTTACTGTGATTATGTTTCTTGCACGGTAACCGTGAACGGCATCACATACCTTGATGTTGTCAGCTTTCGAGATGCTGACCGTGTGGATGTTAAGCCCTTCATTTTCCGCACAGAGTTTACGCTTAAAAGTTGGATGTTTGAGGATGTTGGAGGTGCCTTCTAAAGTGTTTGTCTTGAGTCTCCGCTGGGATTTGGTCCCAGCCGTCTTGGTCATGGAAACCATGACAAAAAGGAGTGTGAGAAAAGAAAATGGTTGACACATATGGTGCACATGAATGCCGTGTGTATTTCGTGGTGGAATCCGTCTATGGCGAGACGCCAGCAAATCCTTCAATGGTTGGCATAAACACTGAAGGCGTAGAGCCAAGCCTGGACCCAGGGCTGATAAAAATTCGAGGCGTAGGCTCAAGAGACCTGCAAAGCATAACGAAAGGTTTACGAAAGGTGCATTTGAAAATTCCATCTGTTTTGACAAGTGAGTCGCCCACAGCCTTTATCCAGCACGCCCAAACATTTAACAGCCTAAGCATCCAAGTGCTTTACTACAAAGGCTTGTTCAGTAGCCCTACAGATGTAATCAGCTTTCTTTACAAAGGCTGCAGAATCAACAAGTTGGAAGTTAAATGCAGCGTTGAGGATGTTATACGGGCTTCTGTAGAATGCATTGGACAAGACGTTGCGGTTGACACTGCAAAAATTGCCGGAGCCACTTATGGCGATTATGCGGGAGCTGTTCCTTACAACGAAAGCTATGTGCAGAGAGGAGCAGGAGATGGAAGCGGATTGGCAGCTGTTGAAAGAGTAACAGACTGGAAATTCACCATTGAAAACAACCTTAAACCCGTGCCAGTCATTCGCACCGCAGATGGGCATTTACTAAAGTATTTGCCAGCACGCCACCGCAACCTTTCAGGCGAATTAACATTCGAGTTTGAAAGCAAAGCCGAGTTTGAAGACGTCATAAACGATGCAGAATTTAGCCTAAAATTCGGGCTTGGCGGCACATACAGCGCTTTATTCAAGTATTGCAAATGGGAAGAAGTGGCTACGCCGACAAAGATTGAGGACCTTGTAAGCCTCAAGGCGAAGTTTGCTGCGAGAGACGTTTGGATAAGCTGAGGCGGTTAAAAATGCGAAAAGAAACCATTGAAATTGGAGATGAGTATGGCGAGGAATACAAGGGACGCTATGTTTTCCAAGAGATCACATGGGCTAAGCGTAGCCGAATAATCCAGAAGCACACGAAATACAGCCAAGTAACTGGTCAAGTTGTAAGCAGCGATTACGTGGCTATCCAAGCTGAAACCATAATGGCAAGCCTTAAGGAGCAGCCACCACAGAAGCCCATAACACTCGAGAAGCTGCTTGCAGAAGACAATGGCATCCCAATAGGGCTTGGCGAGTTGTTCAGCAGAATAGCTAATAGGCTTAACAGCCTAAGCGTTGAGGAGTCACGTTTTTTGTCAGAGCAATCCGAAGGGGAAAACCGCATCCAGCAATCACAGAGTATCGCTTATGCAAAGAGTTCGGATGGACCATCACAGAACTACGAAGACAGCCGGCTAAAACAGTCCAGCAGTTCCTCATAATTCTAAGCGAGGTGGATAGGCAGACGGCTGAGGAGATGGAAAAGGCTAAGCGGGAGGCAAAGTTGCGATAATGGCTTTAGAAATAAAATGTGATGTTGAAGGCGTTGAAGAGTTTCAAGAGGCTATGAAACAGTTTGATAGCGGTATTCAGCGTCATGTGCACCGTCTTTTGGCAAGTTGGGCTGCAGACGTTAAAGCCTTAGCCCGACAGCTTGTTCCCGTGAGGACTGGGCATCTGAGAAGCAGCATTTACGCTGAAGTTAAGGAATGGATTGTTCGCATTGGCGCTGAAGCAACCTATGCCATTTTTGTGGAGTTTGGCACACGTTACATGCAAGCACGACCATGTCTTTACCCAGCAATCCAAACTTACCTTCCACAACTTGAAGAGATAATCCGAGACGCTATTGAGGCAGCTAAAGAGGAGGCTGGATTCCGTTGAGTTTTAACGAGTTAGCAATAACCATTACAGCCTATAACGAGGCAAGCGGCGAATTTCATAAAATCGCTTCAGACGCTGCAGTTATGGGAGAAGGCGTAAGAGCCTCAGCCTCTGGCTTTGAAGAGCTTAAAACAAAAGCTGAAGCTACAACCGTAAGCTTGAGAACAGTAGGTATGGCTTTCACAAGCATAGCCTCTATGGGTTCAGCAGTCATAAGCCTCGCCGGCGATTTTGGCATTGTTGATAAGGAAACTGCTAAATGGGCAAGAACCCTAATGGCTGTCTTCACCCTCATAAGCGCTTACATCCGTTTACAACATTACATGACTGTTTTAACCACGGGGCACACGGCAGCCGTAGCCATAAACACTACAGCTCAAACTGCTAATGCCTCAAGCAGCCTCGCCGTAGCTGCAGCCCACAAAATTAAAGCAGCAGCAACATGGATTGCTGTCCACGCACAAAACGCGCTTAACATAAGCCACGCCACCTTTCTGGCTTTAACAGGTGTTGGAATAGGCGTCATAATCGCTGCAGCAGCAGCCATGGCATATTTCGCCTCGCAGATGAATGCAGCCACATCAAGCGTTAAGGAGTATAATGCTGCGGTTGCTGAAACGCCAACACGCACCCGCTCAATTACTCGAGCTGGAGAAGAGGAGCTTTACCGTAGGGGTGTTGAGCCGTGAGTGTTGAAATTCCAAAGATGGCTATAGCCTTCGGAGCGTATGGGATTCCCCAAGGCGACGTTATCGAGTGTCGTGTGCATTTAGGCTGCACCAAGGAAGTTGGCAGCTTCGAGCTTCTTTTGCAAAATTGGAATGGAAAGTATAGCCCAAACGGTAGTATTCCGCTTGCTGTTGGCATGGATGGACACATCGACATCGGCAGAGGCTCTAATGTTCCACAGATAATTACATGCCGTATTGAAAGCATCAAACATGAATCCACACCAACAGAACATTACACACGTGTTAGTGGTAGATGCTGGGGTGAGCGCCTTTTCCGTAGAACAGTGACAAAAACATACGAAAACAAAAAGGGTGAAGAGATAGTCAAAGATTTGCTTGATTATTATGTTGGTTTAAGCCATGTCAGAGACGGAACAGAGCTTGTGGAAAACACTGATACAACCTACACGAAGTTGGAATATGAGAACACGCCTGTTTTTGACATTCTCAAATACATTGCAGAATCCGCAGACAAAAACGGCGTCATAGGCTTTGACTTTCGAGCTGCTCCAGACGGCAAATTCGAGTTTTTCCCAAAAAACAGTAAAACATCGCCTGTAAGCCTTAGCGAGAAAATTGAGGTTAGCGAATACCGCGAGAACATTCACCGGATACGCAACAAAATTTACGTTTATGGCACGGCTGAGAAACCTTTTCCACTTGACAAGGATGGGCAGCCTTGGAGCGACACGTTAACAGAGGATTTAACTGTTAGCTCAGGCACTGGCTATGGCGGTTCAGACGAGCTTATACATGCTGTTTATGGCAAGTGGACGGTTTTAACAGGCAGCACAAATTTGGCTTTAGACACGAGCGTGAAGTGTGCTGGAGCCAAAAGCGTCAAAGTCATTGAAGCAGGCTACATGTATTACACTAAAGTAGCCTTCCAATTTAACGCTGGAAAAGAGATTAACGCAGATCAGTTTCCACAGGTTATTTTTGCAATATACATTGATGATGCTCACCAGCAAACAGGTCATTTGCAAGCCGTGGACATTAACGGTAAATATGCAAACAAACACCTAAGCTTCGCTAAACAAAACGAGTGGGAAAAGGTTATTATTCCATGGGGTTCGCAAAACGCTGAGCGTTGGGACTCGGTAGAAGCTGGTTTTGACTGGACAAAAATTAAGGCGGTTCACATTGCTGTTGACCAGAAATACGTTAGCAGCGGCGTCTGGCGCATTGACATGTTCCATTTCGGCTACGGAAGATGGAAAAGCATCCAGGAAGACACAGACAGCCAAAACGCCTATGGATTGAGAGAGCTTGTTGAGGTTGATGAGGAATTAACAAGCGACAATGCATGCGAACGCAGAGCAAAAGCCTTGCTAAACCATTTAAAAGACCCAGCAGAATATCTCACAGTTAAGAGCACGGTAATTGACTATGGCACTACTCCGCTTTTGCCAGGCGACAAAATCCATGTTACATTGCCTAATGAGAATGTGGATAGCGATTTCAGAATTGAAACTGTGGAGTATCGTGTCGACGCTAAAACCCAAACGCTTGAAGTAAGCCTTGAGCTTGGCAAGGCTCCGCCCTTATTGGCTGACTATCTTTACGGTTTGCGCAGCACAACGGTTACTGTTGAAAAGCTTGCCAGAACAAAGCTTGGAAGATTTAAGATTCCGACAATGGCTGGGGCTGGCGTAGGCGTTCACGCTCGTGGGCATGAAGCAGGCGATGAGGCTGGCAGTCAATGGCCTAACCTTAGCACGGGCGGCTGGGACCGAATAACAGGTTGGATATCGCCTAAACATATTGGTCCTTACAGCGACACAGCAGACATAATTCGTTTCCGCACAAAAAACAAGGATGGCTCAGCGGTTTTAGACCACCAGTTTATTCCAAGCGACAATGAATATGGCATTTTTGGGCGAGAAACCGAACATTGGAAGGAGCTGCACAGCAAATTCCTCATACTTTACAAGGGACAAGCTGCGCCTTATGGAGACCTGCGCATTAAGGTTCAAGGTGAGGCTAATCCTAAGGCGAGGCTTACTGAGGAGCTTTTGGAGTTTGGTCCAGGAGCGAATACTGCCCCGGATGTTTACCTCAAACGCATAGCCGATAACACATTAGAGCTTAAAGCTCAATATTTGCTTCCACAAACAGACAACATTCTCGAGTTAGGCTCGCCCACAGGACCGAAGAGAATCGCCAAAATTTATGCTTCATCATTCCTGCTGCCAACAGACGGTTTTCTGCATATCATGGTTTATGGAGAAGACAATCCAAAAGCTCGATTAACACAAGACAGTTTAGCCTTCGGACCTGGAGGCGCAACAGCTCCTGACACTTGGCTTAAACGTTTAGCAGCAAATGACCTTGAAGTTTCAGCAGACATAATTCCCGACTCTGATAATGCAAGGGAGCTTGGAGTTGGCGGTGCAACGCCGAAACGTTGGAAGAACATTTACGCCGTAAACATAACTGTCAGCAACATGCTATTCAACTTCCATCTTATACCCGATGCGGACAACACTTATGATCTTGGCGAAGGAACCACTCCGAAACGTTGGCGAGACCTCTACTTGGCTGGAGCAATCAAAGCCTTAGCAGGCGGAGTAGCCGTAAACCTTCTACCAGACCAGAATGCAGCTCGAGATTTGGGCAGCAGCACGCTCAAATGGAGCAACTTGTATGTTAATGGCGTCGGCGACCTTGGCTGGTTGAACGTTGGCGGATTCACCGTTATCACCTCATCTCGTGTTTTGCAGAATGTAACCGCAGACGCAGCCATAATTACAAGCGGACAGTTCCCGTTGGCAAGGCTTCCGAGAGGCACAAGCGGTTACGTGCTTGAAGCTCAAGGCGCAGCTTATGACCCAATGTATGTTAACCCTAACGGGCGATATACGCCTGCACCGCATGAAAGTGGACACAACAATCTCTATCCGGGAGGAGGCTCCAACACTGGACAAGTTGGCAACACAACAAACTACTGGAACTGTATTGCAGGCAACAGTGTTTGGTATAAAGCCTTGGGGCAATTTGCGTGTGCATTAAAATTAAGCGACAAGCTTGTGGATGACCCTGAACATCCCTTTGTCAAATTCAAAAATGTGAACGAAGCCCTAATGTTCATAAAGTACGAGATGACCAAGGAATGGCGACATCTGCCAATCGTTGAAACCAAGCAAGGCTTGAGATTTAAATGTCCAGTGTGCGGAAAGCTAAGTGAAGACTTCTGCGAAGAGCACATGAAAGAGATGGAGGATAAATATACAATTAAAACTGGCGACTTGATTTTCGCCCTCGGCAACCTTGTCCTCGCCTTGGCATCTAAAGTTGAAGCTCTTGAAAAGCAGTTAGAAGCTAAAAAAGGAGTGGCTGCTTGAGCCGGAGGCGTAGCCTTGAGCAGGCAGAAGGAAGCGCAGAAGATCCTAATCCCAGTCAGCAAGGCTGAGGATGGAAGCGTATGGGTTTCAGCCCTAATAGCTAACACCCTCAAGCCTCGAGACCTACACGTGGAAGCCCAGTTCCTTGTGGACACGGGTGCAGGCATGAGCGTTATTCCGCAGAAAGTGGCTGAGCAGCTCGAGCTTAAGCCCTTGGGGAAAATGTTGGGAACTCTTGCAGCAGGCAAAACGGTGACTTTCCCGATATATTATGTGTATTTGAATGTTGCAGGTGAGGGTTTGGTTACGCTTGTTGCTGGAAGCCCCCGTGAAGACGAGTTTCTGCTCGGCGCAGACGTGCTGGAAGTCCTCGAGTTTCAAGTTGACGTGGCAAGAAAACGCCTGCTCAAACCTGTCAAACGATTGAAGGTTAAGAGGCTCGTGTGGAAGGGGAGGACTCCGTTTTGCGTGACATAATACGTCAAGCCCTAATGCGCAAAATCGAGGTTAAAACTGGAAAGCGGAAGACTGTTATAGCCATTGAGCCAAACCCGAAGCTTGTGTTAGGCGTTAAATTCGCCATAGCAATGACTGTTTGTCTAACAATCTTGGAAGTGGCCCACATGGCTTTATTGGGCAAATGGAACAGCGAGGTTTTCGCAGCCATAACCGGGCTTATTGGAACGATATCAGGCATATTCATAAGCCAAAAAGCCTAGGGGGAGGGGGTAGGTCCAGAATGGCTCGGAAAAAACGTATTCTAATGCTTGAAGAAATGCTCAATAAAATAGCCTTTTTTAAAGAGTTAAAAACGCAAGATCTGCGAGTTAGCCTCATCAACGACCTTTCAAAGCTTTTCGCCATCGCAAGGGACATGGCCCAATTCTCTGAGGGCGAGGAAAGGCGGGCTTGGATGAAAATTTGCAGCTATATAGCCCAAATCATCAACAGCCTAACAAACAGCTATGATGAAGTGCGGTTTAACGAGCAGATGAAAGAGCTTGACGAGATGATTGACGAAGCAAAGAGGAAACTTGGCAAAAAACAGCAGACGCCAGTGGTGTAGCCTTGGCATTCCAAAGGCGCAAAAAGGCTTTTGAACAATACTTCGGAAGCGAAGAAAGGGAGATCCCAGAGGACTTCCCAACCTTCTGCGAGAAATGCCTACAGCTGAAGCTCACGCCCTATCAGATGGAGGCTGCAAGGCTCCTTGAAAGGCATAACGATGTGGCTTTACGCTGGTGCAGGCAAAGCGGAAAAACCCACCTAATAAGCGCATGGCTGCTCCATTACGCCTTAACGCATCCTGGAAGCCAAATAGCCATCGTTGGGCCAAGCTGGAGGCAAACAATGATTCCAATATCCAAGATTAACGGCTTTCTCTCTAAAATCCCTGAACAGCGGGCTGGAAAACCTCAGCGAACCATTGTCCGCCTGAAAAATGACAGCGTCATTCAGGCTTTCCCGAATAACCCAAACAACCTGCGGGGCTTCACGCTTCACGTTGTTTACGCGGATGAGTTTAATTTTATACCCAACGACGAGGAGATGTTTGACGCCATCAGCTTTACGTTGGCTACAACAAACGGGAAATTTATCGCTTCAAGCACGCCTTGGAGCACGGATAGCGTTTTCTGGAAGCTTTTTCATGATAAGGCTTTCGAGCATTTTGCTAAAAGCCACATAACTTATAGGCAAGTTTTGGAGCAGGGTGGCCCACTAACAGCTGAATGGGTTGAGAAAAAGCGGAAAGAGTATGAGGGGGACCCTTGGCGTTGGAAGCGGGAAATGGAGGCTGAATGGGCTGAAGACGTGAACGTTTGGCTCCCACAAGCCCTAATAACAAGCTGCATCGACAGCGAACTTCAATATATCGACTTTGAGGAGTTAGCCAGGGGCGAGTTTTACGCTGGGCTTGATTTAGGCAAATATCAAGATTACAGTGTTTTGGCGGTTGTTGAAAAAACAGAGGATGTTCTAAGGCTTGTCCACATGAACCGCTTTCCACTACGCACTCCATACGCTTCAGTGATAGGCTACGTTAAAACCCTATGCGACAGATGGCAGAGCTTCCGCAAAGTTCTTGTTGACATGAGCGGTGTAGGCGACTACATCGTCGAGGACATGCGGAACGCTGGGATAAGGGAAGCTGATGGCGTGAAATTTACGGTTGAAACCAAACAGGAGATGGCTCAGTGGCTGAAACAGTGCATGACCGAGAAACGCCTAAAAATCCCCTACGACCCAGACTTAATAGCAGAGCTAAACATCGAACGCTTCGAGTTAACCAAGGATGGAAAAATTAAGTTCAGCCATCCAGAAGGCACAAATGACGACCGCTTCTGGGCTTTAACCTTGGCAGTTTACGCCACAAGAAAAGAGCCAAGACCACGCTTATGGGTGGTTCCGAGGTGAGTGGGAAAGCAAGGCTGGCTGATGTTAGGCGTAGGCTTGCGAAAAGGAGGGCTACTGGAGTTGGAAGATAAAACCGTCAAAGAGTTTTTCCACATAAACCAATTAAGCCTTAAACGGTTTGACCCTTCAACAGGCAAATTTATTATAAACATTGCTTATGAAACGGCTGCTCCGGAGCCAACTGAACGTGTTGTAGGCGTGGCTGAAGCCTTTGGGCTTGGCTTAGACCGATGGGAAAAATTCGTCATCTATGATAATGTGGAGCTGAAGATTGGCCCCACAGACATTGTTTACATTACGGGTGATAGTGGAAGCGGTAAAAGCGTTTTGCTAAGGGCTTTGGAGAAAGACATAAGGCAAGATTTGGGGTTAAGCTGCATAAACATTGCTGACATTAAGCCTGAACCAAACAAGCCCTTAATTGAAACGATTGGTAAGTCACTTGAGGAAGCCCTTGAGCTCCTCAGCAGAGTAGGCCTAAACGATGCTTTCCTGTTTTTGCGCACATATGAACAGCTAAGCGATGGACAAAAATACCGATACAAAATTGCTAAGATGGTTGAAAGCGGAGCACAGTTCTGGATATTGGACGAATTCGCAGCTACACTCGACCGAGACACAGCAAAAATTGTGGCTTACAACCTTCAGAAATTGGCAAGGCAGCAGGGCAAAGCAGTTTTGGCAGCAACAACACACACAGACTTGTTTGAGGATTTAAACCCAAGCGTCCACATCCACAAGCGTTTCGGCAAAGAAATAACAGTCAACTATTACCCAAACGTGTTAGCCAAAGAGTGCAGCCTCGTTAAGGAAATGCGCATACAAGAAGGCACAACAGAGGATTGGCGCAAACTTGCAGGATTCCATTATAGAAGCCACAAAATAGCTGGACCACGCAAAATCTTTTGCCTAAAAAGAGGCGAAGAACTCTGCGGAGTCATCGTTTACTGTCATCCGCCACCAACATGCTTCGGAAGGAGACTTGTCTTGCCGAAAATGAGCATGAAAGAGCTAAACGAGAAGCTAAGCACAATCAGCCGGGTTGTTATGCATCCAAAATACCGAACAATAGGATTAGGCGTAAAGCTTGTTCGTGAAACCTTGGCTAAGGCTGGGACGCCTTATGTTGAAATGCCAGCGGTCATGGCGAAATACAACCCCTTCGCAGAAAAGGCTGGAATGAGGAAAATAGCAGAGCAACCACCACCAAAAGAAGCCACAGCTATTGCAAGGGTTCTAAGCCAGCTTGGCTTCAACATCCACCTATTTGAAAGCGAAAAATACGTTCAAAACAAGCTTCAAAGCCTAAGCAAAGAGGAAATAAAAATAATTAAGGAGGCGTTTGCTAAGCACAGCCATGCCCGATTCATGAAATATTTTTTATACCACATGCCATTCGGAAACAAAGAAGCCTACGCCAAAGAAGTAATGAAAGCAAGCCTCGAAAGGCTGACAAAACTAATCAAAGTATGCGGATTCCTACTACAAACAAAAGTTTACCTATACTGGTCTAATTCCATTAACAGCGACTAACAGAAAATTCTATGTGGTGCGCCTGTAACTTTTCATCATTTAAAGTCTCCGTGAAATTGATGTTTAAAGCGATTGGAAACCGAAATCGATTAATGTTTATGGGTTTGGATATGAATTTATGTGGGGCTACACAATTTCTTTTCTGAGGAAAATGATTGGAAGCGATGCTAGTAATATGAGCATAAAGTATATCCAATTTGAAAATTCTGGGATGATTTTGAGGCTTTTTATTGCTTCACAAATGGCTTGCTCGTAGCTGCCTTCATCATAAGCTTTTTTGGCTGAGTCAATTTGGGCTTTGGCTTCTCGGTAGGATTCCGAATTTATTGGAATTAATTCCAAAAATATATTCGCCTCAATAATTATGTCTGCTGCCAAGCGCTCTAATTCTGGTAGGTATAAAAATAGCTCGGTTGTTGCGAGTAGGGCTGTTCTGTCAGCTACGTCTCCCTTTCTTTGGACGCGGTCGTTTAGGACGATCCACGAGTAAAGCCATGCCAGCGAGTTGAACTTGGCTAATTTAACCCAATGGAATGGCCTCTGATCCGGACTCTTATCAAGTAGAGTTCCATCCACATGAGTGTTTAAGTATGGATATTCCCAACGACCTCTCCATAAAAGCCTCGTGAAAGTGTTTGCAAAACGGTGCATGTCTGTTACGTTGAAAACTAAACCGTGTTTGTAGGCGAGGATGGCAAATTCTACGTCTATGGCTCCATGGTCTAAGTCCTCTGCTCTTCCGTCGACCATGTAGGGCCAATTATAAGCCCTTAAACATTCGTTGAAGCTCAAATACCTTTTGAAGAGCTTTGCCATCATGCGGGGCTTCTCTAGATAACTTTCATTACCCATGACTTCGTAAACAAGGATTTCAGCTCTTCCCATGGCTAGAAATTTGTTAAAAACAATTCTTGTGTCGCTTCTGTTATTGGGATCTATGGGATAGTGTCCCTCATCCTTGTTGGTTTGGATCCATAAAGAATGATATCTGTCAATAACCTTTTTTGTCAGGTTCAGGTAGACGTCAGCCTTGGCGGTGAAGCGTTGATTGGTGATAAGCGTTTGATCCTCGCGTATGAGTTTTACCAGATTCATCAACGCAGTGCATATCATTCCATCCCAAACCGTCTGCTCAATTAAATGTGTAGCGTTGTATTTCCCCCAAGATGGAACACCATCCCTATTTGTGTCGTTTACGCTTACGATATAGTCTGCCCTGCTGACTGCTCTTTCAAGCCATGTCCGATTTCCTGTCATCTTATAAATATTAACGTAGGCTTCAATTTCGTATGAAATCGTCCAAGCCAGAAACTCCGGATCATAACCAATTATATTCAATTGATTATTGTAATACTTCCACGCAATATCCCCGCTTTTAAGGAGAACTTCCTTGGCATTTCTGCCACCCAACTCAAAGCATGGATACTTAAAATTACGAAAAGGATCAAAAATTTCACATTCCACCGCAGTCGCATATGCGAAAATCTTAAACAAAAAACCAAAGACCGCCAATAATATGAAAATAAAAGCGAATGAGTAATTCAGTAACCTGCCCATCAACTTTAAATTTACCCCCTCAGAAAATTAACTTTACCCTTAACATGCATAAGTGCATGACATCTATTAACGATGACTAACCGAACATTTTGGTTTTCAACTTGATTAAAAATAGGTTAAATCTTTTTCTCTTCCTAAAAACTATTCTTAAATTAAGAGGAATTTTCAGTAAAACATCTATCTTAATCACAAGTTTCCAGATAAAAATGAAAAAATTCTTATAATGGTCCTGGCTCCATCAGCGTGCACGTTTATCTGTGATAGCTCTCTTTTCTTAAATTCTCACAAAAAGTTTCTGGTTCCCAGAGTTCAAGCAGTGCATCCTGAGAGGAAGGAAAGAAAAAACCTCATACTTTATTCGCCTTTCTGTTAAATCAGGATATCTTATATTAAATAAAAAATTACCTCTCTCATTCTAAAGCCTGCGTATGCTTCAGTTTCTAGAACGACTCAACCTTTCTCTTAAATGGGAATTCTTTAGCCAACCTTTTTCTTTCTTCATGCTCATTTACTGACGGCTTATTTGCCTTAATGGAAACACTCCTCCCAAAATTATGCGCATATGCCTTTTAATTTTCATTCTTCTATAAATGGCGAAATTTCTCTCAATTCGCCAAGCGTGTTAAGCGCACGCAATACTGTCAAGTAAGTGTCTAAAATTATTGCTTCTTCTTTATTTAAGCCGAATTCTTCGTAATGTGTATGAAAGAAATCATTTCTTGCAAGGTTTGCCAGTGTTCGAGCCGAAATTTTTTGTGTTTCTTTAATCTTTTGCACTTCTTCAAAAGTTGCACAATATTTCCTCAATAAGCCTAGGTTTTCAAACAGCTTAGAAATTACTTTGGGGAGCACTTCTTCCACTTTTCTCTCGTTTCGCCACTTAAATTGCAATAGCTCCGCCTCTTCCCGGCTAAGAAAAAGTTGATTATACTTTCTTTCCGCTTCTCTTAATTCTTTTAGCCTTTTCTCGTATCCCTCTTTCTCAAAAGATTTACGCAACTCTTCAGAAATGATAATGCTTGTTCCGCAATATTTGCAAGTTAATGTTTCTCGTGAAACATTTGCACCACAAATTGGACATTTTAAAGGAATAATCTTCGTCATCTTCGTCGGAAATAGTTGAGTTGAGATAGTGATTTAACTTTTGCGGTGGTTGGGGAGGAAAACTTCTCACAAAGTGTTTAGACTCTAGCCTAGTTCCTCGCAGATTTTATATATATAGAGCCTCTTCGCTGTAGCGCCTATGCGGTATGATTAACTTTTATATTAGACTTCGAAGACTAAAGCGTTTAGGATTCTAGATTCCTTTGGCGAGGCTATGAGAATGCAGTTGGCTAACACAAGCCCTAAATCCCAGTCCATCAATTCTTGTGCAAACAAAAGCGAATTCAGTTAGTTTGCTAAACTTTTACGTGTTCTTCATCATACTCTTTCCATGCAAAGTTTGGGAGCTAGCAAGTCTAACTTAACTCATGAGCTCATATCACATCTCGTGCGCGCCGCGCGCAAGCCTGAACAGGTTCCATCTCTTCCAAGCTCAGAAATTAAGTATTGTCCAAAATGCAGACAAAAACAACCCTAACATTTTATATTGTTGCGGAACTATTGTTTATTAACCTGATACTTATTTCTCGTTTGCTCAAATCTTGCGCACTTGATTGCTCTCTCATGGATGGTCTTTTTCTCCAAAAAACAACAATGATAATTGTAACCGCTGCTATTAGTGCAACGATAACCCCTAATATCCATAATGGTATTCCTCCAACACCGGATTGCCATAAATTAGTTTCAACAGCCTTCATAGTAAGTTCGACACCGCCCATCGTCCACGAATATTCAAGCAAAACCCCTGTCTCTTTATCCCAATAATAGAAGTTCTGTAAACCAAACGAGGAATAACTCGCATATACAACTTTTCGACTCGCACCAGCATACGTTCGAGTGGTTTCACCCTGAATTTGTAATTGAAGCAAACCCATAACATTCACGGAGTCTCCGACCTTTGCATTTGCATGTATGATGAAATATGAAAATGCACCGCCACCGGATGCAACATCCCAACTAACGGTTAAACCGTAGGTGGGCATACCGGAGGGAACAGAAACTCCACTCGGACCACCTGTTGTCCAAAGAACAGTCACCTTAGTTCCTTCTACCTTTTGAACTTCAAACTTCACCCAAGGATGCTCTCCAGCAACGACAATTGTAACATATTCATACTTAACCCAATCACCTGCCCCTACGCCCAGATGCCTTTCCGCCGCAACCAATGGAATAAAAAGCAATGATGCAAAAGTAGCAGTCAAAAATACCGCCAACATTTTCTTTGTAAATACGTTAAGGAACAACCCCTATCTCCTCTATTATGTTAAATATTTCAAAACAAAAATAAATTTTGTGGAAAAAGCAGAAAAGAGTCTGAGCAATATTGGCGCAAATCTAATTTTAGCGCTGTTCT
>CAZNKF010000024.1:0-17264 GCA_964573785.1 uncultured Candidatus Bathyarchaeia archaeon
GGAGCCGGAGAACGTGGGTTCAAATCCCACCGGGCCCGCCTCTTTAAATTTACTTTAAGCTAATTTAGCTGTAGAAAAAGAGGGGAATGGTTGATGTTGGTCGCTTTTGATCATTCAAGGCATTTGAGTTTGCTAAATATCCATGGTGTTGGTAGGGGTGTTGCTTTGAATTGGTAGTCGACCCAGCCTTTACGCATTGTTGGGCTTATGACTAGTATGGTGTAGTTTGGCTTTTTGGTGGCTGCTAGTGCTATGCCTGTTTCTGTTTTGTCGTATAGCCACATGTCGAAAGGTATGTATAGGGTCATTCCGTCTATTATATAGGCGTAGACTACTGTTACTTGGAAGTCTGCTTCTGGGTAGACTGGTGTTAGGGTTAGTTCTACTCCGCTTACGCTTGCGCTTTGTATGTACCAGCCTTCGTAGAGGGTTGCCCAGTCAGTCATGTAGCGGAAGCCGATGAGCACGTTCATTCCAGCGTAGGCTGTTAGATCGAAGTCCATTGTTATCCAGTCTTCACTCCAGCCTGTCAGTCCTGGCAGATTTGCGACTATGGCTGGGTGGGCATCTGGGTCGTGTTCGTATGTTGTGTATTCGTTTTCTAGTGATGCCCATGTTTTTCCGCCGTCTGTTGATACTTGGACGAAGCCGAAGTCCCAGTAGTCTTCAATATCCCAGTAAGTAGTCAATACAAGTGTTGGGTCTGCTGGGTCAACGTAGGCTTTGCCGATTAGAAGCGTGTCCATTAGGTTGTCTGCTCCTGACCACCATACACCGTATTCTTCTAGGTATGTCCATCCATAGGGCGCGACGTCGTCTCCGTCGAAGTATATTATGCCTGGCTTGTTCCAGTCTTTGAGGGCTATGTAGTCTGTTCCGAAGGGTCCTATTTTTGATACTCCTGTGTCATAGCCTAGTATGGTTATTGTGTTTCCGAAGTCTGTTCCCTTTGTCAATGGGACTGGTAGTCCGCTTATTTCATATATTCTGACGGGGATTATTTCTGGGTCGTTGAGGTTTAGGCTCTTGTAGTTGTATTTCTTGCATCCGGGGAAGTCTTTGCGGATTAGGTTGGCTAGTCGCCAGTCATGGTAAACGTCTTCAAATCTTTGCTTGTATCCGAAGGCGGCTAATGCGTTGTTTATACCCTCTATTCCAGGAATGCCAGACTGGACATAATAGCGGATTAGGTCTGCTCCGCCGTAATGGTCGCTTAAGTATATAACCCATAAGGCTGCCGCTCCGTAGTCGGCGAGTATGTTTATGTCGCCTTGGTCTCCCCAGACTGTTAACGAGTTGTCGGGCGTGTAGAAGTAACTGTTCAAGTATGCGGCGTCTATGCCGTATCCGCAGAGGAGTTCTGCATACATGCTGCATCCTTCGTTCATGAAGGTTTCAGCTTCAGGTTGGTAGTCGCGGTGTATTAGGTGCTGGTATTCGTGGGCTACCGTGCTTTCGTAGACGTATGGGCGTGTTACTGGAACGCCTGGTATCCACTCATAGCCTGGTGGGCCTACACGGCGCTCCCATTGATAGCAATCTATGGTTATCACGTTTCTGTCGAAGTATATGTCGAAGGCTGATGAATAGAAACCAGCAACGTAGTACGGATATGTGGGGTTATAGTAGTTTTCATCTCTGATATTGGAAACTAATATGACATTTCTGCCACTTGGCTCGTAGAAGTAATCTGGCGTGAAATATTGAGGATACCATACTGGCAGCATTGCATTAGAACCATTGTGAAAGTCTGGAACACCGAAGTATTCTATTTCAATTGGGTAAATTTTATTGTCAAACTCATTCAGAATATATTGCACTTGCTCATCCAAGATCACGGGAGTTGGCCTAGGATCGCCTGATGGCCAACCGAGGTAGAGTTGAACCCATATTTCAACAGTGTTGCCGATGGCTTTGAGCTGATAATAAGTTAAATAGTATCTACCTCTGTAAAAGTCAGCCATGAGCCAAATTGCAATATCGCCTACTTGCCAATATGAGTGATGGCTGCGCGGTTCAATTGGTATATCGGCTACAATTTCGTATTGCGGTGCGTCTGCTATGTCTATGGGTGTGTAGTCTGGCAGCACTGGCGAAGCAGCAGTTGATTCAACACGAACCAAGCCGAAAGTGCTGACGATCAGAAACGCTATTATAAAAATGGCTACCACTTTCACTTTCATTCTTCTCTCCTCTCCATTTTCGGCAATAAATATCACATAAATCCTTTTTGAGCTTTGTGGAATCTTCTTCTATGCTAAACCTAAACGCCTAAAACCGTTTCAGAAAAAATAAATCCAAGGTGAAAATTACTAAAATAATGCGGAGAGAAGGAGCACCATGCAAAAAACCATACCAGCCTTAACGATCACAATCATTATCCTTTTAATCCTAACAACCCCAACATTAACCAGCCCAAATCCCACACCATCCAACTCCATAGAAGCAAACGCTGAATTAAAAGAGAGCATAGGCGAAACAGATAAAAACACACCAGCAACTCCAACCAGCACAACACCAAACGAGCACGAAAACCAAATAGCTGAAAACAACACAGAGGAAACCGTAGAGGCTTGCCAAACAAAAGAAGAAAACATTCAAACCCTTGAAAACTCCGAAAACCCGACACAAACCAGTAACAATGGCATAACACCGCCAGATGGGCGCATCTACTACCCAACATCATCAGAAGAACCATACGCATACACCCCAACACACACGCCAAAAGGAACAAACATACCAATAGAACCAACAATTCCACAAGGTTAAGTCCGGCTTTTAAAAAAACAATAAATGCCCACAACCTCAAATCATTTCCAAAGTATAAGGTGAAAATTGTTGACCATCTCGAAAGAACAGCTTGCCAAGATGATAGATTCTACACTTGTTAAGGCTACAGCCACCAAAGCAGAAGTTGAAAAACTATGCCAGGAAGCCATCCAATATGGGTTCGGATGCGTCGTCGTAAACCCCACATACGTGAAGTTGGCAGCCTCACTCTTAAAGGGCACAAACATCAAAGTTTGCTCGACTGTTGGCTTTCCCTTTGGTGTTGCCCTACCAGAGGTTAAAGCCTTAGAAGCCATAAAAGCCATAGAAGATGGTGCATGCGAACTCGACATGGTCGCCAATCTAGGCGCACTAAAATCAGAAGACCACGAACTTTACAAGCGGGATATAAGGGCTGTCGTCGACGTCAAGCGCTTTTTTGGGGATATAATAGTTAAGGTAATCATTGAAACGCCACTGCTAACCACAGAGGAGAAAATAACAGCTTGCAAAATCGCCAAAGAAGCCGGAGCAGACTTTGTCAAGACTTCAACCGGCTTGTTTGGCGGAGGCGCAAAAGTAAAAGATGTGAAGCTCATGCGTCAAGTAGTTGGAAAAGAGATGGGCGTGAAGGCTGCTGGAGGCATTAGGACTTATGCTAATGCTATTGCCATGATTGAGGCTGGAGCTAACCGCATAGGAACAAGCACAGCAGCAGCCATAATCCAAGGAGCACCATAAAAGGCTAAAATGGCTACATCCTTTCAGGCGCATGTATGCCAATAAGGTTTAGGGCATTTCTCAAAACAATCCTCACGGCATCAACCAACGCAAGCCTAGCATCGCTTAGTTCTGGCGGCTCAGCCTTAATCACCGGAAAAGCGTTGTAAAAAGTGTTAAACTTGTCAGCCAAAGCATTGGCATAATCAGCTATCATGTGGGGCTTAAGAAGATCCGCCGCTTCAACAAAAACTTCTGGAAACTCCGCCAAAGTAAAGACGATTTCATTTTCAAGCTTCTCCCTTAACAAGCCATAGTTTGGGTTTTCTGGTTTTCTTGAAGCCTTCCGCATTATGCTGCAAGCCCTAGCATGAGTATACTGAATGTAGGGGGCGCTGTTCCTCTCAAAGTTTATAACCCGTTCCCAGTTGAACTCAACAGGCTTTGAAGGGTCAACCTCCACAAGCGCGTAACGAACAGCACCTATACCAACAAACTCTGCGACCTTACGCTTCTCTTCTTCTGGCAATTGAGGCGAGCGCTTTGCAACCTCCTCGTACGCTCTGCTTACGGCTTCATCCATAACCTCATCCAATGTTATGAAGCGCCCCCTACGACTAGACATTTTGTAGCCGGGCAAAGTGACAAGGTTATAGGCGAAATGCATCAAATTTTCAGCCTGTTTGGCGTAGCCCAAAGCGTATAGGGCTATTTTCAGCTGCATCTGTGCTAGAGATTGCTCCATTCCGATGACGTTTATGCATTTTTCAGTCCTTTCAAACTTCCAAAGGGTGTAGGCTATATCCCTAGTCGTGTAAAGGGTTGTGCCGTCAGCTCTAACAAGAGTCAAAGAAGGCACAACATAATCCTTCCTCAAACCCAGCTTATCCCACAAGTTTAGGTCTTCAACAACCTTTCCAGCCTCAAACTCCAAAACACCGCCCAAAACAGAAACATAGGGCGTCTGCTTCAACCTCTGGAGAACTTCTACCACAAGCCCACTCCAAACAAGGTCGCTCTCCCAATCCCAAGAATCATAGAAAACCCCAGCACGGCTCAAAGTAGCCCTAAAACCCTCCAAGCAGAGTTGGCTAACCTCCCTAATAAGCCGTTTTGCCCGTTCATCTCCAACCTCATAAGCCCTATTCAACTCGCCAACAACCCTCTCTGGATCCTCATCTCCGCCTATCCTCTGGAGTAGCTCTTCAAAAAGCACTGGATACTTGCTCTTCAACTCGAACGCAACGGACATCCAATCGTCCAGTTCCCTATTAATCTTCATTATTTCCTCATCAGCTGAAACAGCCTTCGCCCGTTCAAGCTCCCTTTTTAGGCGGTTAATCTCAACGAGGCAGCTTGTTATAGTGTAAATCTTACCAATAAAGTGGTCTGGCTTTTCCGTCGGCTTAGGTCTTCCAAGCTTCTCATAACCGTAGGCAATTACCGCTGTCTGCCTCCCAACATCATCCACATAATAATGCCGCGAAACCGCATGCCCCCTAGCAGAAAGCAAACGGGCAATGGCGTCTCCAAGCATCGGATTTCTAGCTTGTCCAATATGGATTGGATGAAGCGGATTAACACTCGTATGCTCAACAATAATTTTTAATGGCTTCTCAGTCTTAACAAACCCGTAAGCTTCATCAAAACGCCTAACAGACTCTATGGTAAGCTCAGAAAACTTTGCAAAATTCACGTGGAAATTTATGTAGCCACCACCAGCCGCAGTGACATCACCCACCAATGACAACTTTGATTTGTCTATGGCGCTTATGAGCCATTCAGCAAGAACCAGCGGCTTTTCGCCAACTTGCTTAGCCAGCTCAAAACATATAGAGGAAGCCAGCTGACCAAACTCCCAAACAGGAGGCTTCTCAAAAACCAACCGTTTGGGCACCTCAAGCGAAAGCCTTTCAATAGCCTCACTTAATGCGGATTCGCATTCCCTTCTAAACTCTGCAAGGGGGTTCTCCGAAACCATGAAATTCCGCCTTTTAACAATCAACAGTTAATGTGAACACTAATATATGTAACTGGCAAATTTAAGCTAAAAGCGTAAACCCGGGGCTGGTGCAAAGTGAAAAAGAAAATAGTTTTTTCCGAAAAGTGCTTAGAGTATGGCTCATGGCACATTGAAAGCCCCCAAAGGGTTAGGAAAGCCTACGAAATCCTAAAAGAACGGGGCTACGAATTTATAAAACCAGAACCAGCCCAAGAAGAAGACCTACTCAAGGTTCACGACCAAGAATACATAGAGCTGCTTAAAAGGGGAGCCATAGAAGACCCAGACACCCCAGCCTACGAAAACATATACGAGTATGCAAGACTTTCAGCTGGAGCCGCAATCCTAGCCGCAGAAAACGAAGGCTTCTCCCTCATGAGACCTCCGGGACACCACGCTGGCAGGTATGGCATTGCCCTAGGCGCATATACTAAGGGCTTTTGCTACATAAACAACATCGCAGTCGCAGTAAAATACATAGACAAGCAAACGCTAATTTTGGACATCGATGGACATCATGGAAACGGAACACAAGAAATCTTCCTAGAAGACCCAAAGGTGGTTTATGTTTCGCTGCATAGGCACCCTCACTATCCCGGCACGGGCTATTATTCAGAGGCTAACTGCCTAAACTATCCGCTGCCAGCGGACTGCGGCGAAGAAGTTTACCTAAAAACCCTCCAAGAAGCCTTGAAAAAAGTTGATATGCAAAAGATTGAGGTAATAGCCGTTTCAGCCGGTTTTGACGCCTACGCTGGAGACTTGGCTTCTCTCGGATTAACTGATAAAACCTATTATGAAATTGGCAGAATACTTGCAACTTTAAACAAGCCAACCTTCTTCGTCCTTGAAGGCGGCTACAAAGGCGAAAACATTGGAAAAGCCGTAGACCAGCTCCTACAAAGTTTCCAATAGGCACGCTTAAGTGCTAAAAATTTATGAAGAGAAAAAGCCACCTTTACACCATGAAGCAAGCAAATAGTAAAGTGGCTGGAGCCCTAATATTCGTCGGAGCAACCCAATTCATTCTTTGCATGCTGGTTGCCGAATGCCTTGACCCAAGCTATAGCGTCTCCGCAAACTACATAAGCGACCTAGGAAAACTAGGTTTAACTTCAGCGTTAATTTTCAACCCCTCAGTTTTTGTGCTCGGCTTAACAGTGGTGGCTGGCACCTACTTTCTAAGGCGCATGATTCAAAACAAGGTTTTCCTCAGCCTCCTCGTTCTTTGCGGGATTGGCGCGATGGGTGTCGGAATATTCCCAGAAGACTTCGGCACAATACACCTCGTAGTTTCATTGATGGCTTTTCTGTTTGGTGCACTATCAGCTATAGCCTCCTACAAATTTCAGAAACCTCCATTATCATATTTTGCGGTTGTTCTAGGCTTGATTTCACTTGCGGCGCTCATACTCTTTGGACTGAAAATCAACCTTGGCTTAGGCGTTGGCGGAATGGAACGCATGATAGCCTACCCAATTCTATTATGGGCTATAGGGTTCGGCGGATATCTAATAAAAGAGTAAAATAGCTGTTCACATACAACCGTAACGGTATCAACATGAGTGAAGACATAGTTCGTAACATAAGAGATAGATTAGTCAACGTTGGCAAGCAACTATATAATTACGGCCTTGTAGTTGGAACAGAGGGAAACATAAGCGCGCGAATCCCAGGAACAGATAGGATTCTGATAAAACCTTCCGGTGTTTCCATGGGGTTTTTGAAAGCTGAAGACCTCATAGTTGTTGATTTGGATGGAAATAAAGTTGAGGGTGAGTTAGCTCCCTCAATAGAGACGCCATTGCACACTGCAATCTACCGTGTTAGAAATGACGTTCAAGGAGTCGTTCATACACACGCCCCGTTCGCCACAGCTTTCGGCATAGCTGGAACCGAAATAATTCCATTGCAAGTGGAGATGTTCCTTTATATCCCGAACGGGGTTCCAATAGTGCCGTTTGAGATACCTGGCTCTAAGAAGTTAGCCGAAGCTGTTCAAAAACTGATAGTGGATTTTAATGCGGTTATTTTGGAGAATCACGGCATAATAACTGTTAGCTCAACAGTTGAGGAGGCTTGTCTCCTAAATAGGATGGTTGAGGAATGCGCAAAAGTTCAGCTTGTAGCCACATTGCTTGGCGGAGAAGAAGCTGTAAGCTGGGAAGCCCTAAAGAAGAAGTTGTTGGCTAAAGCTGGAAGCATAGATTTGGATGCTCTTAAGAGGAAGTTTAAAGTCTTCAGAATCTAACCCTTAGCTTTCGCCGTCTCTCTAAGCGCTAAGCAAAGCGCCAAGGCAATTAAGTCAAATATGAATACGAGTATAACTGAAAGG
Source organism: uncultured Candidatus Bathyarchaeia archaeon (assembly GCA_964573785.1). Taxonomy (GTDB): domain Archaea; phylum Thermoproteota; class Bathyarchaeia; order Bathyarchaeales; family Bathycorpusculaceae; genus JAGTQI01. Next base: position 7,827 of record CAZNKF010000024.1, read on the forward strand.
TAAAAGCTACCGGTGATGGATTTAATAGCATCCATGAACAAGATAAAAACCACAGAACCAGCTTGGGAGAAAAGCCACAGAAAGCTTGAAGCGCTTCCGGCCAAAGCTGAGCCAACAATTTCAGCTGACATTTCTAGACCTATTGGCAAGGCTGACATGAGGAAGAAGCCCAAAATAAAGCCCGCTACGGCCAAGATTAGGAAATCGCTGATTTCAGCGAAGATGAATAGCATGGCTGCGGCAACAGCCAAGTTCACCACTATAAAGGGCTTCCTCTGAGCAAACTTATCGGAAAATCCCGGAATAACAAGAGACCCAACTATTCCTCCGAGTATTATTATTCCACCAATTAGTCCGGCGTCTGTGGCGGTTAATCCACGAGTATTTAAGATTGTTTCCAGCCATGTGAGCAGGGCCGTGAAAAGTCCAACTCCAATGAAGAATAGAGCTTCAAGTATTATGAAATCCTTCTTTCCAGAGAAGGCCTTAATGTCCCTGAATGAGATGGACGCTTTAACCTCTTCCGTTGAGTTTTCAGGCTGAGCAAGTTCCGGTTTTTCCTTTGCCAAGGCCATGAAAAGTACGGCGCTTATCACAGATATTGCCGCGTAAATTACAAGCATATTCGTCAATAGTGTGATATCTGATGTTGGCACAAGAAATGGTGTAAGCATCATAGCCACTATCATCCCAATATATTGACCCATTATCCCAATTCCCGTGGCTAAGGCGCGCTCTTCAAAGGGGAACCATAAAGTTACAAGTTTTGATATGGCGTTAAAAACGAATGGCTGACCTAGTGCAGCACATGACTGGAAGAGAAGGAGTAACGTGAAGTTCTTTCCGGAGAAAATTCGTAAAACTGCGGCAGCTGCCATTATTGAGGCTCCTATGATGACTCCGAATTTGAAACCCTTCCTGTCTATGAGTATTCCAGCTGGGATGGAGACTGGAATGAAAAGCAGCGGCCAAACCATTGATAGGAGTCCAACATCTGATTCTGTTACCATGAATATGTTTGTCATTATTGGCTTTGTTATTGGGGCGAAGTTCAGCCAGAGTATTTGCGAAACAACAGCCACAAGCATGTATGAGAATAGGACAACCCAACGGTAAGAATACGCTTGTGACTTTTCCATGTTTCCTTTGTTTTGTGGTCTTTACATTGATATGTTTTACTGTTTAAGGGGCTTCCACAAATGCTAAATAATGTTATTATGGAAACAGTATTTTCTGAGGGTTGGTGTTTAAGCTGTGAAGGTTACGGTTCTAGGCGGGGCTGGAACTATTGGAAGCATGGCAGTAAAAATTCTAGCTTCAAGTGGAATGTTCTCTGAAGTGGTCATAGGGGATGTAGCCCTTGAAAAGGCAAAGAAACTCGTCTCAGAAATAGGCGTTAAAGGAGTTTCAGCTGTTAAAATTGACGTTACAGACTCGAATAAAGTGCAGAAAGTGATTAAGGGTTCTGATGTTATACTCAACTGTGTAGGCCCATTTTACAAGTTTGCACCGATAGTTTTGAAGGCTTCCATAAAAGCCGGAGTAAATCATGTGGACATATGTGATGATGTTGACGCAACCGAAGCTCTTCTGAAAATGGACGCTGAAGCTAAAAAGGCTGGGATTTCAGCGCTCATCGGAATGGGGAGCTCCCCAGGTGTTGCAAATGTCCTCGTTAGATTTTGTGCTGACATGCTACTAGACGAAGTTGAAGCGATAGACATTTACCACGCTCATGGGGGAGAAGAAGCCGAGGGACCAGCGGTTGTTAAGCATAGGATTCATTCAATGATAATTCCGGTTCCAATGTTTCTAAACGGGGAATTTACGACCGTTAAGGTTTTGGAGGAAAGTGGTAAAGCCTTAGAGGAGGATGTTGAGTTTGCAGATGTTGGAACTTATAGGGTTTATGCTTATCCCCATCCGGAGACCATTACTCTTCCGAGGTATATTAAGGGGGTTCGTCGCGTAACAAACCTCGGCTTGGTTCTACCTCCGGCATATGCTGAACTCATTAAGGGTATTGTGCATCTTGGAATGACAAGCGAGGAGCCCATAGAAGTTAACGGAAAGAAAATTGCGCCAATAGATTTTGCAGTTGCCTTCGCTCTCCATCAGAGGCCTAAATTATTGAAGGAAGCTGGGATAACCGAGCCCATGGGATGCCTAAAAATAGTCGTTAAGGGCAGGAAGAAAGGCCAGCCGAGCACGTATGTGTTCTCAATGTCTTCAAGGGGGATGGGCATGCGGGAAGGAACTGGTGTGCCAGCTGCCTTGGGAACTATGCTAATGGCTATGGGAAAAATAAAGTTGAAGGGTGTTTTTCCACCAGAAGCCGCCGTGAACCCAATCGAGTTGTTTATGCTTGCTAAAGAGAAGATAAGAGTAGGCGGGACTGTGGGCTTGCCCATCCGCGTTGAGCATATCGATAAAGACGGCAAAGTTCACAGATTAAGTTTGGAATCGCTGGTTAAGGGACCTTGAAGGGGAAATACGTACTCGCCCATGACACTGGGACAACAAGCAATAAGGCTGTCCTTGTACGGTTAGGTGGCGAAATAGCTGGGCATGCTTCGGCAGAATACCCCGTATACTATCCAAAAAGAGGATACGCGGAGCAAAAGCCATCAGACTGGTGGAACGCGGTCACAAAAACAACAAGAGAACTTCTTGAAAGGGCAAAGGTTAAGCCTTCAGAAATCGCCGCAATCATATTTGCAACACAAATGTCTGGAACGCTTCCAGTGGACAGCAACGGCGAACCACTCATGCCATGCATGATATGGCTTGACACGAGGGCAAAAGAGCAAGCTGAAAAAATGAGCCGCGGAATCATAAAAATCGCAGGGTACGGGCTTCTCACACTGATAAGATTTCTAAGCATATCTGGCGGGATTTATGGGCATGTGGGGAAAGACCCCATATGCAAAATCTTATGGGTTAAGGAAGAGCAGCCAAAAATTTACTCTGAAACCTACAAGTTCCTTGACTGCAAAGACTACCTAATTTTCAAGTGTACTGGAAACTTCGTAATAAGCAGGGATTACGCCAACATCTGGTGGATGATGGACACAAGAAAGGGAAGATTCAACTGGTCAGACACAATCCTCAAGAAATATGGAATAGACAAAGCCAAACTCCCAGAAATAATGAAGGCAACAGATATGGCTGGAAAGCTCAAGCCGGAGGCAGCCGCTGAAATGGGGCTTCTGGAAGGCACACCAGTTGTTGTTGGAGCCGGCGATGTAGCTTCAGCGGCCATAGGCTCCGGAGCAGTAAGAGAGGGAGAGATTCACGCCTATGTGGGAACAAGTGGCTGGCTTGGCTGCCACCTATCTGAACGGAAAAAGGATTTGTTTCATTACATTGGCAGTATTTGCAGTGCAAACCCAAACATGTACCTTTGCGTTGCGGAGCAGGAAACAGCTGGGGCATGCCTAGACTGGCTGAAAAACACAGTGTTTAATGAAAGCCTAGAAGAGGATGTCTACGAGCTTTTCAGCAAAATGGCTGCAGAAGTTAAACCCGGTGCGGACGGCTTAATATTTACGCCTTGGCTTTTCGGTGAAAGAGCCCCGCTGGATGATCCAACCGTTAGGGGAGGGTTCCATAACCTTAGCCTTGAACACATGCGAGGGCATATGGTTCGAGCAGTGTTTGAGGGTGTCGCCCTTAACATGAAGTGGGCACTGTTTTACATGGAAAGGCTTGCTGGGAAAGCTGAAAGCATAAACATCATAGGTGGAGGCGCCATATCAAACGTTTGGTGCCAGATATTTGCAGACACCTTAAATAGAAAAATAAACAGGGTCAGTGATCCGAAAGAGGCTGGCGCAAAGGGAGCAGCAATAATAGCCATGATCGCTTTAGGCCATATCAAAAGCTTCGAGGATGCAGAAAAGCTTGTGAAAATAGATGCTGTTTATGAGCCGAATCCGCAAAACGCTGTCATGTACGAGAAAATTTTCAAGGAGTTCCAAAACATCTACAAAAACAATAGGCAAATGTATCGGAGGCTAAACTTGAAAGCTGAATAAGGCATACATATCACATATTTATTACCACAAACAATTCATTTATAGAATTTGAGCTGGTGAAGTTTCATGTCAGAAGAAATTGAAGCTCTTCCATTGGCTTTGCCAGAAGGAGTAGACCCAGAAAAGTATGTGATAGCCACGTATTATGCGGCTGTTCCAAGAGACTGGCCTGTGGACAAAATAGCCATGGCTGTAGCTGTTGAGCAGAGCACTGGAACATGGATTCGCGTTCCAGGTGAAACTGTTGAGTTGCGGAAAAAGCACATAGCCAAAGTAATCGCCATAAATGAAGTCCCAGACTTTGAGTATGAGGTTCCAGCCGATGTGAAGTTGAGGCGATATATTGTTCAGATAGCCTATCCCTACGAGAATTTCATGAATGAAATTTCAATGCTTTTAACAACGGTTATTGGCAACATTTCCATGGCTGGGAGACTAAAACTTATGGATTTAACCTTTCCAAAAAGCTATCTTAAAATGTTTAAGGGACCAAAATTCGGCGTTCAAGGCTTAAGGGAATACCTGAAAATTAAGGGGAGACCAATCCTTAATAACATGATTAAGCCGTGCACTGGCTACCCGCCGGATGTGGGCGCAAAGCTGGCATATGAGGCTTTGGTGGGTGGTGCAGACTTTGTTAAGGATGATGAACTTTTGGCTAATGCACCCTTCAACACTGTCGAAGACAGAATCGTTAAGTATATGGAGGTTGTTGACAGAGCCGTCCAAGAGACTGGGGAAAAGAAAATGTATACGATAAATGTGACTGCGGACGCGCCGAAAATCTTCGAGTTTGCAGAGAAAGTCATAGAGCTTGGTGCAAACGCCATAATGGTTAACCACCTAGTAGCCGGCATAGGCGTTTTAAAAGCCTTGGCGGAAGACCCAAGCATAAAGGTTCCAATTTTAGGTCACATGGACTTTGCCGGAGCAATTTACGAGGACCCGGAGTCTGGCATGTCGTCCCACTTGACCTTAGCGAAGCTTCCAAGACTTGCAGGTGCAGACATACTGGTTTACCCGGCGCCATATGGAAAACAGCCCTTCTTCTTGAGGGAAAAGTACTTGAAAGCTGGCAGAACCATGCTTTTCCCGATGCACAACATTAAGCCCACATTACCCATGCCTTCAGGCGGAATAACACAGCTCCACGTCCCACAGCTCATAAGCGATTTAGGCACGGACATAGCAATCGGAGCTGGCGGGGCAATCCACGCCCATCCAATGGGACCTAGAGCTGGCGCAAAAGCCTTCAGACAAGCCATAGAAGCCGCAATGAATAGGATTCCGCTGGAACAATATGCCGAACAACATCCTGAACTGAAAGCCGCCATAGAAGCTTGGAAGGCTGGGCCCGTTTCACTGCTCCTTGAATAGGCCTTTTCAAATGTTGCATTGCGCCAAACTGACGCTGTATAGACATTCATTGCATGTTGGTGCGTTTGCATAGCAGTCAAAATTGTTGGTCCTTGTGTAGAAGCATCCTAAAGCCGAATATGGGCAGTCTCCACACCAAGGCATGTTTTTAGCCATGTCCCGTCTAGCTGCTCTGAAATTGATGCAAGCCTCTCGATGCCAAACTTCTTCAATGCTCTCTTTTGTTACGTCGCCGAAGATTACTTCGCCTATGTCTTTTTTGTGAGCATTGACGTAAACTGGATGAGCGTACATGAATTCTTGGCACGGAGAAACCGCACCATCACTTCTTATAACCAAAGTCTCCTTCTCCATGTAGGGACACTTTCTTTCCTTGGCATCGGGATACAAGTTTGGCAGCTTCAAATCAATTTGATATTCATGGGCGATTTCCTCGCTTTCATGGAAAACCTCTTCTAAACGAGTTAACGCTTCAAGCTTATTCGTGGAGCTTAGGAGCAGAGGTAGATTAATCCAATACCCTTTCTTTTCAGCTTCAATCCAAAAGCTTCTGATAAGCTCTGTTGAGGCTGACTCCATTTTCACGCCATAGGCTCTGCCGAAAAGCTCCAAGGTTGATTCGCGTATAAGACGCCATCCATACCTTAAAGAGGGCTTTAATATTTCAATGGTTAGTCTGCTCAAAGTTAGATACATGGTTTTTGCAAAAACTTCCGGCGTGTATGGCGTAACATGAGACGCTATAATATAATCGACATCTTTCTCTGCCGCAAACTTGACGAGTTCTGGAAGGTCTAAAAAGTTATCTTCCATGATAACTGTTTCCAAACCTAGCCTAAAATCTCTTTTAGCTTCATCCTTGCTTTTTGCCAGCGTTTCAATGTTGCTGGCTATTAGTTTGAAGTCGGAGCCTTCTCTTAAATGTCTTAGTTTGTCTTGGCTGACAGTATCTATAGAAAAGGATATGAAATCCACATCTATTTCCTTCACAATTTTGCCGGCAATTTCTGGAGTTATCAGCGAGCCGTTTGTGCTTATGAGGATTTCTCCAATGTCTGGAAGGCGTTTTCTGGCTATACGGAGCATTTCAAGAATTTGTGGGTGGATGAAGGGCTCACCAAAACCGTAGAGCACAAGCCTCTTCAAAAATGGGAAACACGTCTCTGCGATTTTTTTGTATAGAGTTATGTCCATGTCTAGGGGTTTTGCGTTCCAAACACGTCTAATGCACATTTGACAGTTGAAGTTGCACTTGTTTGTAACTTCTATCTGCAGTGCTTCTGGGAACTTATCACTCATGAGGATGCTTTCCTAAGAGATTTAGCCCCCGGCTAAGGGTGGGAATATGGCTATCACATCACCGTCTTTTAGGATTATATCGCCTTTCAAGTCTTTGATGTTTCTCCCATTCACCATAATAATCATGTCGTCCCTAACTTTCCCCCTTTTTCTGTCGTAAACATCGTCGATAAATTCTGGTCCTAGAATTTTAGATGCATTCTCAATCATGTTTAGAAGGTTTCCATCGCAAGTGACAGGGAGCTCTCTAGTTTTATATTTACTGCGCAAGGTTGCGAAAAGCATTATCTTTACAGATACCAAAGCCAAGGCGCTTCCAACAAAATAAAGAGGGAATAAAAGGGGAATTTTTGCTTTTCTAAAGTTCTATTTCAAGCTCAGCCAACTTCTCCCTTGTTGGGATGCCGTTAACCCAGCCGCGGAGCTTGTAATACTCTTCCTTCATTTTTTCAAGCTCTGTTATTTGACCCTTTGCGGGTCCTTCAGGCATAGGCTCTTCTAACAAGCGTCTTGGCAGCGTGTCGTCTTTTCCGTCGAATCCAAACTTGTTGATTATAACCCTTTCTAGGTTGTAGATGCGCTCTCCAATTTTTAGGATTTCATCCTCTGTTAATTCCCAGTCAGTAACAGCCGACAAAAGCTCTGCATAGTCCTTTGCGCTTAAGGCGAATGTTGTGAATAAGCAGTTTACAGTTGAGTTAACCACACATGTGAAGTCTTGGAATATTTTAACCCACTTCGCTTTTCCCTCAGTCTTCAACGGGTCAATTTTCTCCGGTATTCCCAAGACTTCCGGCGAGACTGTGTATCCGGTTACGTGGCAGCCTCCTCTATTGGCGGTTGCATAGTTCAGCCCTATGCCTTTAATGGCTCTTGGGTCGTAGGCTGGCATCTCAAGGCCCTTAACACTCATAGAGAGCTCTGGATGCCCGTAAATCTCGCATAGTTTCTTTGAGCCTAATGCTAAGTATTTTCCGAATCCAGCTTTGTAGGCTGTTCGCCAAACCGATTCCACAAGGGCTGCAGCATTGCCAAAACGCAAGTCTAAGCCCTGCAAATCTTCTTGCGGAATGTAGCCCCTCTCATTTAGTTCCATGGCTGCGGCTATCGTTGAGCCCATGCTTATTGGGTCCAGTCCAAGCTCATCACAGTAGTGGTTTGCCTTAACAACAGCGTCTAAATCTTTTATGGCTGTGCTGCCTCCCAAAGCCCAAATAGACTCGTATTCAGGGCCTTCAGAGGCTAAAACTTGGAATGGCCCAGACTTGACATTGGTGACTCTTCCACACCCAATTGGGCAGCCCCAGCATGCCCTTCGGCTTGTCAGATATTTTTCTGCGAGAGTTTCGCCGCTTATTTTCTCCGCATCTGGATTAACGCCAGTCTGCCAGTTCTTGTAAGGTAACCCGCCGGCGGTATTAATTATGTTTATGAGGATGGCCGTGCCGTATGTTGGCAGTCCAACACCCGTGACAGCGTTATTCTTCATGGCGTCCAAGCATCTTTTTGAAACTTCAGCGAATTTTTTGGGTTCGGCAACCGGAACCTTCTCCTCTCCGGAAACAACAATAGCCTTAAGCTTCTTCGAGCCCATAACGGCTCCTAAGCCTGTTCTACCTGCAGCCCTATGCTCGTCATTGACTATGCATGCCATATATGCCAGATTCTCACCGGCGGGCCCGATGCAGGCGACGCTTGTGTTTTTGCCGCCAACCTTATCCCTCAAAATTCTGCAAGTGTCAAACACATTTTTGCCCCATAGGCTACTTGCATCTCTCAACTCAGCCTCACCATTCACAACAACCAAGTACACTGGAGTCTCTGAGGCTCCTTCAATTATAACAGTGTCAAACCCTGAAAACTTTAGGAAGGGCCCGAACTCCCCGCCTGAATTTGCGCTTCCAATAGAGCCGGTCAGAGGTGATTTCAACGCCATCACATGGTATCTGCCAGACGACGGAAAATCCGGAACACCGGTTCCCGGGCCTGTTGCAAAGACTAGGACGTTTTCTGGATCCAATGCGTCAATGTCTTTTGGCGAAATCCCTGCCTTTTCATACTCCTTTAAATACTTGTATAGTAGGTATGTGGCGTAACCTTTGCCGCCTAAGTATTTTCTTGCAACCTCTTTAGAAGTTGGCTCAACCTTCAAGCTTTTAGTGGTCAGGTTCACTCTCAGAATTTTCCCCATATAACCCCCTGACATTTAACCACCGGCTTTAAAATTCTGTGGCAAACAAATTTAATACTTGCCTATTTTCAAGGATTTTGGTATTTTAAGAAAATATCACGCTCACAATTTCTAACAGGCTATCTCTCGCTTCTTCCATTTTAGATATTTCTTCCTCTCGGGTTTTCCTTTTGAAAATCTTCACAATTGTGAGTTAGCGCAAATCCTTTTGGAGTTAAACAAATGTCGGCACAGCATAAGATGGAAGTTTATCCTACAATACAATAAAATTGTTTTATATCTTCGGCTGTGACCTTGGCTCTCATATTTCCTTTTCAACACTATAACGGCTTTGACCCTCTCACTGTCAGGGCGCTCCACTATATATCTCCCTTGCTCGGATAGGGTTCCAGTTAAAGGACTTGTCATGAATATTAACTTGTTTTCTGGATTCAATAGGTCAATTCCCTCTTTAACTTCTTTTAAATAAATATAATGTCGCCGATTCATTCCCACCGAGAAACATCTTAAGAGTATTCTGGTCTGGAAATTCCT
>CAZNKF010000025.1:0-16167 GCA_964573785.1 uncultured Candidatus Bathyarchaeia archaeon
GCCGATTCATTCCCACCGAGAAACATCTTAAGAGTATTCTGGTCTGGAAATTCCTCGGTTATCTTGTTTGTTGATAGATTAATTCTGCGAATTTTCCCATGTATCCAAACATTCTTGAGCACCGTAATAGCAAGCTTGAATCAGCAAAAATTTATAAGTTCTTTGCGCAATCAATTTCATCATGCCAACGAAAATACTTGTTCTTGGTGGAGCAGGCCACATTGGTTCGGTAATAGTTTCTGAACTGCAACACCTTGATCCAACAGCGGAAATAACCATAGGCGACAAAAACATTGGAAAGGCTAAGGAAACAGCGGAAACAATCGGTGGCAACATCAATACTCTTCATGTTGATGCTGCATCAGAAGATTCTTTAGTAAAAGCCATAAAAGGCTTTGATGTAGCTGTCAGCGCACTCGGCCCCTTCCACAGATTTGGTGCTCCCGTTTTGAAAGCTGCATTAAGGGCTGGCGTTAAATTTGTTGATATAAATGATGATTATGATGCCACAGAGGAAGCCTTGAAACTTCATGAAGAAGCGCAAAAGAGAAAGATTACAGCCATTATTGGGTTGGGAGCAACGCCAGGAATAACAAACCTACTAGCTTGGTATGGAGCGCAAAAGCTCGACGAAGTTTTCGAAATTAGAACCTATTGGATTTGGACAGCCATAGACCCCACAATGGGGCCAGCCATCGTGGACCACTATTTTCACGTGATAACAGGCATGATTCCAACCTATAAAAATGGAGAATGGGTGATGATTAAAGCTCTTTCAGAACCCGAGCATTTTGAGTTTCCAGAACCAATAGGCGTTTGGGAAGTTGCCCATGCAGGTCATCCGGAACCCATTACGATACCAAGATACATTAAAGTAAAGAATGTATGCAACAAGGGAGGAGTCTGGCCCTCAGACCTAAACGATGTAGCAAAAATTTTCTCTTCACTTGGGCTAACAAGCCTCAAAGAAATCAAAGTAGGAGACCACACGTTTAAGGCCAGAGAAATCGCAGTTGCCATAACGTTGGCGCTATCTGAAATAACGCCGCCTGAAGAAACAGAAAAGTCAATCGGGCCTCTCTACGAGCGCTTAGGTGATTACGCATTAGGAGGCGTAGGCTTAGCAACAGTTGTTAAAGGTGTCAAGGAGGGAAAGGAACACATTATTAAATATCGCATAGCATGCAAAGACGCAGCCAAAGCAACAGCCTTACCAGCGGCTCTTGCTGCCCTAGAACTTGCAAAAGCAAAGGATGTGAAGGCAGGGGTTTATCCGCCAGAAGCAAACATTATTAGCGTCGAAAAACTCGTAGACAGCATCAAAAAAGAGATCAAAATAGAATTGGCTGAAACAGAAACCAGGACCCTATAAATGGACATAACGCATAAATGGTACATTGCGTGATTAGATTTGGGGCAATTTTTAATCAGGATTATTTTAAAACATCCTTTGGTTGGTTGTATGACTGAAAATTGAATGAACTTGTTTTCTAAAATCGATCAGATAGGGGTTGTCGTCAAGGACTTAGAAAAAGCCGCAAGGTTATATGAAAAATTTTGAAGCAAGAGCCGCTGCCGCCTATAGAGTTTGAAAAAGATGATGTAAAACTGAAAATCGTATTTTCCAATTTGGTGAGGTCAGCTAGAATTAATTCATGAAGGGGGAAACATACAAAATTTCTAAAAGAAAATGGTGAGGGCCTCCATCATCCTGGTTTCTTTGTTAAGAATTTTTAAGAAAGGGTTGGCCGGTTTAGAGAAAGCGGTCTTTGCGCCAGAGGCTGTATAGACGCTCAGATGTTCATCAGTGAATATATGAAAAGAAGTCTACAGCGCCTATTGAAATGGCTGAATGCACCGTACCGAATCTACGGGTTACGTAAACTTCACGATTTGAATTGAAGACGAAAATTATAAGGTAGAGACTCGTTAATATTATGGGGTCTTTATGGCTCGTTTAACTGGCGGTGAGGTTCTTAAACGTTGCCTAGTGCAAGAGGGCGTCCGATATGTGTTTGGCGTTCCGGGAGATCAGCTTTATCCACTGTTGGATGCCATCTATAGGGATAAACGTCTCGAATTTATAACTATGCGTAACGAGGCTGCGGCTGCCCATGCTGCTGATGCCTGGGCACGGGCAACTGGACAACCCGGAGTCTGCATAGGAACAGTCGGCCCTGGAGCTGCAAACCTTATCGGAGGCGTTTATCCAGCTTTTGCAGACAGCATACCAATCATTGTGATTACAGCCCAAAACCAGTCTTGGCGTTCATACCCAGACCCGGGCTCCCAACAAGCCTTAGATCAGCTTTCACTTTTTAAGGCTGTTACAAAATGGAACGCTGTAGTATCCCACTGGAGGCGCATCCCAGAACTTACACAATGGGCTTTTAGGACGGCTATGTCTGGGAAGCCCGGCCCTGTGCATCTCGACTTCCCTTCAGACGTTCTCTTCCAAACAGGAGAAGAAGCGGACTTAGAAATACTGCCTCCAAAAAGTTATAGGGCTGTGGAAAAACCCGTCGGAAGCCATGCCCTCATAGAACAGGCTGCAAAAATGCTTGTGGAAGCAAAAACGCCTCTAATTCACGCTGGTGGCGGAGTTCTTAGATCTGGGGCCTCAGAGGAGCTTATAGAGTTGGCTGAATACCTGCAAGCCCCAGTCACCACATCAATGAGTGGAAGGGGAGCCATACCTGAAGATCATCCCCTATGCCTTATCCCAGCAGCTCCTGGCAACGGAGCCATAGTGGCTCAGGCTGAGGCTGACACGGTCCTCATTGTTGGCTGTAGGCTTGGCGCCTTGGACATGTGGGGAAAACCGCCAGCGTGGGGAGAACCACCAAAACAGAAAATCATCCAGATAGATATTTCAGGCGACATGATTGGCTTAAACAGGCCAGTTGATTTGGGGATTGTGGGCGATGCAAAATCAACCCTTAAGGCTTTGCTGGAGGCCGTTAAAAGGCATACGCCTCCCAGAAAGGAGAATCCCTTCCTGCAGGATTATAAGCGACTGGAAAAGATGTGGCTTGAAAACTTTGAGGAAATGTCACGATTGGATACGGTGCCAATTCATCCGCTGCGCGTTGTGAGGGAAGTTAGGGAATTCTTTCCAAGAAACGCCATAACAGTTGTTGATGGAGGAAATACCGCTGTTTGGTGCTTCTACCTAAATAGGGCTTATGAACCGAACACTTACATCAGTTGTGTGAGTGGCGATTCTGGACACTTGGGCGCCGGCATTCCATACGCTATTGCAGCGAAACTTGCTTGTCCAGATAGGCAGGTTTACTGCATAACTGGTGATGGAGCCTTCGGCTTAAACATTCAGGAGCTTGAAACTGTAAGCCGTCTCCAACTGCCAGTAGTGTTTATGGTTTTAAATGATTGTGCATGGGGAATGATTAGGGCTGGGCAAACAATGTTCTATTCGAGGAGGCATATTGGGGTTGATTTTTCGGACATAAGGTATGACGAGATTGCACGGGGAATGAACTGTTACGGCGAGAGGGTTGTTGAGCCATCCCAGATAAGACCAGCACTGCAGAGGGCTGTTGATTCCGGAAAGCCAGCGGTTTTAGACATTAGAATTGATAGGGAGGTTATACCCCCAGACTTCGCCGTTCTGGCTTCCATATGGCTTGAGGGATGCGAGCTTCCAGAAGAGGAAAAGGAAACAGTGAAAGAAGTAACGGAAATCGTACAACGCTAATCACTAAACCTTCCATTTTTCTAACATGTCACGAATAGAGAAAAGGGGAAAGAGGTGTCTATCTAGAAGTCCACTGTTTTCCCTTCATATGCGTAGACAAACAGCCTTCTGTAATCTTCTGCTGTTGGGACTCTTGGGCTTGCTATTGTGCCAGTGGAACCCATGGCTCTTTCCACAAGGTTGTCAAGTTCGCTTTGGAAATCGTTCCAGCTGATTCCCAACTCCCTTATTGAAGTTGGCTCGTCAACATCCTTTAAAAGCCGCTTTAAGGCTTGGACAAACTTTTCCAGGGCTTCCTTGCCTGTTTCTGCTTTGATTCCAACGGCATCGGCGAGGGCGCCAAACCTTTCCATCACCTCTTTCGCCATATACTCAACTGCAAATGTTAAGACCGCCGCAACGCTTCTGCCGTGGGAAATTTTGAATAAAGCACCCAAAGCGTGGCCCATAGCATGGGCAACACATATTTGGGAGTTGCTAAAGGCAAGTCCCGCTATGGTGGCTGCATAATGCATTTTCTCCTTTGCTTCCCTGTCTTGGCTGTCGCTGTAAGACCTTGAAAGATGCTTGAAAATGGCTTGCACGGCGTTGATCGCTAGAAGGTCTGAAAAATAGTTTCGCCACTGTGAGATATAAGCCTCTAACGCGTTCACAAGTGCGTCAACACCAGTGTCAGCCACCAACCTCTTCGGCATGGTGAAGGGAAGCTGAGGGTCGAGGATCACCACGTCGGCAACCAGTTCTTTTGAGGCAAGCTCCATCTTCCTCTTCTCCGTAGTGTCGGTGATGACTATTGCCCATGTGGCCTCAGACCCCGTTCCACTTGTGGTTGGAATCGCAATAAGCTTTGCCTTCTTCCTTAAGCCAAGCTTCTGCAATGGGCTTATCTCGTCAATTTGAATGTCTGGCCTCTCGTATAACGCCCACGAAGCCTTAGCCGCATCAATGCAACTTCCTCCACCTAACCCAACAATCCACTCTGGTTCAAAAAGTTCCGCGCGTTTTGCACATTTTGTTATTGTTTCCTTTGAAGGCTCGGGCTCCACTTCATCGAAGATTTCTATGCTTAATCCTGCCTCTTTAAGATAGTTTGCAACTTTTTCGACGAAGCCCAACTCGCGGATTATCTTGTCTGTGACTATTAGCGCTCTTTTGCCTTCAATCTCCCTCAAATATTCTAGTGCACCTTCTCCGAAAACTATGGATTTTGGGGATGTAAACTCCCACATGAGAGTTAGAACTCCTAAATAAACTCTGTTGGGACTTTGCTTGCTGTTTTCACAAGCTCCGAAGCCGCCTTAGTGTACCGCATAATTTTCGCCATATTCCCCTTCAACTTGAACTTCCGCATGAGCAAACTCTGAATGGGATCCAACTGCCCCATTATCAGCTTCTTCCAGTTCGAGTATGGTCCCTCATAGACAAACTCGGCAGCCTTAGCCTCCCTATTGGGCACCATATAGGCGTCACGGCACTTCCCATGCCAAAGATCCACATAAAAAACCATCTCTTTATCCAAGCCTTCATCTGGAGTGACTATGAAGAGGAAGTCACCTTCCCAGTCCTTAGCAGCCTCCGCATAAGCCTCATTCTTGTTAAGCTCCTCCTTGTAGGCTTTAATCCACTCCTCACTTGGAAACTTAAACTTCTCCATACAAACCACAAAAACATTTTCAGAACAACACCTATAAGAATTTTAAGCTATAACATAAGCCACATAAGAGCGCTGATTTGTTCTTTGGCGGGCCCGCTGGGATTTGAACCCAGGATCTCCGGCTCCGCAGGCCAGCGTCCTAATCCATCCTAGACTACGGGCCCAAGTTTATGATAGAAATGAAATTGGCATAAAAGGGTTTTTAGTTTTGGTTTATTGTTCTTTGTAGGGCGTTTATTACGTTTTGTTTGCCCATGGCGGTTATGTATGGTCCTAGCCTTGGTCCTTGCGGTGCTCCTATAAGTATGATGTATAGGGTTTTGAAGAATTCTGGTGGTGGTATGCCGTGTTTTTTGGCGGTGTTGAATATGGCGTTTTGTATTTTTTCCGGTTCTTCTTCTGTTTTTAGGGTTTCGATTAGCTCTTCTATGGCGTTTTTCTCTTCTGGTTTTAGGGCTATTGTTGTTTCTCGGATTTCTTCGAAGTCCCTAACCCAGTTGAGCGCGTATTCTATTCGCATTTTTAGGTCTTGGTCTGGCTGTTGTCCCTTTTGTAGGTAGCCGTAGCCTTGAAGCTTTTCTGTTATGAACTCTATTTCTTTGCCTTTCGGCGCAATTTTAGCCAGAAAGGTTAGCATGTTGTATGGTGCGTGTACGCTTGGTTTTGTTGGAGGCCTTAGAACCCAGCAATACTCGTATAAGCCTTTAAGCTTTGCCAGTTCCTTTTTGTCTGGAATTGTCTTCTTTCCAAAGTATAAGTCTTCCAAATAGTCCAGCTCGTTCATATACGCTGGTATGTCCGCCACGTCTAAAGTGCGGGTTCCGACAAACCTTTTCAGCATAAGTAGCATGAGCGATTGGGGTGAACCATATTTGAACCATGTTTGTGGGGTGAAAACTACCCCTGCGGATTTTGAGAGTCTCTTCCCACTTTTATCTAGGAACAACTCGTATTTCGCATGTGCTGGTGGTTCCCAATTGAATATTTCTCGGCATATACGGTCGTTTACGCGAACAGAGTCTGCAATTTCCTTACCGAAAGCCTCAAATCTAATGTCTAATGCTTTCCATCTAACTGCAAATTCGCCTTTCCAGCTTAGCTTACCTTCACCCTTTCTATAATCCACCTCGCCTTTGTGTCCGCATCCCTCAAGCCAGCGTCCCTTTACTTCCATTCCATCGCATACGTAGAGAATTTTTCCCTCCTTTGGAAGAAAGTCGTAAGCCTTCGTTGTGTAAATGCGCCCGCAGTTTTCGCATACGGCAAAGTAGGGCAGTGCTTCCAAAAATTTCTCTTGTCCAACTTCTTCCTTAACTATTTCGCCAACTTTTTTAGCGTTTAAAAGTACGGTTTCAATTTCTTTATTAAATAAGCCTCTTCTATAGACTTCTGTTCCAGAAAAGAACTTGTATTCTATTCCACACTTGCCTAACGCGTCAAGAAGCAGCAAAGTCATGTGGTCACCATAACTTTTGTGGCATCCATAAATGTCCGGGATATCTGTGACTGGGCGTCCCAAATGCTCTTCTAGAGTTTTTGGCATGCCAGCAGGCACCTTTCTAAGCCCGTCTTTGTCATCTGCGAAAGCTATGAGTTCAGAGTTGTAGCCTTGTTCTCTAAGGGCTAGAGTTACAGCGAAAGACCTTGCAGCGTCGCTTAAATTACCTATATGAGGAAAGCCTGAGGCAGCTATTCCCATTTCAGTTCGTATTATGTCTAGGCTTCTGCCCAGCTTTCGCTCTCTCTCAATTATTTTTAAAGCCATCTTATCGTACCATGTTCCTCGCCCGATAATTTCGCCGCCCATTATATTTCTAAACCTCTGCGATATTATTCATTTGTAGTATGTAGATAAAAAATGTTTAGAATGGCATGGTTTACTCTAAAATATTCCGAATTTAGCTGCTGGTATATCCCCTTTTATGACCATTCCCGTTGCTCCATCCAGCCACAAACTGTAACTTTCACCCTTGTACTCATATTTTATAAACCATATTGGCGCGTGGAGGTAGACCGCTTGACCAACTTTCATCTCGTTTTTCATTTCAATGATTCTGTCAACATCCTGCTGAGCCAAATAACAATGGTGCTCTACAATTTGTTGTTTAGCTATTTCAACAGCTTCGTCTATGTCGATTTCGCTGTTTAACACTTTGGCGAATTCCTCAATTTTCCTAAAATCGTATGGGACCTTGCCCTCCAACGGCACATCATACTCTTTCGTGGGGAATTGTGTGGCTTTTCTTGCAAGGACAAGCCAGTCATATTTTTTGGTTATTTTGCCCTCCTTCACAAGTGGCGGGCTTATCCTTTCGAAAACCCCTTTATAGATGCTTTCAGCCTCCACGGATATAATCCAGAAGGGTAAATACATCAACGTCTTCTCAGCTATTTTTGACTTTTTGGCTAGGTCTGCTGGTTTAAGGAACCCAGAATTCATCCAATCTTTGACAAGCTCTTCTATACGCGTCTGGTCATATTTGTTTAGCAACATTGAATGCTCAAATGTGAAGGCTTTCCCGGTTTCAATCACAACGGTATAGCCGCAATATCTGCATGTGGCTATTATTTCGCCTGGCTTAAAGGAAATTGGTGCACCACAGTAGGAGCAACTTAACTCCTTAACTATTGACATTTCCCCTAACCCTCTGTTTTTCTCGCTTTATAATTTCTCTTGCGACAATGACGCCTGACGCTGATGCCTGTATTAGTCCTCTGGTTACTCCAGCACCGTCACCTATTGTAAAAAGGTTCCGAATTTTTGTTTCGAGAGCACTGCTTAACTCCAGTCTTGAGGAATAGAATTTCACCTCAACACCGTATAATAGCGTGTCCCGTGAATGTATTCCTGGGGCTATTTTGTCCAGTGCCTCAAGCATCTCCCTTATATCTGCAAGATAGCGGTATGGCAAGACGAAGCTTAAGTCGCCGGGCGTGGCGTTTTTCAGCGTTGGTGTTACAACGCTTCTCGCTATTCTATCTTGTGTTGAGCGCCTTCCAGCCTCCAAGTCGCCTAGACGCTGTATAAGGATTCCTCCACTCAATAGGTTTGAGAGCCTCGCCAAGTACTTTCCATAGGCTATGGGTTCCCTGAAGGGTTCCGTGAACAATGTTCTAACGAGTATTGCAAAGTTTGTGTTTTCCGTTTTGCGTTCTGCATAACTTTGCCCGTTGACAGTTAATACTCCGTTATATGATTCAGATATGACCTCGCCATAAGGCGCCACACAGAAAGTTCTGACTTGGTCGTCAAAAAACTTCGAATAGTAAATGAATTTCGGTTCATAGAGGATGCTTGTTAACTCCTCCATAGCGGTGGCTAACACTTCCACTCTTACACCAACGTCCACAGGATTGTTGAGCGTCTTCAAGCCTAACGATTGAGCTTCTGTCTGAAGCCATTCCGCCCCGCCCCTTCCAGGAGCCACAATTACATATTTGCCTAAGAATTTTTCTCCGTCAACTGTTTCGACACCCTCAACGGCGCCGTTTTTCACAATAAGCCCTTTAACGTCCTTTCCCATTTTGATGTCAATTTTCCCGTTGAGTTCTTGTCGCATTTTTCGTAATGTTTGAGCACATCGTTCGGTTCCCATGTGCCTAATTTTTTGATGGACAAGCTTTAGTCCAGCCATAGAAGCCTTCTTTTCAATTTCCTCAACTTTCTCTATGTCTTCGCCATAAACGCGGTTCGGAGCGCCAAATTTAATGTAAACGCTGTCAACATAGTCTATCAGCTCTTTCAATTCATTTTCTGAAACGTATTGGTTTAGCCATCCACCCACCTCGGTTGATATTGTTAGTTTGCCGTCGCTGAAGGCTCCTGCTCCACCCCACCCGCATAGAAGCCCGCATGGCTCACAGTTTACGCATCCGAAGCCTCTGCTTGCCGGGCACTTTCTTCGCTCTAAATCCGGACCCTTGTCAAGCATCAATATGCGAAGGTCCACTTTCTCGACCATTTCAAGGGCTGAGAATATTCCAGCTGGACCAGCGCCCACAATTATTACATCATACTTCAAAGTCTTTTACCTCTTAAAGCCCAAAACTAGATGTAATAACAAGCATATATTTTTAGCGAATTCCTAAACCACGGCTATACTGAAGCCTAAATTAGGCATTATTTTGGTTTATCATGGTGAGGCACAAGACAGAGAAACTTCACCGTCTTGTTTCCATTGTTTTTGAATTGATGCTTCTCATTTGGCGGAATAAAAACCACATCGCCGGGCTTGAACCTTCTTTCCTCATTAGCGCCGACAACAACGCCTTCGCCATCCAAAATGAAGACTTCATGCTCCCACGGGTGAGTGTGCAGTGGGCTGTGGCCTCCAGGCTCCATTTCAAAGAGCCGCATTGCAAAGTTTGGGGCGCCCATATCCCGTGTGATGAGCCATCTAACTTTCAGTTTTGAGGCGCCTACTTCCGCGGCTTCCTCGGCTTTAACCTCACTATAATGAAAAACTTTCATAGCAGATGCCATCCTATAACAAGCGCAATTTAGCGTTAAGCTTCCCTAATCTTTTATAGCTTCAAGTATGCTCATCACGTTCCAGAGCTTCACACGTGTATAAGGCGGCATGTTCGGGTCCTGTAAAATCTCATCTAATATGGATATGGCGTTTGATGCCCTAACAGCGGGAGTAAACTCTGTTGTTTGCAAGGCATCCATCGAGTCCTTAGCCGCCCTTCTTATGTTGCGGGGAGTTGTGTTGTCTTCTGAAACTTCGGCGAGCACAGCCATAGCCTGCCTAATCCTCTCCTCATACTCCTCTAGCTTTTTCTTCCTAACCATAGGCGTGTCACACACCAATTTCAGATAATCAAGTTATATAGGCTTTTATGCCTATCTATTTTCGAGGTTTAAAGGAATGTCGCAAAATGCGAAAGAGGCTGAAGAACAGTATATTAAGCGTATGGCCGACCTACTTCGTCAAGGTCAAACCTTAACTGAACTGGCTTGTCCGGTTTGTGCTTCTCCGTTGTTCCGGCTTAAGAGCGGAGATTTGTGGTGTGCAAGATGCGAGAAAAAAGTGATAGTCGTCAAAGAGGAGACGGAGTTGGCAAAAGTCACAACTGCCTTAAGCCTTGAAACCCTTGAGGCTACACTGCTCGCGAAAATACAGGAAATTCAAGAAAAAATGCAACACGAAACAAATGTTGAGGAGCTTCAGAAGCTTGGCTTGACACTCTCTGGGCTTTTGGAAAATTTGGAAAAAGTAAGGAAAGCCAAAAGACTCTAAACCTCAAGTGGAGGATGGAAAATGCTTGGTGTTTATGAGAATTTTCCCGTGGACGTACAGAAGGTTATGCGTTTCGCTACAACTACTTCATGTAAAACGCTTCAAAAAGCCGTGGTTCAGTGTTTAGGAAAACTTAACAGCGAAAACCTGCGCCTTGAAGAAGTTACAAGTCCTTCAGCGTCCGATTGTGCAGTCGCCTTTGAGTTTGGGATAGCTGATGGCGACACATTCAACTATTTGGACGCGGAAGAGGCGCAGAAAGTCATGGGAGAGATTCGCAAGGCTTCAATTCGGATGATGGACTTTTTCTGTGCCATACGATATTATAAAGAGCATGGAGGAAAGAGGTTTCCGCTGAAGTTTGACTATTACATGCTCCGCCTGATATTTAACATGGATTTGGTGGAAGTGCTCATTTTTCATGAAAGGGGACCAAGGCATGTGCAGCCAGAAGACCTAATTAACCTAATTGTTGAAAGGGTTAACAAGTTTTTCTCGAAAAGAGTTTTAAAGGCTGTCTAGCCGCTCTTTAGGGATTCTAAAACTATGGAAAAAATCTCTTCAGCCACTTCGCTTTTTGGCTTGTTTCCATTCACCTTGACGAGTTCTCCGTTCTCGACAAATTTTAAATAGACTTCTCGAACCTTACGCTGGGTTTCAAGGTTTTCCATGACGGATTTTTTGGGTTTCAGCCTCTTAATGACTGTGTTTGGTTCGACGTCTATGAAAATCGCTAAATTTGGCAGTATTGCATGCTCGTTTATTCTCCTAATCCAGTCTAGGTTAAGTCCAGCCGCTCCTTGATAAGCCAGAGAAGAATACATGTAGCGGTCGGAAACCACTATTTTCCCATTCTTCAAAGCTGGAATTATTTCGGTTTCCACGTGTTCGTAGCGGTCAGCCGCGAAAAGTAGGGCTTCAATAATGCTGGAAATGCGTTTACCACCGTGTAAGCAGTACCGTTTTATAAACCTTCCAATTTTTCCACTGCTAGGCTCAGCTGTGTAAACTGCGTTGTAGCCAATTCTCCGCAATTTTCTCACAAGGATTTTCGCTTGGGTTGTTTTTCCGCAACCGTCTAAGCCTTCGACACATATGAAGAACCCCCGTCTTTCCAATGTTTAATCCTCCAGCCAGCATTAGACATTATAAGAAGAGCATGCATTAATAATTGTTAAGCCGCAACTATTGGAGAGTTGGCGATGCCGAAAAGCTATTGGGGCGAAATAAAAGACCCAGTGCATGGATACGTCTACATAACAGAGGATGAAAAGGAAATTATTGACTCCTATTCTGTTCAGAGGCTCCGTAGGCTAAGGCAACTGGCTGGTGCTGAATACGTTTATCCTGGAGCAAACCACACACGGTTTGAACATTCTATAGGTGTTATGTATTTGGCTGGCAAGGTGGCTGAAAACCCTAACATTTCTCAAATGATAAGCGAGGATGAGGCTGGGGCTGTGCGGATTGCTGGCTTACTCCATGATGTTGGGCACGGTCCCTTCTCTCACGTTTTTGAACATTTATTAACGAAGAAGCTTAACAAAACCCATGAAGACATAACCGCGTGGATAATTAAACACAGTGAGCTAAAAGACTTGCTTGGCAGTTTTGGATATAAGGCTGAAGATATTGCTGAACTTGCTGTTGGCTCCTTGTCCATGCGTGGAAAAGCCTTCCTGAACCAAATAATTAGAAGTTCCATAGATGTTGACAAGCTAGATTTTGTTGTTAGGGACACCTACCACACTGGTGCGGAGTACGGCTTCGTAGACGTTTTCCGCCTAATCCACACCTTCGACGTTTTGGATGGAAACCTAGCCGTTGACATTGGAGCCCTCTCAACCCTTGAATCCTTTATAATAGCCCGAATAGAATCCTTCAAAAGCATATACTTCCACCGCGTCGGAAGGGCAGCCCAAATAATGCTGGCAACAGCCCTTGAAAAGGCAGATGAAGAGTTAGGCTTGTCTGCCTTCAAAACGCCAGAAGAGTATTTAGCTATGGACGACTACACTGTTTGGTCTATGCTCAAAAACTGCAAGAAATCAAGCCCAATAATAAAAAATCTTGAGAGGCGGAAAATGCTGAAATGCGCCTATGAACAAACCTTCTACGTTAAGGACAAGACTGTTTCAAACATTTTTAGCGCAGAGGAATTCCGCAACCAGATAAGGAACAAGATTGCGAAAGACGCTAAAGTAGACCCAGAAGCCATAATAATTGATGTGCCCACAGTGCCATCTGTTCCGTACCATCACTCCATTTTTATGGAGCCGATGGAAATCCCTGTTTTTGGAAAAGCCCGCGATGGAAAGAAGGAGGTTAAGAGGATTAGCGAAATCTCCGGAATATTTGAAGTTCTAAAAGGTTTCATAAACATCTTAAGGGTTTACACAGACGAAAAGTACCGTGGAAAAGTGGCGGAAGCTGCCTCAAAAATTCTCGGTGAAATTCCATCATCAGCTAAAATATCCTATTGAAGGCGCCTAAAATGGCAAAGCGCATAGTTCTGCATGGACGAGGAATTGTTGAAGGACACTGCATAGCAGAAGCACTTGTCTCCACCAAACCCATAAGCTTCCTCGGAGATGTTGACCCAGAAACCGGCAAGATTGTTGAAAAGAAACATGACCTGTATGGAGAATCCGTAAAGGATAAGGTTTTATGCTTCCCTCATGGGCACGGCTCAACTGTTGGCAGCTACATCATATATTCCTTAGCGAAAAAGGGTTTGGCGCCAAAAGCCATAATCAACCGCAAAGCAGACCCTGTCATTGTTGTTGGGGCAGTTATAGCCGACATCCCAATGCTGGACAAAATCGACATAGGCAAGATTAAAAGTGGCGACTTTGTTGAGGTTGATGCCTATAAAGGATTAGTCAAGGTCATAAAAGCGGCGGAGGGTTAAAGGTACGTATCTAACTAAAGAGGAAGAACGCATCTATGATGGCGAATTCGGCTGGGCAAAGCAAGTTTGCATGAAAATACTCGTTAAACTCGGGGAACTTTTCGATGCGTCTAGGCTTATACCAATAGAATCCGCCCACGTTTCTGGGGTTTCATATAAAACCCTCGGCGAAGCGCCCATAGACTTCCTTGAAGCTTTGGCAGACGCCAACGAAAGAGTCAGCGTTGAAGCCACCCTTAACCCGCAAAGCTTAGACCCCAAACATTTGGCAAAGCAATTGCCAAAACATCTTGTTAAAATGCAGCTTAAACTCTGCGAAATTTTCGAAAGGCTTGGCTTCCAACAGTCCTTTACGTGCACGCCCTACTACATTAAAGAGCCAAGAAGAGGCTCCCACATTGCATGGGCTGAGTCTTCAGCTGTTGTTTATGCCAACTCTGTATTAGGAGCTTGGACAAACCGCGAGGGCGGTCCAAGTGCTCTGGCAGCAGCAATTATCGGCAAGACACCAGACTGTGGGATACATAAGGCTGTAAACCGCAAGCCAAAAGTTGTTGCCGAAGTTAAGGCTTATCTGGAAAATGAGGTTGACTACGGAGCTTTGGGAATATTCCTAGGGAAAATTTTGGAGGACAAAATACCGCTCATCAAGGGCTTAAAAAAACCATCGCTGGAACACTTGAAGCAGTTGGGCGCTGCGCTTGCCTCCGCTGGAATGGTGAACATGTTCCATTATAAGGACAGAATTAAAACCGAGGAGAGACTTGAAAAAATAATCGTGGAACCCGAAGACATTAAAGAAACCGCTGAAGAACTTACAACAGCCCCTACAAAAAAACCAGATTTGGTTTTTGTTGGCTGTCCCCACTGCTCTCTTCATGAAATTAAAGAAATCGCGAACGCCATCGGTAACCGAAAAGTTAGAGACGAAATGGGATTTTGGATATGCACTTCCCGCCTAGTAAAAGAAAAGGCTAAGGCTTATGTGCGTAAAATTGAGGCAAGTGGCGCCAAAATTCTCACAGACACGTGTGCCGTGGTCACATGGACAGACAAGCTTGGGATAAAAACGATAATGACAAACTCGGCTAAGACAGCCCACTACACACCAACACTAAACAAGGCGGAAACCATCTTTGCGCCGCTTAAAGAATGCTTAAAAACAGTCCTAAAAGAATAAGGTTTAAACGAAACCGAAAATATTTGCATGATGCCAACAAGCGAGAAAGGCTTAAGTGCTCCGGTAGTATAGCCCGGTCAAGTATTCCGGCCTTTCGAGCCGGAGACGCGGGTTCAAATCCCGCCCGGAGCACATTCCTTTCGCAAAAAGAAGCCCGTTTCATGCTCTGATGCATAGCTTGTGGGACGGTCCCAACTATGTTGGAAGGACAGTCCCAGGACCGTCCTAAGAGGATTGCTGTTAAGTAGTCGTTTATTCCCATGTTTGCTTCTTTGGCTTTGGCTCTAAGCAGTTCAGCGACCTCTGTTTTTAGGCATAAGCCTGTCATTCCAGGTTTAGGCATTTTCTTTTCCCGCCTCCTTTACATTTATTATTTTGTGGTTTCGGGTTTATAAATGGCAATAAAAATTCCTTTATAATGGTTTGTTCTTGTGGGGTGTAGGCTTCCTCTCCGATTGAGGGTAAGCCTTTCTTTTCTCGCCAGAGATTTCTCAGCACGATTAGTTTGGCTGTTTGGAAGTATCTGCCTTCTCGCAATTCTTTTTTGGTGGCGGTTGTGCCTTTAAAGTTGTTTTGCATGGTTTTGGCGTTTTCCATTTGGTAAAGCTCTTGGGCTTTTTCCCAGATTAAGGCTCTGACTTGGGGCCAGAATTTACCTTGTGTTTTCTGGCGTGGCATAAAGGTCTATCCTTTCTGTTCTGGAGAAGTAGGGGCAGCCTTCGAGTGTTATGTATGGGTGTTTTTGCCATAATGCTCTGAGTTGTTGGCAGATTTTGTGAGGTGTTAACTGTTCCTTTTCACGCGTATAGTAGATTCTGTTCGCATTTATTATTGGCAGCAAAGAAATGAGGGGGCAGTTTGGGCAAAGTTTAGGCTCATGCTTCTTCAAAGTTTATCGCCTTTGAAGTGTTTTAGGGCGAAGCGGTTTGCCCTTGTTTGTTTAACGCGTAGGCTGTAGCCTCGCAAATAGTCGAGCAGGTGGCTGAACTCGTGGAGGAAAATGAACCTTGCAAGCTCGTTTGGGCTGTTGAAGGTGACGTTTTCAAAAGTGTATCTGTAGAGGGTGGCGTTCACAGGCTCTGTTCTAACAGGAGTTTCCACAGTAAGGGGATAATTGTTTTTAGGGTTTAACGCTATGAGGATAAGCTTCTCCTTCGGTGAGCAGAAGCCTCCGTATGGCTTTTTGCCCCTTAATGGGCGTATGACGACTCTCCAGTTGTCAAGTGGCGGAACGTAAACCCTCACGCTTTTAACGTATTTGCCATACTCAACTTCCCACTCACGCTTTCGAATGAGGCCCTCAAGAAAAATTGGAAATATTGTTCTGTTTTCAACCTTCAAGGCTTTAACCCTCCAAGGCTTTTATTAAAACTCCGCACGGGTAAGTTTCCGGAGCTACCCTTTCGATTTTGCAGTTTAGCATTTTGTTTTGGGCTTCGCTTAAAACTCCGACTTCATTTTTCT
>CAZNKF010000026.1:0-15903 GCA_964573785.1 uncultured Candidatus Bathyarchaeia archaeon
CCGGGTCGTCAGCGTGGCAGGCTGATGTCCTAGTCCAGGCTAGACTACGGCCGCTCGATAATTTCTGGTTATCCTCTATCTTTATTTTCCTAAAAAGCATTATGTTTCTGTTCCGCCGTTGCGTGTCAATTTTGCCTAGTGCTGGTTTCTGCAAAATTGGTAGCCCCTCTAGTTTTTGCGCTGGGCAAGCTGGAAAATGGTGTTGTTTTAGCGTTATTTTCGATTTCCTTCCCTTTATGGCTTTCGTCAAGTTTTTATTTGTTTGTTGGCTTTTTGATGTTTGATGTTTGGCAGGGAGTTTTTTGTTAATCGTTATCGGCTGTTAGGCTGGGAGTTTAGGGATGTTGCGCCAAGACAGGCCATTAGGGTTAACGCCATGAATGTTAAGGGCGTCAACATTGTGGAGAGGCTTAAGGCTTTGGGTGTTGAGCTTGAGGAAATCCCCTTTGTGCGTGGTGGCTACTGGGTTTTACGTTCGGAGTTTTCCGTCGGTGCCGCTGTTGAGTATCTTTTGGGCTATTATTCCATTCAGGAGGCTGCAGCCCAGATTCCGGCAACCCTTTTCAGTGATTTGAGGGGTAAGACTGTTTTGGATGCTTGTGCTGCTCCGGGCGGCAAAACTGTTCAGTTGGCCGATTTGATGGAGAACACCGGCATTATTGTAGCTTTAGACGTTAATAGTCTAAGGCTTAACGCCCTAATGAATCAGCTGGAACGTTGCCGAGTGAAAAACGCTATTGCCTATATGTTGGATGCCAGAAAAGCCTCAAAGCTTGGCTTAAAGTTTGATAGAATATTGCTTGATGTTCCATGTTCGGGCAACTTCGCCACCGACAAGGACTGGTTTAGGCGGAGAACATTAACTGATGTTGAGAGAAACGCCAAACTCCAGAGGGAGATCCTCGCTGAAGCCGCCAAAGTCCTAAGGGATGATGGCGAAATAGTTTATGCCACATGCTCCCTAGAACCAGAAGAAGACGAATTAAACATAGACTGGGCTGTGAAGAATTTAGGTCTTAAAACTGTGGAAATAGAATGTTATGGGCAGGAGGCGCCAACAAAAATTTTCGGCAAACAACTAGACGACTCTATAAGGAATTGCCGTCGCGTATGGCCTGACAAAACTCAAGGCTTCTTTGTCTGCAAACTTAAAAAGCGCGGGTGACCTGTTATGCTAAAATCTATAGAAGATTTTGCCAGACTTTTTGGTGCAAGACTAGGCTTGGACAGAAGTTTGGTGGTTAGGAAGGGAAAACGGTTTTTCCTCCTTAGTCCTAATCTGAAGGCGTTGGCTGGGAAAGGCGGAGACTGGTTTTTTGCGGGCGTGTATCTTGGCAAATTTGAGGGTGGCAGTTTCTTTCCAAGTTTTCCTCTTCTTTCTATTATTGCGGATAGTGCCAAAAACAGGGTGGTTGTTGATGATAAAGCGGCTTGGCTTTTCGTTTGTGGCAGAGACATATTCAAGGAAGGTGTGCTGGAGGCTTATGGTTCAAGGAGTAAAGACGCCTACACACTGGTTTTTAACTGTTATGGCGAGTGCCTTGGCTTTGGCATGGTGGAAAAAGACCTAAACAAAGCGAAGAGTGGTGTTGTTGTCAAAAATATTTTTGATGTCGGAGATTTCTTAAGAAGAGAGCGAAGAACGAGGATTTCAGAGACTTAAATTCAGCCCAAAATTCTGTTGGCTAGTTCCTCAATTTTGACCTTTTCTTGTTCTTTTTTGTGCATATCTCTTAGGACGACTGCCCCTTCGCTTAACTCTCTTTCGCCAACTATCACTACGTGGCTCACGCCCCTTCTGGCGGCATCCTCCAGAGCTTTCGTAACCTTTCGCCTCATAACTTCTATTTCAACGGCTATTCCCGCACTCCTTAGAATTTCCGAAATCCTTAAGGCTTCATTGGTTAAGCTTTCGTTAACTGGAATGACCATGACTCTTTTCTCCTCTTCGGCTGTCAAACTGGTTTTCTGTTCCTGCATTACAAGCATTATTCTATCTATTCCGTGGGCAACCCCGACGGCTGGTGTTGGTTCACCTCCAAAAAGTTCTACAAGCTTGTCATATCTCCCCCCACCAGCCAATGCTATATCCAGTTCTGGAGCGTAAACTTCGAAAATCATTCCAGTGTAGTATTCCAGTCCACGGGCGAAGCCAGCGTCCACCGTTATTTCCGGCTCTTTTTCTGATCCCCTTACCAGTTTGAGGATTTCTCCGAGATTTTTCACCGCATCGGAGGCTGCTTTATAGTCCTTCACAAGTTTTGCCATTTCTTCAAGAATGCTTGCGGTTTTATCTCCCTTTAAGGCGACCAGCCTCTGGAGTGTTTTTAGGCACTTTTCTGATGCTTTTACTTCCTTCACAATGGCTAATGCTTCTCCGTACTGCTTTTTGTCCATGAGTTGCATAACGCGGTTTTGAGTTTCCTCTTCAATTCCTTCATGGCTTAAAATGCCTCTTAAAACGCCGACGTGCCCCACTTTGAAGGCGTAATTCCTCAGCCCCACAGACCTCATCAAAGTGCCTGTTAACAGTAGTATTTCAGCGTCGGCTTCTGGTTTTTCAGAGCCCATAAGCTCAAAGTTTGACTGCCAAAACTCTCTAAAACGTCCTTTCTGGGGCTCGTCATATCTGTATAGGCTTCCAATGCAGAAGAGCCGCAGTGGCTTAGGCTCGTTTCGCATAGTTGTTGCCACAAGCCTTGCAACAGAAGCGGTGAACTCTGGTCTTAGGGCAACTTTCCGCCCGCTTAAATCTTCGAAGGCGTACATTCTTGCGCGGACTTCTTCTCCAGCCTTTGCCGCAACAAGCTCATAAGACTCCACAACTGGCGTTATTATCTCCTTGTACCCATATAGTTTGGCTGTTTTTCTTGCTTTTTCTTCTATAAAACGCATTATTTTTGCTTCTTCTGGTAGGAAGTCCCTCATTCCGCGAACTGTTTTGTAAGCGCCCATCTTCATTCACGTTTTAGGCATACACGCCTTTATGGTAGGGTTAATTGTGAGACGGAATAGTAAACTATTTCGCCTCTTCGACTCATCACCGCCAAAATAAGCTCCTTTTTTAGGCTTTGACACTGCCGCATTATCTGTGTTAGCTCCTCCATTGATATTGGCTTGCCCTCTTGAAGGCTTAGGATTAAGTATTTAGCCGTGTCCTTTCCGTACTCGCCTCTCTCGTAGACTCTAAAGTCAACGCCTAAGCCGAATCCTTCACGGACAACGTATCCGCGGCTTCTTAGGTCTCTGTAAACCAGATATTTAGCCCAAGCGTTCTCGTCTTTTTTTTCTGCCACTTGCAAGAGCTGCTGGAAGCCTATTTCCCCACCTTTCTCGTCTTTAACTAAAACTAAACCTTTGTCCAAGAGGTGTAGTGCCTCGTAAAAGTTTAGGAGCAGCCCGCTGTCTTCTTCTACACCGTAGCCTTTTGTCTTAAACTCCTCTATTCTCTGCTTATTCGCTATTTTCACTCCGCTCTCTGTTAATGTCCCTTCAATTTTTGTTTCTTGGCGGGGTGGCTGTGTTTGCTCTTTACCTTTGCTCATAGGCTTAACCGTGCTGGCTTATTTTTTGCTAAATCGTCCTTATATATGATGCCTTCCTCGCAGATGATTGCTGTCACATATTTTATCGGCGTGATGTCGAAGGCTGGGTTCATGACTGGCACATTTTCTGGGGCTATCCGCTCAGAGCCTATGTGGGTTACTTCTTCTGGGCTTCGCTCTTCTATCGTTATGTCAGCTGATGTGTGGGCTAGGTCAAAGGTTGACTTTGGAGCCGCCACATAGAAGGGTATGCCATGTTCTCTTGATAGAACTGCTATCTGGTAGGTTCCAATTTTGTTGATGACGGCGTCCCGCACTATTCTGTCGGCTCCAACAATAACCTTGTCCACTATACGCCTATACATGGCGTATCCCACCATTGTGTCGCTTATCAAAGTAACTGGTATGCCATCCCGCTTAAGCTCATAGGCTGTTAGGCGGGCGCCCTGCAGCTTCGGTCTTGTTTCTGTGGCGATAACCCTAACCCTTTTGCCCTGCTCAACGGCTGCTCTAACAACGCCTAAGGCTGTTCCATAATCAACCGTGGCTAATGCTCCGGCATTACAATGTGTCAGTACAGTATCCCCATCATTAATTAGGGTGGCTCCATGCATTCCCATTGAACGATTTGATGCAACATCCTCGTCGGCTATTCTATTCGCCTCTTCAACAATGAAGGCTGCCAAATCTTCAACACTTCCTTTGAAAGCTCGAGCCTTGCCTAAAATTCTATCAACAGCCCAGAAGAGGTTAACACCAGTAGGTCTGGTTTTCCGCAGTGTTTCCGCCGCCCTTTCCAATTCGCTGATAAACTCTTCTTTTCGCTTCGCCTTTGAATAGTGAGCTGTCAGTGCCAAGGCGTAGGCTGCGGCAGCCCCAATTAAAGGCGCTCCCCTAATCTTCATTGTTTTTATGGCTTCAGCCACCTCACCGCAGCTTTTCAGTTCTAGAAGTTCTGTTTTGTGGGGTAGCTTCATCTGGTCAATTGTTATGACTCTGCCATTGCGCCACATTATAGTTCGCATTTTGCCGTTTTTCCTCCATGCCTTTTGCATCCGCTAACCGTTTATGCCGGTAAGAGTATAAATCTTGTTGACACACGCAAAGAAAGTGGTGAGCCCAGTTTTGAGGAGAGAAAGCCTTCAAACCCTTGTTGAGAAGCTTGGGACTCGGTATTCGGAAATTTTGGGTATAGACCTAAAAAGCCAAAGGGATAACGAGATTTTCAAGTGGTTTTTGGCTTCCATACTTTTCGGTGCGCCGATAACTGAAACTTCAGTCATAAAAACCTACAAGTGTTTCGAAAAGTATGGTGTCCTAACTCCCCAAAAGATTTTGGAGACTGGCTGGGACGGCTTGGTGAAAATTCTTGACGAGGGAAGCTACACACGTTATGACTTCAAAACGGCTGACAAGCTCCTCGAGGTTATGCGAAACCTAATGGAAAATTATGGCGGCAAACTAACCACAATTTATGAGGAAGCCAGTGACCATGCGGACTTAGAAAAGAAGCTTAAAAGTTTAGGGAAGGGCGTCGGCGATGTGACAGCCAGCATATTCCTAAGAGAACTGCGTGATATATGGGAGAAAGCCAAACCGAAACCAACAAGCCTTGTGATAATGGCGGCTAAAAACCTTGGAATAATTGCTGAAAAAGCGCCAAAAGATATTTTGCAGCAGCTTGAAGAGTTTTGGAGCGAAAATGCTGTTGCCGGCAAGTCTTTCATAAATTTCGAAACTGCACTGCTTCGATTGGGCAAGGACTATTGTAGAAAGGAAAAGTGCGACGTCTGCCCAGTTAAGGCTGACTGCAAACGTCATGCAATTGGTGGCTTAATGTAGGTTACAACCTCTATTGGGCACTCTTCCGGCAGCTTAAGCCTCTTCCTCCACTCGTCTCCTATGGCGATGAGGGAGAAAACCCCTGAAATTTCAGCCTTCGCCTTACGAACTAGGCTGACGAGGGCTGCCTGCGTTTCACCAGTCTTAATCATGTCATCCACTATTAGAACGCTGTCCCGCTTTTTAATAGCGTCCTTCGGAACATAAAGCGTAATCGTCACGCCGGAATCCTTAAGCACATAAGTTTCCTCGAGAAACTCTTTCACGCCAACTTCTTTGCTTCTTTTGGCTATGACTAGGTTTACGCCTAGGGCGTTTGCCACCATAGTTGCCAAGGGAATGCCATCCACAGCCGCCGTAAACACTTTTGTGACACGTTTTCCAGCGAAATTTGCAAGAGCATGATTAGCCGCCTGCTGAAGAATGTTAAAATCGCCAATAATCTCTGTATTGTCAAAATAGCCGTCCTCGTTAAACCTTATCCTGTTGCGAAGCTCGTTCTCCAAACCGACAAATTTTGAAAGGACTTTCCAGAGCTGCTTTGCTCTGGCTGTGTTGGGCAAAACATGGCCTTTGGCGTATCTGCTTAGAACTGTTACTGGCAAGCCTGTTTTCGCCGACAACTCTCGATATGTTATGTTCCGCTTGTACTTGGCTGTTCTAAGAAGTTCTATGGTCATCAAGCGTAGTTTCAGTTCTTCCGCGTGTGTGCTCATCAGCCTCCCTCATACACATGGACTAGTTAAATTTCAAAGCGTCTACATTTTATTATTACCTAACCAATTTATAATTTCCGCTCGAAAACCGAACACTACGTAAACAAACATTTTAGTGTTGGCCTTTAACTCTTATGGTGCTTTCGCCAAAACCACTTCAACCGAATACTCAACCCCATCACGGTAAACTGTTAGGTTGACTTTTTCGCCTGCCCTTTTCTTATGGATTTCGCCTAGAAGCTTCTCTATCCGTGTTATGGGAACGTTGTCCAAAGCCAGTATTATGTCGCCTGCCACTATGCCAGCTTCATGTGCTGGGCTTCCTTCAACAACCCTTGTCACCAAAACGCCTTCGTCAACTGGTATTCCGTAATAGCGGGAAATCTCCTTTGTTAGGCTTAAGCCCATTATCCCAAGCCACGGGCGCATGTGCACCCCTTTCGATATGATCTCCGATGCGCATTTCTTAGCCGAGTTTATTGGTATGGCGAACCCTATCCCATGGGCGAAGGGAATTATCGCGGTACTTATGGCAATAACCCTACCATTGATGTCCACTAGTGGTCCGCCGCTGTTTCCAGGATTTATGGCGGCATCCGTCTGAACAAGGTTTTCCAAAAGCTCATTTTTAGACTCTATTGTTCGGTTTAAGGCACTTATAACGCCCGACGTTATTGTCGGTCCACCAGCCAGCCCGAAGGGGTTGCCTATGGCGTAAACACGTTGTCCAATCCTTAACTTGTCAGAGTCTCCTAGTTCGGCGTAGGGCAAGCCTTTCTTGTCAACTTTTACCACAGCTATGTCGTGGATTGTGCATGTTCCAAGCAAGCGTCCATTCAAAACCTCGCCGTTCCAAAGCGTGACGGCTATGCGTTCAGCGCCTTGAACAACATGGTTGTTCGTTAAGATGTGACCTTCGCTGTCTATTATTGTTCCTGAACCCATGCCTTTAACTGGGAAGACCTGGTAAAATATGTCTTGAATCAGCCTTATCGTGCTAATGTTAACAACGCACTTACTAATCTTCTCGAGAACGTCTAAAACCCTAGATTCTTCATTGGAAGCCAATTCCGCCGCCACGTTAAAATTGTTTCATAAGTTTTAAACCCTTTTCCTTTGTTATGCTTGAGCTTTTGAGTGGGCTTTTAGAAGCAGAACCACAGCAGCTGCTTGTGTCACAAGGACATAGGCTATCACTGCCAAGTATGGAATGTTCAGCTCTGCCATTAAACCGTATGCCACTCCACCGGCTAACATGCCAACGCCATAGGCAGTGTTAAATATGCCATAGGCTGTTCCCCGCAAAGAGATTGGGGCAAAGCCAGAAACAGCCGCTCGATAAATGGATTCTTGCATTCCTAAAACTAGACCGAAAAATGCCGCGGCAACAAAAAGCATCGTCAAGTCTGTATTAGCCATAGCAAAAAACGTGGGAACAACAGACAGAATAAACGGAAGCACTAAAACCCTAATCTTTAACTTGTCGTAGGCGAATCCGGCAAACAGTGCTGTTGGCGCATCCACCCCTTGTATTAGCGTGTAGATTAGAGGGACAATCCACAACTGTTTTGTTAGCTCTAGAATCTTCGTAGCCTTTAAAAGTATAAGCTCAAAGGGTATTAGCCCAACAGTGTTCAGCAAAACAGCAAAGGTGTAAACGTAGAAGGCTTTCCCAAGTTTTTCCCCGCCCTTTTCTGGCTTAGCCTCTGCTGGCTCAGCGGCTTTCCTCCAACCAACTTTTCTGTATGTATAGGCTAGGAATGCCAAAAGCATAAGGAATGGTAATGATAGAAGGCTGAAGGTTAGATTGTAATTGTTGCTGGTGTAAAACATTAAACCCGCCACGATGAGGGGACCTAAAATTGCGCCTATCTGGTCTAGAAGTTCATGGATTCCAAAGGCTTTTCCAGCCCCTACCCCGCGGCTTACAATTGATAGCACAGCATCTCTTGAGGGAGACCTTGCGGCTTTTCCAATCCTTTCAAGGAGCACAAAAATTACTGCTATTTGCCATATTCCTGTGATTCCCAACAGCGGAATCGAAACAATAAGTCCATACCCCAAGAATATGAAAAGCCAATAAGCCCTCGTAGTGTCTGCAAGTCTTCCGCTCACAAGCCTTAAGGCGTATCCCAAAAATTCTCCAAATCTGCCGACAAAGGCTATGGCGAAGGCTGAAGCCCCCAGAAACTTCAAGTATGGCGTAACAATTCCACGTGAACCTTCATAAACAACATCTCCCATGAGGCTTACTATTCCGAGGAGGAGAATAGCCACGTAGGCATTTTTCGCGTTCACCAAGCCGTGTCCCATTATAGTTCCTGCTGCTGAAACAGCCCCTATTCAATTTTGGCTGAAGTTAAGAGTTTCGCTATTCTCTCCAGCCAATCCCTATCCCTCTCGTCAAAACCGCCATACTCCTCACTGTCAACATCAAGAACAGCCACAACCTCGCCCTTTCCGTCAAAGACTGGGACGGCTATTTCAGACTTAGACCTCGGGTCGCACACAATGTGTCCTGAAAACTCGTGAACATTCGGCACAATAATGGTTTTTCCGCTTTTGGCGCATTTTCCACAAACACCGGTGTAGGCAATTCTCACGCATGCCGGTGGTCCTTTTGCAGGTCCTAGTTCCAGCCACTCATCTTTTGGGATGTAAAATCCAACCCAGAAATAGTATGGGATTTTTGTTTTCAAAACGTCGCATATGACAGCCATTCTTTCAGTTAAGGATTTCCCCCTCAAACTTTCCTTAATCGTTTTAAAGCATTCGCTATACATCATGTCTTTTTCGTTGCGTTCCATAGCTGCTTTCACTTCTTGCCTCTTTCAGCGAACTTCCTTATTGCCCTTTCATGTTTCTCAAGGGCTTTTTTGAAGGCTTCTGTTGCGTCCTTTTCAAGCCAGTTTAGGTAGGCTAGGCTAACCACGATAACGTCTGCAATGTCCACCTCTATGTCTTTAGCGTTTCTGCCACCATCCATGTATTTTTCCGCCACTTGCCCCACCTGCTCCGCCAGCAGCGTTATGAAGAAGCTTGATGTAAAAACCTCCTTCTTATGAGCCTCATAGGAAATCTTTCTAACGGCTTCCTGTGCCTCCCTTAACATTTGCCACCTTCTCCTTTTCCACTTATCTTTGTGTTTCAAATGTTATAAAATTTGGGAAACCCGCGAGTTATTGGGTTGTGGCTTTGGCTTTGTCCCATTCTTGTGTGATTTCCCTTAAAATTTTCGGGCGTAATTTGAAAATGTCCTTTGGGTCTTCGACATAAATGTAGAACATGTAGTTTCTTTCAATGCTCGTCAGCTTTGAAACATGATATTCCGGCTTCTTTGGGAGCATCTCGGCATTCCGCTCTATAACCTTGTCAAGAAGCCCCTCTAACTTTTCGGTTGGAAGGGAGTGGTCAAAGTTTAGCTCGAAACTATAACAGTAAAGCTTCGATTCTTCCCCCATAAAGCGGTAGTTTGTGACTTCCATGTCCAAAATTCTCTGGGTGCTTATAGACACGGCGGTGTTGTTGGGCGTTAAAATCTTGACATAGTTTATTGTTATTTCTTGCACTATGCCCTCAATGTTGCTTAGGCGAATGTAGTCTCCAACACGGAAGGGTCTTGCAACCAGCAAATATATTCCAGCAATAATGTTTCCGATGGTTCTTTGGGAGGCAAAACCCACTGCAGCCCCGCCTAAGGCTGAAAAGCTAACTATTATGTCTGATGGGACTCCGCCTATGTGGAGGATTGCGATAACGGCTCCGATGAGTATTAGCAGTCTAGCCGTTAATACCAACCCGTTTCCAACATCCGGCGGAATCTGAGCTTTCCTTATAAACTTCCTTAACCATCTGGTGGCTAACCGCTCCAGAATTGTGGAAGCAACCGCTACAACAATCAGCCAAATAATGGTGATCAAGTAGGGGTACTGGCTAAAGATTTCAAACATTTAAACGGCTCTCCCGATTTTATTTGAAGGATACGAATCTAACCAGTGACTAATATAGATAAAGCTTTTATTAATGCTCTAAGCTTAGTTTGGCAAATGCTTTGGAAGATGATGTGAAATGGCTTTGCAAAAGGGCGATTTCATACTGCTGGATTACATTGCCAAAGTGAAGGAGACAGGCGAAGTTTTCGACACCACAATTGAAGAGGTAGCCAAAAAAGAGCGCCTATACAAGGAAGGCGAAATCTATGAACCAAAACTTGTTGTTATAGGCGAAGGCTGGGTTCTCAAGGCTTTGGATGAAAGTCTAACAAACATGGAAGTTGGGAAAACAGAAACTGTGGAAATCCCACCCGAGAAAGCTTTTGGGGCGAGGGACCCGGAAAAGGTTAGACGTGTCCCCCTCCGGCATCTTACGGCAAAAGGTATAACGCCAACCCTTGGGATGCGCCTAGAATATGATGGTAAAATGGCAGTTGTTAGGACTATTGGAGCTGGGCGCGTCCTTTTAGACTTCAATCCACCATTAGCTGGGAAAACACTTGTTTACGAAGTCACCGTCAAAAAGAAGCTTGAAACCTCAGAAGAGAAAATAGCCGCCTTAATCCACCGTAGAATACCAACAGTTGAGGTTGAAAAATTCAAGTTTACTATCAAAGCGAAAAATGTTGGTATAGAAATGCCAGAAGAAGCCTTCTACTTGGAAGGGATTCAAGTTGCAAAACGGGGCATAGCCCTAGACATACAGAAGTTCTTCCCAGAAATAACTGCAGTAAAGTTCACGGAAATCTTTAAAGCAGAACCAAAGACAAAAGCTTAAATGACTCCTGTTGTTTTTGCAATTTTTTCGCATTCTTCGAGGCTCAATTCTAGCTTGTTGAGAATTGTGTAGCGTTCAGGTCTTATGGAAGGAGCCATAAACAAGGCTTTAACAACATCCTCCTGAGTTAACCCCAGTTCAGAGGCGTTTGTCGGCGCCCCGACAGTTTTCAGAGTTTCCCTTATGTTTTTCCAGTTTGCGCCGTGCAGATAAGCCATAACAATTGTTCCTACACCACACTGTTCGCCGTGCAAAGCATTGTTAGGCTTTATCAAGTCTAGGGCGTGGCTGAACAAGTGTTCTGCGCCACTACATGGACGGCTGCTTCCAGCAATGCTCATGGCTACACCACAGCTTATCAAAGCTTCGAGAAGCACTCGCAGTCCTTCCTCGCTTTGGGGTTTTATGAGGCTGGCGTTCCGCATTACAAGTCTTGCACTCATTAAGGCTAGGCTGGCGGCGTACTCCCCATAATACTCGTTCCTATCCATGTACGCTAATTTCCAGTCCCTTACGGCTGTGAACTTTGCAATAACGTCACCGCAGCCACTCGCAATGAAACGGTGAGGTGTCTGCGCAATTATTTTTGTGTCGGCTATTATGGCTACTGGGGCTTGAGCCATAACCGAAAAGGGCTTTTCAAGACCCTTAACCGACGACAGCGGACTTGCAATCCCATCGTGGGAAGCCGTTGTGGGAACACTTATGAAGGGCACTTTTTGGCGGGCTGAGCTTAACTTTGCAACATCAATTTTCGTTCCTCCGCCCACACCAAAGACCACTTGAGGCTTTAAAACCCTAATTTTTTCCTCAACAGTTTCTACGTCTTTTATTGTTGCTGACCCCACAATATGTGTTCTTGCTTCTGCGCCTTCCTTTTCAAGGATTTCCTTAACAATTTTCCCAGCGATATCGTGGGTTTTCTGTCCGGTAATTATTAATGCAGATTCCGTGAAGCCAAGACTCTTGGATATTTCTGCAACCCGTTCTATTACGCCCTCTCCAACGATAACCTCTCTTGGAAGCTGCATCCAATGGTGCTTTAAAGGCAAATTAATCACTGCTAAAGGCTTGTTCACCTATCATGGTAGTGGCATTACCGCTTAAAACCCTTTTTACAAAACAAGGTTTTCATGTTGACAATTTGCCGCAAGCCATGTAAGCCATAATTTGCTGGTTTTCGAAGCGTAATATTAATAAACCTCATGGCTGTGATTACATGATGCTACTTCCTAGCGAAGTAATTTGGCGATGTGTTTAGGTTTTGGGAGAAACGTGTAAAATGTCAAACAACAACGTAGTTGACAAGTTGACGTTAAAGGGGACGACAACCATAGGGGTTGTCTGCAAAGACGGAGTAATCCTCGCTTCGGACACCCGTGTGACCATGGGATTCTATGTAGCCCACAAACATGGGAAGAAAATTTACAAAATAGACGACCACATGGCAATGACCATTGCTGGAACCGTTGCCGACGCCCAGAGAACAGTTGACATATTAACGGCTAACGCCCAACTTTACAAAATAAACATGGGAAGACCAATGCCCATAAGCTCAGCGGCAAGGCTTATGGCAAACCTCCTGTTTTCAGCCAGATACATACCGCTAGCAACGCAGGTCCTAATAGGAGGCGTCGACGACGCTGGTCCCCACGTGTTCTCCATAGACCTCTTCGGAAGCCTAACAGAGGAGAAGTGTGTTGCCACTGGTTCTGGTTCTCCAATAGCCTATGGCGTTTTAGAGGACAAGTTCCGCGAGGGCATGTCTGTGGCTGAGGCTTTACCAATAATTGTTAGGGCTGTTGACTCCGCCATGAAAAGAGACACTGCCAGCGGAGACAGCTTCAACGTGGCTGTTGTGGACGCTAACGGTTACAGAGAACTAACAGAGGAGGAGAAAAAGAAACTTTTAGCGGCAAATTGAAAAGGGAAGTTTAAAAGTTGGCGCCCAACTCTGAAAGGGAGAAAATCGAAATAAGCAAATACATACTTGAGCATGTTCCAAAAGAGGCTGAAGTCACAAGAGTAGAATATGAAGGTCCAATGCTGGCTGTTTATGCAAAGAGACCTGAAATTCTCGTGGAGCAGAGCAGCCTAATCGCAGACATAGTTAATGTCATAAGAAAAAGAATTGTTGTCCGCTCCGACCCGTCTGTGAGGCTCCAGGAGAAGGAAGCTGAAAAAATAGCCCGCGAAATAATCCCGCCAGAAGCTGAGGTTACAGACATATACTTTGACCCAACTCTCGGCGAAATAATCGTTGAAGCCAAAAAGCCTGGACTCGTTATAGGAAAAAATGGCGCAGTTCTTCAAGAGGTTATAAGAAGGACAAAGTGGCGCCCCCACGTTCTGAGAAGCCCACCATTACGCTCTAAAATTATTGCGCATATGCGCCACTATCTTCACTCTGAAAGCAAGGAAAGGGAGCGAAACCTCAGAACATTCGGCGAGAGAATCTTCAGACCAAAAGTCTTCGAGGTTGGAGACGTTCGGATTACGCCTCTAGGCGGCGTTCAGGAGGTTGGGCGTTCAGCCTTCCTTGTGCAGACAAGGGAGAGCAGCATACTATTAGACTGCGGCATAAACCCGGGCTCTTCAAAGCCTTTTGAGGCTTTTCCAAGGCTTGACAATCCAGCCTTCGAAATAGACTCGTTGGATGCTGTTGTTATAAGCCACGCCCACTTGGACCACTGCGGTCTGGTGCCCTTCCTCTACAAGTATGGCTATGAAGGTCCAGTTTACTGTTCCGCGCCAACATCAAACCTCATGACGCTGCTTCAGCTTGACTATTTGGATGTGGCGAGCAAGCAGGGCATAATCCCACCATACGACCAGAAGGATGTTCGGGAATGTGTCCTCCACACAATTCCACTGCGCTACGGTGTTGTTACCGACATAGCGCCAGATGCGCGGCTGACGCTGCATAATGCCGGACACATTTTAGGTTCTTCAATAATACATTTGCACATAGGTGAGGGCTTACACAACATTGTTTACACGGGCGATTATAAGTATGCACGAACCATGCTCTTGGAGGCGGCAACAGCCGAATTCCCGAGAGTTGAAACAGTCATAACCGAAAGCACTTATGGCGGTCCAGAGGACATAATGCCATCAAGGGTTGAGGCTGAAGAACGCCTAACGAAAATAGTGAACGAGACTCTAGAGAAGAAGGGCAAAGTCTTAATTCCAGTGCCTGCGGTCGGTAGAGCGCAGGAAATAATGCTTGTTTTGGATGGCTACATGAAGCGTGGATTAATGAAAGAGGCTCCAGTCTTCATTGAGGGCATGATTTCAGAGGCTACGGCGATCCACACGGCTTATCCGGAATATTTGGGTAGGGAGGTCCGTAACAGCATACTTCACGATGGAGTAAACCCATTCGAGTCAGACTACTTCACTGTTGTTGAGCATCCAAGTGTTAGGCAAAATGTAATTGATGGGGAGCCATGCATAATTATGGCTACGTCTGGCATGCTTGAAGGCGGACCAGTAATAGAATATTTCAAAAACCTAGCAGAAGACGAGAGAAACTCCATAATCTTTGTGAGCTACCAGATTGAGGGCACCTTGGGAAGGCGTGTCCAAAAGGGCATAAACGAGGTGGCGATGATTGACAGCGAGGGCAAGATGGGCGTTGTTAAAGTGCGTGTGCGTGTTGAATCAATTGAAGGTTTTTCAGGGCATTCTGACAGGCGGCAAATAATAAACTATGTGACACATTTGAAGCCTAGACCTGAAAGGGTTATAGTTTGCCACGGTGAAAGAGCCAAAATAGCCAGCATATCCAATTTTATAGAGAAAAAGTGTGGAATCCAGGCCTTCGCGCCTGCGGTTATGGAAACCATTAGGCTGCTGTAGTAGGTATAGGCTCGCTTGCAATAGGCGTTTTCTCTCTCCAAATCTTCACGTTAGGCGGACAAATAACAACGCGTTCCTCGCCCAAACGAGCGATGTCCCCGCCAACAGACTCAACGAACTCGCATAAATCGTTAACAGCTCGTTTAACATCGTCCACGCTTTTATTTGCGAGGGGAGTTATTCTGAGGATAAGGATGTTTCCGGAGCGCACCTCCTTTTTAACAACATCCAAATCGGATAGGTCTCGGAGGGGCATAGCCTTCAAGAAGGTTTTGCCGGGCTTCTCCTTAGCTTCTGCTTTTGGCGTTTCTCCTTTTTCCTTTTTCTTGTGTTTGCGGAACAGTTCACCTAAACCCGGCAAGCTTCTCCTCTCTATTACACCTTTTATACTTTATTTACCCCTTTTAAGAGTTTAAGCGTTTCCTTGTTGAACTGTACTCTGAACCTAAAATACAGATTGATTATTAATAGGTTTATGAATCTTAAATATGAATTTGGACTATTTTCGTTATGCGCTTGCCAACTTCCTTATGTTTTTCCAGATTTTGTCTCCGACATAATGAATGTTTTTAACTATAGCGCCATGCTTAACCCCAACAACAACATCCGAGTTGTAGAAGATTTCGCCAACGGCAATAGGCTTACCATGCTTCTCGTCCACAACTAAAACAATGTCGCCTTTCAAAAATTTTCCTTCAAAGTGTAAAATTCCGGGAGCCATCACGTCTGCACCGTTGCAAATGTGGGGAACAGCTCCCATGTCCACAACAACTTTGGGCAACAAACCGAAAACCTCTTTGAAGAGCAGGGTTGGGTAAACGTTTTCTCCGCTTTTGAAAAGTGTTGGCTCACCGTTTAAGAAGTAGACCTCGCCAAAATCTGCTTCAAAAACCTCAACTTTCGGCACATTGGCGAAGCATTTCTCCAAAGCTATCTTAAGCCTTTTTGAGGCCTTTTCTAAAAGCTTCTTTATCTCTTTATCCCTTAGAAAGTGTCTCTTACCCCTTTTCGACATGGTTTTTCGCTTCTCGCTTAGATAGGTTTAAATGGTATAAGTTTAAGTATAAAAAGGGTAAATGTCTAATTTGAGGTCTGCGAATGAGTGAGATGACAACTGAAATCCTTGAGCAGAACCTTGGGAAAATAGTGCTTGTAAGGTTGAAGGGTGG
>CAZNKF010000027.1:0-14760 GCA_964573785.1 uncultured Candidatus Bathyarchaeia archaeon
CTGGAAAAAACTGTTTCGACGCAAATGGTTTTTATGTACATAATTGCGGTGAACAGCCACTATTGCCCTATGAGTCGTGCAATTTGGGGTCGATTAATCTTTCACGCATGGTTGAGGATGGAAGAATTAATTGGGAGAAGCTTAGGGAAACCGTTAGGAACGCTGTTCATTTCTTGGACAATGTTATAGACGCAAATAAGTATCCGTTGAGGGAGATAGAGAAGGTTACGAAGGCGAATAGGAAGATAGGTTTGGGCGTTATGGGTTTTGCAGACATGCTCATTAAGCTCGGCATCCCCTACAATTCTGAACAAGCCCTAGAACTTGCAGAAAAACTGATGAGGTTCATCGACAAAGAAGCCCACAAAAAGTCAGAGGAAATCGCTGAAAAACGAGGTTCATTTCCCAATTTTGAAGAGAGCATTTGGAAGGATAAGTATAGGGCTATGAGAAATGCCACAGTCACAACCATAGCCCCAACGGGAAGCATAAGCATAATCGCTGGATGCTCATCCGGCATAGAGCCACTTTTCGCCGTATCCTTCATAAGAAACGTTTTGGATGGGACGAGGCTTTTTGAAACGAACCCATTGTTTGAGATTGTGGCGAAAGAGAGAGGCTTTTATGATGCGCGTCTTTTCGAAGAGATAGCGAAAAATGGTTCGGTTCAAAAGATAGATAAGGTTCCAAATGATGTTAAAAGGATTTTTGTAACCGCCTTGGACATCGCGCCGGAGTGGCATGTAAAAATGCAAGCGGCTTTCCAGAAGTACACGGATAATGCTGTTTCAAAAACTGTTAACATGCCCTATGAGGCAACTGTTGAGGATGTCAGAAAAGTGTTTGAGCTTGCTTGGAAATTGAAATGTAAGGGTGTGACGGTTTTCCGTTATGGAAGCAAGCCGGAACAAGTCCTATACATTGGGGAAGTGAAAACTGCTGAAAAGAGATTTATTTCGGCAGATTCAGAGTATGCTGGAGGTTGCCCAACAAAAACTTGCCCATTTCCAGGATAAGCAAGGTAAGGTTTCAAGTGCAAGGTGATGCCCGTGAAAGGCTCGTTGGGATTTGTTGACGAAGAGAACATGAGCATGCTTACAGACTTGTATGAGCTTACAATGTGTGCAAGCTACTTTGACAATAAAAGGTTTGAACCAGCCACCTTTGACCTTTTCATAAGGCGTTTGCCCCCGAACCGTTCATACTTCTTATTTGCCGGTTTAGAGCAGGTCCTACTGTTTCTGGAAAGGATGAAGTTTACCGAAGAGCACATAAAATTCCTAAGGAGCCAAGGGTTCAAGGAGGATTTCCTCGAATACTTAAGGAATTTTAAGTTTAGCGGGGATGTTTGGGCTATTCCAGAGGGCACAGTGGTTTTTCCCAACGAGCCGTTGATTAGGGTTACAGCCCCAATAATAGAGGCTCAGCTAATAGAAACTTTTGTCTTAAATGCAATAAACCTTCAAACCACAATAGCCACTAAAGCCTCAAGAGTTGTTTATGCCGCCCAAGGAAGGTCTGTAATCGAGTTCGGTTTAAGAAGAGAGCATGGAACAGACGCTGGGATAAAGGTTGCCCGTGCAAGCTACATTGCTGGCTGTAATGGCACATCTGATGTTCTAGCTGGAATGTTGTATAACATACCAATTTTTGGGACTATGGCGCATTCTTTTGTTATGTTCTTCGACAACGAAATAGACTCTTTCAGAGCCTTCGCCAAAACTTTCCCCGACAAGTCAACCCTTTTGATAGACACCTTTGACAACGTTAAGGGTGCGGAAAACGCAATAACCGTTGCCAAAGAACTGGAAAAAGTGGGGTTTAGGCTTCGCGGGGTGCGCATTG
Organism: uncultured Candidatus Bathyarchaeia archaeon; assembly: GCA_964573785.1. Lineage (GTDB taxonomy): Archaea > Thermoproteota > Bathyarchaeia > Bathyarchaeales > Bathycorpusculaceae > JAGTQI01. The sequence continues at coordinate 1,846 of CAZNKF010000027.1, forward strand.
ACAGCGGAGACCTTGTGGAGATAAGCCGAAAAGTTAGGAAAATGCTTGACGACAATGGGCTTAGGTACGTGCAGATATTTGCAAGTGGAGACCTCGACGAGTACAGAATAGAGAAGTTGCTAAGCAAAGGCGCCAAAATAGACGCCTTCGGCGTTGGAACAAGGATGGGAACATCCGCAGACAGACCCTATGTTGACATAATCTACAAGCTATGTGAGAAAATGAACGATAAGGGGGAATTTCAGCCAATAATGAAGCTAAGCGAAAGAAAAGCCACCCTCCCCGGAAGAAAGCAGGTTTTCAGATTCAAGGATAACAAGGGAAATTTCGTAAAAGATGTAATTGCTCTGGAAGGCGAAAAAGTTGATGGTGAACCACTTCTCGTCAAGGTTATGGAAAAGGGCAGAATAGTCTATGATTTGCCATCCCTCGAAGATATAAGAAAAAGAGCCCAAAAAAATCTTTCAATGCTCCATGAAAAGCATAAGCGCCTTAAGGGCGCAGCTAAATACCATGTTGAGTTGAGCCCCAAACTTAAGAAACTCGTAAAGGATTTGAGGGAAAAGCTGAAAAAAGCTGAAGGTGCCTATTCGGGCTAAAATTAAGGCATGTTTCCTTGAATTTCAGCTTCTAAACGCTATTAGAAGGTTTATGAAGGCTACTTCCAATATGGCTGCTATGAAGAATATGCCGTAAATGTAGATTAGGTCTCTTGTTTTAATGGTTCTGCTCAACGTTTTCTTCAGCGTTAGGTAGATGCCGCAGCCTTCAACTATCCCTACGGGCATGCTCATAATCAGTATTGTGGGCAACATCTCTAAGCTGACTCTTCCATATATCAGAATGCAACCCCTCAATATGCTTAAGAAAACAATTATTATTGTGAAGGCTATGGCGAAGGTTTGCGGGTGCTCCAAAACAATATGCGAATACTTCTCCCTCTTGAAAAATCCCGAAACAACGAGACTCACGTAGAAGGACATGCCGAGGAGAATCATGGAGATGACAAGCACGTTATGTAGAAATATCATTCCAACGGTCAAAAGCTGGTTCTTTAGGACATCTTTTGCCAGAATTGTAAAGAAAATAGTGTTCTCAAAAGAAGCAAGAAGCAAGGAAAAAAGAAAAGCCAAGCCTAAAATGATGGTGCGTTTTCTCGATTCTGCCAAGCACAGCCCTCACTATGGAAAATGCCATATAAAATATAGCCATTCAATTATTTTTTCCAAGATGTGAAAAGCGAAGGCTAGGAGTATAAAGATTGCCAAGTATATTATTATTGCCAGTATGCCAACCGCTATCGCTCCAAGCCACCCGGTTTCGAATAGGCGTTTAATCAGGATAAGCCAAACAAAAAGACTTAGAATTAAAATGATTAAAGGATATGGTATGAAAATCATGAATAATGTTGTCAGAACTGTTCCTAAAAGCGAAATTATAAAGGCGTCAGAAAACAGGGCACGTTTTTTGCCCACTACGATTAACCCTGCAATGTAAAGCACAACTGCCAAAACGAGCAATGACACAAAAAACCAGACAAGCGCAAAAATTAAAACCAAGCTTTCCTGTAATCCCCAAGGCCATTCCGGCTTTTTAGCTGCCTTAAGCGAAAATTGCAAAACAATTCCGATTAATTGCTGCCATGCCATTTTGATCACTTATTGGTAGCATGATTGCAAATAAGAGTTTTAAAATTTATCCATTGAAAGTTGCTGTTTGAAGATTAAACTTTGCCCACAAAAGGAAAAAAGGAATGGTTTAAGGTTGGAGACTGCTTTTATAGTTTTGAATTATCAGTATGCCATCTTCCTTGTCTACAACACCGTCTCCATTTATATCTGCTTGAGGGTTCCAGTTTGAGCCGCCTGGTCTGCTGTCATATGCGGCATCCCATAGCCCCAAGTCTTCGAGGTTAACTGTGCCGTCTCCATTTACATCACCCACAATCTTCATTGTAACATTGCCGTCGATGAAAATGTTGTTTTCCGTGTTTGCATCGTATGAAACTGAAACTCCCTCTGCTTTGAGCTGGTATGGTGTTAAGCTGGGCGTCCAGCTTGAGGTATTCCAAGTTGCAGTAACCGTAACCGTTTCGCCTGGATTAAGATTAATTATCGGTAGTGTTGCGACGAGTTGGTCATTGGCGTATATCTTTACTGTTATGTTTTCTGCTATATTACCCTCATTTTTCGCTGTTACATTAATGTCAACTAGCCTGTTAACGTATGTTGCGTTTGTGGAGGCGGCACAGTCAATTATGGCTATGTCATGTTTGATTATCCATACAAAGCCATCTTCAACTGTGCATGGAATTGTATTCCCATCCTTATCTTTTATTGAAACGTCATGCAGGTCGAGAGTTGTGTAGCCGTAGTTTATGGCAGTGAACTCTATATCAAGAAGTTGTGCACCCTCGCCTGCTAACGTTATTGGTTGTCCGTATGTGAGTTTTACGTAGACGTATCCTTTCAAATCATCCGCATTAGTATATGATGATGGATATTGATTTTGAACTTTAATTTTGTTTATTTGATTTACGACGAAGATGCCGGGCGTATAACTCATGTTAAACTCGCAGAAAACCATGTTTGTAACATTGTAAACCGTTATGTAAATGTGGAATGCGAATGGGGCTGCCTAGCCTCTTCTATTACTGTGGGTGGGTCAACATATATTTTAGCGCCTTCTGATGTTCCTCCGAGGCTTTGATTTAGAAAAGCTACAATTGTAGCTGCCAAAATAACAACAATGATCGTGGTTAACGCCACTTTTGTTTTCTTTTCCATTTATCCTCCTTCCTCCTCTATGCAATAGTATCGGGCAATTTGATATAAACGTGACTGAAGACTTTCATATGTCTTATTCCGTTTTGCTGATTTCTTCAACCTCTTTTTTGCCCTTTTCCAGTTCTTTGACCTGTTCTTTGTCCTCCTTCAGCAGTAGTGTTTGGAATTCGCCTACGTGGGTTTTTTCTTCTTTGGCTATTTCTAGAAGCACTTTTCTGATGTTTTCTTTTGTTGTTGCGGCTGCCAGTTGCTCGTAAAGGTTTATTGCGTCTAATTCGGCGATTATGGCGGCTCTTAGTATTTCGCAGTCTAGAAGTTTCTTTTCAACCTTGTCGATTTTAATTGGAATCTGAGACATCATACTTTTTCATCTCCAGCATGGTTTTACGTTTAACCTCATAATATGATTTTAATGGGCATTAAACTTTTGTTGATGACGTGAAAATGGCTGTTTTCTAAACTCCATTTTCCCCTTCCCCTTTCCCTCTATTTTGGAAAATAGGTTTGCATGTAGTGAGGGAGATATGAAGAAAGAGAAGAGAAAAACAGTAGTGCTTACGAGAAAAATGTGGCAACGCGTGGTTATCTTTTTATATTTCTTCCATTAGTGTTGTGAAGAGGTCGTGGTGTTCCTCCTCGTCTTCCAGAATCTCTTCGAATAAGTGGGCTGTTGTTATGTCATTTTCTTTGCGGGCTTGGGCTATTATCTTCTTGTATAGGTTTATGGCGTTCTCCTCGTCTTTAATGTCGCGTTGTATCATTTCCTTGAGGGTTTTGCCGACAAAAATTTCCGTAGGCTTTGTGGTAGGTGTTCCGCCTAAATAGAAGAGTCTTTCGGCTATGGCTTCTGCATGTTTCATTTCTGCGATAGCCACTTTTTTAAGTTCTTCTTGAACTGCGAAGGCTTTTACGCCGCTCCATTGAACGTGCTGCCACATGTACTGGATGGAGACTTGCATCTCCCTTGCGATGGCATCGTTCAGCATCTCCATCAACTTTTTAGAAGCCAAACAATTCACCTCCCCTTCATTTTTGCTCTAATTTGTTTAAAAGTCTTGCCAAAAACACGAAGCTCAAGAAAAATATGGGAAGTTATAGTTTTCAATGCTGTGCTATCCGCCTGGCGCTCCGTGGAATGGCACGTTTTTCCAGAGGATGTCCCACCAGTCTTCTTCTGTTATTGTTTCGCCCCTCACAATGATTTCCAAAACTTCCTTCAGGAGTTCATGATGCCTCTTCTCGTCTGTTAGTATTGCTGTTAGGAGAAGCTTAACCTTCTCATTTTCAACTGTTGGTAGCATGTCGCTTATTTTATTTATGAGTTCTGCTTCTATGCGTATATGCTTCTCCACAAGGCTTCTTTGCTTGTCAAGGTGTTCCTGTGTAAGCGCCTGCGGGGTTGTGGTTAAAAGTTTTAGGGCGGCATCATACATCTCAGCATGCTTTAACGAGTCCAGCGATATTCCTCTTAAAACGCCTTTAACAGATGGATTCCTAATGTTCTTAAGAGCTTCGTTAAGCGAGTCGACAATTTCATTTTCAACTTCAATCTGTCTCTTTATGAAGTTTAAAAGTTCATTTTTTGAAGGCATATTTCAGTTCCCACCTCATATTGAGTTGAATGGGCTATTTTAATGTCTATGCCCTTAAGCTCTAACAAGCCTTTCAGCAACCCTCCGCCCAAATTCTCTGCACTTTTCTAAGCCCGCTGTGTCTGGCGTATACCTTATCAGTAGTGGTGGTTCTGCCACGTCCATCTCAAACTTGTTCTTCAAAATTTCAAGGACAAGCCTTGGGGCTTCACCGCTCCACCCGTAAGACCCGAAGGCAGCGCCAACCTTGCCCTTCAAGTTTATGCCCTTTACGGCGGCTTCTTCAAAGAGCATTTTGATGTCAACTGTTGTGTCATGGTGGTATGTGGGCGTGCCCACAACTATGGCGTCAAAATCTTTTAGCTGTTCTGGCGTAGCATGATAGTTTAACTCCACCTCTACGCCTTGCACTGTTCTAGCTCCTTCAGCCACGGCTTTAGCCATTTTCTCGGTGTTTCCAGTCCTACTGTAGTAGAGAATTAGGATTTTCGGCATGCCTTATCCACCATAACGAGTTTATTTTAGCGCTTCTTCCAGCCGTTTGCTGACCTCGTCCCAGTTGACAATTTTCCAGAAAGCCTCAACGAATTTGCCGCGGTCATTCTTATAGTCAATGTAGTAGGCGTGTTCGAAAACGTCGAAAACCATTAGGATTCGGAACATTGGATAGACGTTCATGTTATGCTTTTCCACCTGCATTAGCATTAGGCGACCAGTTTGTCTACAAAGGGTTAAAGCCGCCCAGCCAGAGCCCTCAACACTTATGGCTGCTTGGGAAAACTCCTTCTGGAAACGCTCAAAGCTTCCAAAATCTTCAGCAATTTTGTCGGCTAAAACTCCGTCTGGTTTTCCGCCGCCTCTGCTTGGCGGTGCCAAGTTGCCCCAGAAAAGCGAGTGCAACAAGTGCCCGGCAACGTTCCATGAAAGCTCCTTAAGGGTAGCCTTAACATCTATGTCGACGTTTTCCTTACGCGCTTTGTCCAGTCGCTGGAGTATAGCGTTAGCCCCATTAACATAGGCTTGATGATGTTTGCTGTGGTGTATTCTCAACTGCTCCTCGGACATGTAGGGTTGCAAATCCCCATAGCCGTAGGGCAGCTGGGGCAAAACATATAGTTTGTTCTGCTCCATAATGCATGCACCTCCATTCTAAATTTTCTTTACAAACTGGTCTTTCGGGGCGCCACAGACAGGGCAAACCCAGTTTTCCGGCAAATCCTCGAAGGGTGTTCCCGGTTTTACGCCGTGTTCTGGGTCTCCAACCTCTGGGTTGTAGATGTATCCACAGATTGTGCATTCCCACTTTTCCAAACGCCTCAACTCCTTCACTATTTTTCTGCTTTAAAGTTGTAGCTGACTTTGACTCCTGCTCTTTCGAAAAGCTTCCCCACTGGACAGTTTTCCACTGTCAGTGTGAAGATTCTCTGAACTGTTTCCTCTGTGACGTCAGTTTTGACGTAAATGTTGAAGGTTGCTTCTGTTACGGTTCCGGCTTCATCTGATTTTATGGCTTCAAGTTTAACCTCCAAGTCTTTGAGCGGAACCCTCATTTTCTTAGCCATCAAAGCGAAAATTGTGGCGAAGCATCCGGCATAGCTCATAACGCCTAATTCAAGGGCTGTCGGACCCATGTCGGTTCCCAATTCTGGTGGTAGGTCAAGGCAGACGCTGTGGGCTCTTCCATTGTCAACGGCTATCCTTAAGTCCTTAACAAGTTTGGCTGTGGAACGGAGTTTTTGCACCAACATTTTCACCTCTTTAAGTACGAGCTAAAAAGGGAGGTTTACGTGAGCTTCTTCTTGCAGAGGAACCAGTCAACACACTCGTAGCCCTCTTGCAAGCGCTTCTCAGCTTCTTCCTGTGTCGCGGGTGCTGGCACTATGACCGCGTCGCCTGGCCTCCAGTTTGCCGGCAAAGCCACCTTGTACTTATCGGCTGTTTGTAAGGCGTCAATAAGCCTCAAAATCTCATCCATATTTCTACCAACATTCAGCGGATAATATATCATTGCCCGCAGCTTCATTTCTGGGTCTATTACGAAGACGCAGCGGACGGCTGCTGTTGTGCTTTGTTTGGGGTGTATCATGCCAAATAGGTTTGCAACTTTCATGTCCAAGTCGGCAATAACCGGAAATGGTATTGTTACGCCGAACTTTTCCTTTATGGTTCTTACCCATGCGATGTGGGAGTAGACGCTGTCAATGCTTAATCCTATGAGTTGGACGTTTCGCTTCACCAGTTCTGGGTGTATTTGGGCGAAAGCCACAAACTCTGTTGTGCATACCGGCGTGAAATCAGCTGGATGCGAAAAAAGAATAACCCATTTCCCTTTAAAGTCTGAAAGCCTAATCTTGCCGTGTGTTGTGACCGCCTCAAAGTCTGGGACAACTTCGCCGAGACTCAACAGCGGCTTTTTTTCTTCAAACTTTTCCATTTATTTCATTCCTCCTCGACTTTTAAACCGTAATCCTTTTATCTTTCAAGGCTTATATGTTTTTCGTACCAAATTCAGCTAAAAAAGTATAAAATGGTGCGAAAATGGTGAAAAAGATTGCGGAAATAGACGAGCTCGACCTCAAAATTCTAAAACTCTTGGAGGAGGATGGCCGCCTCGCCTTCATGGATATAGCCAAAAAATTGAGGCTAAGCGAATCAACAATAAGAAAACGGGTTCAAGCCCTAAAGGAAAATGGCGTAATAAAAAGGTTTACAGTGGAAATAGATCCGGCTAAAATTGGCTTAAACACTGTTGCAATAGTAGGCATAGACGTGGATCCGCCGAAACTATTGGAGGTTGCCCAAAAACTCTGTGATTTTAAGGAAATCCGCTGTGTAGCCACATCCACAGGAGACCACATGATAATGACTGAAATATGGACGAAGGATGGACGAGAACTTACAAGGCTCATATCAGAAAAAATTGGACCCATTGAAGGCGTCAAGAAGATTTGCCCAGCAATAATTTTAGAAAGGCTAAAAGGCTAAAATTTGTTGAAGGGGAATGCTTGAGCACGCATAGTTCCCATAGCCATCACCACGTCCACCATGTGGAGGAGTTTAAGCGACGATTCTGGGTTTCGCTAGCACTAACAGTGCCAATCCTGCTTCTTTCTGAAATGATTCAGATGTGGCTTGGACTGGAATGGATAAAGATTCCCTATCAGAAGGAAGTTCTAGCCCTCCTATCCGTAATAGTCTATCTTTATGGCGGGTGGCCTTTCCTTAAGGGCTTGTACCAAGAGGTTAAGGGTAAACAGCCCGGAATGATGACGCTTATTGGTATGGCTATGTCTGTGGCTATGTTCTACTCGCTTAGGATAGTTTTCCAGCTTATAAGTGGTAAGGACTTTTTCTGGGAGCTTGCAACCCTAATTGATGTTATGCTTTTGGGACATTGGATAGAGGCAAAAAGCGTCATGGGAGCTTCCATGGCTTTGGAGGAGCTTGTCCGCATAATGCCAACAACAGCCCACAGGATAAAAAACGGAGAATTCATAGACATCCCAGTCTCTCAACTAAATAAAGGTGACATCGTCCTAGTTCGCCCAGGCGAAAAAATCCCATCAGACGGCATTGTCGTCGAAGGCGAATCATATGTTAATGAGGCTTTATTGACTGGCGAGTCAAAGCCCATAGGCAAAACGGTCAAGGACAAGGTTGTTGGAGGTTCAATAAACGGGGATGGCATCCTAAAAGTGCGGATAGAGCGGACAGGCGAAGAAACCTATCTGGCGCAAGTTATCAAACTTGTTAGGCAAGCCCAAGAGAGCCGTTCGCGAACGCAGGATTTGGCGAATAGGGCTGCCGCACTACTTTTTTATGTAGCATTAAGCGTTGGCATAATAACCTTCACAGCATGGTCATTCATTGCCAGTTTAGATTTTGCGCTTGAAAGGGCTGTGACAGTTCTTGTCATCGCTTGTCCCCACGCTTTGGGTTTAGCCATACCACTGGTTGTGGCGCTTTCCACGTCTATAACAGCGAAGAGCGGAATCCTCATAAGGGATAGGAGAGCCTTCGAAATGGTTAAGGACATCAACGCCGTTGTTTTTGATAAAACTGGCACTTTAACGGTTGGAAAATTCGGAGTAAGCGACGCCGTTGCTTTCATACCAGAAAAGGAGCTTTTGAGGCTTACGGCAAGTGTTGAGCTAAACTCTGAACATGTAATTGCAAAAGCCATAGTGAAATATGCCGAAAGCAAAGACGTTAAAGCTTCCCAAGCCAAGGATTTTAAGGCTTTGCCTGGGAAAGGCGCCTATGGAAAAGTCGGGAAAAAAGAGGTTTACGTTGGAAGCGTAAATCTTCTAGATGAGTTAAAAATAGCTGTTGATGACCCAAAGATAAGGGAGCTGCAAGAGCAGGGCAAAACAATTGTTTTCACAGTTGTGGATGGAAAGCTTGCCGGTGCTTTCGCATTGGCAGACAGTATCAGAGAAGAGTCTCGCGAAGCTGTTAAAAAGTTGAAGGAAAACGGTGTGAAAGTTTACATGTTAACTGGCGATTCGGAAGAGGTCGCCCGCTGGGTTGCAAAAGAGCTAGCCATAGACAAGTATTTTGCAAGGGTTCTCCCAGACAAAAAGGCTGAAAAGATAAGGCAGCTTAAGGAGGAAGGCTACCGTGTCGCCATGGTTGGAGACGGCGTTAACGACGCCCCAGCACTTGTCACAGCGGATGTTGGCATAGCCATAGGTGCAGGAACAGACGTAGCCATAGAAAGTGCAGACATAATCCTAGTTAAAAATGACCCAAGAGACGTTGTGAAAGTCATAGACATTTCACGTAAAACATATGCGAAAATGGCTCAAAACCTATGGTGGGCTGCAGGCTACAATATAATAACAATTCCAATAGCAGCTGGAATCCTATCAGGGTTTGGCGTGACACTTCCAGCGGCTGTTGGCGCACTAATAATGTCCCTCAGCACAGTAATGGTCGCCCTAAACAGTCAAACTTTAAGAAAGTATGAACCAGAGGAGGTGAAAACCATGGTAAAGAAAACTCTTGTAACTGACCCTGTTTGTGGAATGAAAATAGACCCGGATACGGCGTTCAGCAAAATTGAACATGGAGGTCGCATAATCTACTTCTGCTCTAAAATGTGTGAGGAAGAGTTTAAGAAAAATCCAAAGAAATACGTGAAATAAGGGATAAAGCTTTAACCAGAGATGCTTTTACGTTTCTAAATTAGCATAACGCTGGTGAGCCTTTGGGAAGGCTAGCCGAGTTAAAACTTGCGATGAGCACATCCATTTTCCTAGTAGCCTTCATATTCGCACTCTTTCTATCGGCGATAATGATAATCTTCCAGTTCAGCCTCATCTACGCCATAATAGGCACAGCACTATTCATACTCATCCAATATTTAATAGGGCCAGCAGTTGTGGCAAGCTCAACTAGACTTCGCTATCTGGAAAAGGGAGAAAACCCATGGCTTGAAGAAACAGTGAAAGAATTAGCCGACAAATCTGGACTGCCAATGCCAAAGCTAGCCATAGTGGCTGATGAAACACCGAACGCTTTTGTCTTCGGCAGAACAGCCAAAGACGCCACACTTGCATTGCATGAAGGACTTCTAAAGAAACTTAACAAGGAAGAGGTTAAGGGCGTAATAGGACACGAGCTGGGTCACATAAAACACAAAGACTTCATCGTTATGACTGTGCTTTCAGCATTGCCATTACTCGCCTACTTGATTGCACGGGCAACATGGGAAGCTGGAAGGTGGGCTCCAGCCTCAAGGAAGAAGGAGGAAGGTAGCATAAAGGCAGCCTTCTTCGCGGTGGCAATAATCTCCTACATAGTCTACATTGTTTCGCTCTTGTGCGTCATGGGTTTGAGCAGACTTCGGGAGCATTACGCTGATGCTTATTCTGCCTACCTAACTGGGTCGCCGAGAAGCCTCCAAAGCGCCTTGGCAAAAATAACCTATGGATTATCGCTTTCCCCTAAGCCGCCATCCGGCGCCAGAACCTTCTACATAGGCGACCCGGCAATGGCTAAGCTGGAAATCTCCTCCATAATGGAGAAAAAAGATGAATACGACTTAGACAAGGACGGCGTTTTAGACGAGCGGGAACTGGAACTAGCCATGGAAAAGGAGGCAAAATCCACATGGGCAAAGATCAACACATGGTTCTCAACACACCCGCCAACTTTCAGGCGAATACTGCTTTTGCGCGAGATTGAGATGGAGATAGAAAGCGGAAGGTTCACCGGCGACCGCATATACGCAAAAATCTAGCTCCTTTCTAGCCCTAGTTTAAGCATTTTGCAACATAGCTTAGAAAAGCCTCGGTCTCATCCTTTTCGCGGCTAAATTGGAAAAGTCCATCAACCCAGCCCTTAGCCAATTCCAAAAGGCAGTAGTCCAACTCTCTTGTTATGTAAATGAGTATGCATCGGATTTCTGGTTTCCAACGTTTTAAAATGGCGAAGGAGGCAACAGCCGTCTTAAGCCTAGCTGAGTCAAGCTCAACCTTCGCGTCAAAAACAACCAGCGGGTCAATAAACCCGTTTACTTTCAGCCCTATGGAAATGTCAAATTCCATGGCATAGCTTTTCTCGCCTTCTTGCCAGACAAGACACTTTTCGCCCCAAAACACTTCAAAAGGCTTCTTTACGGCAATTCTATCCTTCAGAAGACGGTAAACATATTCTTCGAAGGCGTAGGCGCGGAACTTCCCGAAAAACTGGGCAACTCCAATTTCAGCCTTGTTCGCCATTATTGTTTCACTGAATTCTAGGAAGTCTTTTAGGGCTAGGGTTTTCGTCCACCTCTTATATTGGGCTTGCAGAGCTTTTCCAAGCATTTGCTGTTCTGCTTTTCTGCTTGAGCTTAGCTCTTTTATGTAGTCTATTGGCTTTTTAGCTCTAGCCAATAATGGGTCTCCAAAAGCGTTTTATCACAAACCCGGATTTAATACCTTCGTGGTCTAAACTTGAAAGGTGCGTCTTGAATGAAAGTTAAGCTTCTCCGTTATACGGCGGACCCTGAACTTCTCTGTGGGGTTGCAGCCCTCACATCAACAAGGAGTGGCAGTCCATCTGAAATTTTTGAAGGTATGGATTTGGAGAGGGCTAGGCAGACGATTAGGCGAGTGACTGGCTATGGGCATATGTCGGTTATTGAGCATGCATCCTTCACCTTCAGCATAGAAGACGTGTCAAGGGCTTTAACCCACCAGTTGGTTAGGCACCGCATTGCCTCCTACACACAGCAGAGTCAACGCTACGTCACATACGACACCTTGAAAAAGTATGTGACGCCGCCAACCATAGCCCAAAACCCAGAGGCCAAAAAATTGTTTGACGAAACTTTAGAAAGTATTTCCACGGCTTACAAGAAACTTTTGGATTTGGGTGTTCCGAAGGAAGATGCGCGCTATATTCTTCCAAACGCTGCAAAAACAAACATTGTGATCACAATGAACGCCCGTGAACTCCGCCACTTCTTTAACCTGCGGTGTTGCGCCCGCTCCCAGTGGGAGCTCCGCGAGGTGGCAACAGAAATGCTCCGGCAAGTGAAGAAGGTTGCGCCAGCACTTTTTGAGAACGCTGGACCCACATGCGTTGAATTAGGCTTTTGCCCAGAGGGGAAGATGAAGCCTCCGGAATGCAATATTGAGGAGATTAAGAAGCGTTTCAAAAGCCTCTAAAGCGGTTTGGGATGGCAAGGTATAAGGCGTATGTCATAACAACAAAGTATTGGCGCCCCGGAGAAGACTACGTGAGGCAGATAATTAAAAGCATTAAAGGGAAGGTTTCAGACGGAGACTTTGTGGTTATATCGGAAAAGGCTATTGCAACAGCCATGGGCAACATCATCGACGAAAGCAAGGTGAAGCCTTCGCTAAACGCGAAAATCATCGCCAAACTATGGATGCCCCTTGTATGGGGTTATATGCTAGGTCCAGTCTGCCATCTAAGGCGAAAACTAATACAGCAACTTCGCAGTTATCCGTGGGACGCAGGAAGCCGCCACAAACAAGTCGCCCTACAACATGCTGGCTTGTTGCAAGCCCTAATGTTTGGCTCTGAGGGAGGAATAGACGGAACAAACCTCCCATACGCATATGTTTGCTTGCCCCTAAAGAACGCCCAAACCATAGCTGAAGAAATACACAGAAAAATCTTCGAAGCGTTTGGAATAAAAGTCTGCGTTATAATTGCCGACACAGATAAGACATACTCATTCAGAAATTTTCACTTCACACCTAGACCAAAACCAATTAGGGGAATCAAAAGTTTAGGCGGCTTCATAGCCTACGTTGTCGGACGGATGCTGAAACTGAAAAAGAGAGCAACACCAATAGGAGTAGCTGGACAACCCATTTCCGCAGGAGAAACATTAACAATTTCGGAGATAGCAAATCGTGCCAGAGGTTATGGAGCCGGCAGAACGGTTTGGGAAATGGCTGAAAAGTTCAACGTCGAATTGAATAAAGTAAGCTGGGAAATGCTGGAAACAGTAACACATAAACCAATAGTAATAGTACGCGCGACTTCTTCCGCTGCAAAACATGTTTTCTAAAAGG
>CAZNKF010000028.1:0-5524 GCA_964573785.1 uncultured Candidatus Bathyarchaeia archaeon
TTATGTTTGGGTTGAAGCTGTTTTAGGCTATGTTTCAGCCACCATAGAATATTTCAGAAACCGTGGCGACCCAGAAGGCTGGAAGGCCTACTGGTTTGACAAGGATGCCAAAACCCTATACTTCATTGGGAAGGACAACATTCCCTTCCACACGATAATTTTGCCAGCACTGCTCATGGCTTCCCATGAAGATTACAATTTGCCATGGAACGTTTCAGCCACAGAATTCCTCCAGTTCAAGGGTGAGAAAGCCTCAAAAAGCTTGAGGATTGGCATATGGATTGACGAAGCCTTGGAGCTTTTCCCAGCTGACTATTGGCGCTACTTCCTAATAGCCACAAGACCAGAAACAAAAGATTCAAACTTTTCATGGGAAATCTTCGCCGAAAAGATAAACGCTGATTTGAACGACACCTTTGGCAACTTTATCCACCGCACACTGTCCTTCATAAACCGCCAGTTTAACAGCCAAATCCCAAAGCCAAGCCAACTGGACATGGACGATAACAAAGTTTTGGAAGCCCTAAAAGGGAAGGTGGGCGAAATTGCCGCAGATTTTGAGGCTTGCAGACTGCAGTCAGCAGCAAATGGCGTTATAGGCATAAGTCGCCTCGGAAACCAGTACTTGAACGATAAGGAGCCATGGAACCTAATTAAACGCGACAGAACCCAAGCTGCAACAGTCCTTTACGTGGCTGCACAGCTGGTTAAAGCTTTGGCAATAACATCAGCCCCAATAATACCCTTCACAGCAGAAGAACTCTGGACAACATTAAACTTGCCTGGCAGCATCCACCAGCAAAGGTGGGATGAAGCCCTAAAACCTTTACCAGCCGGCCACAAAATAGCCGAGGCTAAGCCCTTATTCCACAAGGTGAAAGCTGACGAGAAAAAGCTTGACGAAATGCTGGAGAAAGTTAGAAAGACAATGACGAAGTGAAAACCTCCACATTCAGGTGCATGCCAAATCCAAACAGGTCTTATCCACTCTTAGGCACAATAAGGTCTTAACAATATTCATAGCCGTTGCTTTTTGGACAAACCCTATGAGAAAGTGGACCGGGCGGGATTTGAACCCGCGACCTCCCGAGTGCAAGGAGAAACCTACGGTTTCTTCACTTCCCTTTGGAAATGAAGCTCAAATTATGGCGGTTGATTGGGTTAAGTTTGAAGATTGGTTGAGGCAGACGCATACGTTAAGGTTCAGTAAGGACATTGTAGCTTATGCTAAACGGTATCTTCATTATTTGCAGAGTGGAAACTTAAGCGAAGTCGGTTTAATGAGTCATGGTAAAAGGCGTATGGTAATGTGTGCTTTCAGCAACTTATGTAAGTTTCTGGGAAAATATGAGGATTGGAAACGGTTGATTCATGCCTATCAATTGAAATGGAGTGATAGGAGTAAAGACGAAATAATCATCGAACGTTTAACTAAAGTTAAGGATGTGGATGACGTTTTTAATTGGATACGGCAAGTGAAAACTGTTAGACCAGACTTATCTAACCTTTTAGATTTAATGGCGTTTAGCGGGATGCGTCTTGTGGAAGCTGTGGAAAGCTATAACCTCATTATCAAATTGGCAAAGGAAGGAAGGTTAAGCGAGTATTATAATGAGCAGATGGAATGCCTTGAGCATTTCAAGTTTAAAGATAAATTTCTTAGGAAGGCGAAGAAAATTTACATTAGTTTTGTTCCTAAAAGTTTGGTTTTGCGGATTGCTGAGAACGGTAAACCTTTAAACAAGCATGGCGTCTGCACAGGCATTCAGAGGCATGGTTTACCGTTAAGGTTTGGTGACATAAGAGAACTGCACGGTTCAATAATGAGCAAACATCTAAGCGAGATGGAAGTCAACTTTCTGCATGGAAGGATTGGAAGCAGCGTTTTCATGAGCAATTACTTTAACCCTAAATGGATAGGCGACTTGAAAGAGAGAGTTTTCAAAGCGATGGATGAAATCATTGCAAAAATCAAAGTTTAATCTCCTCTCCCTTTTTATCAATAAGAATGTTATCGTAGAGAATGGCGAATTAGAAGTTGAAGGAATCCTTTTAGGTTTTGAGGAAAACGTTAAACATCCTTTTCATAAACCTTTCACGTTAATAATGTTGACCAGGAACGGAAAAGCAATATTGAGGGATTGGATATCTGTTAAGTATAGACCGTTTAGGGTGGTGAGGGGTTATGCGTAAACGTGATAATCCAGCTTCTAATTGGGTTGCCTTAACCTGCATGCTTATTCTTGCCATAATACTTGTGCCAATGATAGTTGACCAAGTTCAAAGCGTAAACACGACAGCATGGACTTTTACGGGATACCAGGGAGCAAAGACGCTTTTCGGTTTAATCCCATTCGTGTTTGTCTGCGGAATAATAATCTATTTCATCGGTTCACTGCTTGGCAAGTGGTAACGAAATGGCAAATATTAATGAGTATTTTCTTGACGGTTTTCTAAAACTGTTTCTGGCAATGTTCACGTTTAATTTAGGAATGCTCCTAATGGTATTGTCAATTAGTAATATACTGTTTTATTATGCTTCAGCTTTATTGTGGATAGTCAGCATCCTTTTCATTCTGAAAGAAATGCAACATCTACGATGGATAAAAGATAATTTGGAATTCAAAGAAAATGATGAACCGCAAATAAGAATAAATGTAAGCGATGAAGATTATGTTAAGGTTTTAAAGCTCTATGCAAATGGAAGCTTAACCAATATTATGAAACAGTTTCATTTATCGCATCCACAACAAGCTAAAAGATTATTAAGGAAAAGCATAGTTAAACTTCTGGAAAGACAAACCGTGAAAAAGGAACGTATGTGATGTGAGAGAGTTCCCGATTTGTTATCAGGCACTTTTAACATAGTTTTTGATTAAAACATCACATCGTTTAACCGCTTAAACACCTCACTCAAGGTGATGTGAGGATGTATTATCGGTATGTTCAAATAATGTTTAAATATGGTATTACACATTCACATTATGGGACAAACCTATGGAGAGAGAACCCTTTAAAGAAGTGTTAGTTGTTAAGGTTACCCAAACACAGAGGAAACTTCTCGAGAGTTTAGTTAATCCAGATAGGGATTTATACACGATAAGCGATGTCGTGAGAGAAGCGATAAGGCGTTATCTGAAAGAGGAATTAAATAAAAAGCTTGAAACGAAATAAGCATACCATCTTTTCAATATAGTTTTTCCAAGCTTAACCTTCACATTTTTTACAAACGTAAAGGAAAATTTGCTTTAAAACATATTTTTCAAACATAATTTTTGCATTATGTAAATGATACTTTCACATTCATAAAGAAAACAACATTCCAGCTTCAAAGTGAAATCAACCAAATATAACATCACAAACAAAAAAAGAGAGCAGGGCAAACTGCTCAATGAACAAACAAACAAAACAAAATAAAAACTTATCCCCAAACAACCAAACACAACAAAACGATAGTAGTCAAGTGTGCCACATATTACGGAGTGGGCGTCGTGTTCATACTAGTATACGTGTAGACGAGGGTTTGTGGAAAGCTTTTAAAAAGGCGGTTTCGGCGAAAGGACTTAGCACATGCGAGATTTTGGAGAACCTACTGTTAGCATTAACAGTTGGACTTTCAGTTGAAAACAAGCGTGTGGCACAACCTACTACTATCAACGTGTATCCGAGTTTTGTGAAGTATGTTAGGCGTGTGCGTAGGGCGAGGGTGGAGTATGTTGAGGAGGGTGGTGGGGTTGAGCGGTTTTATTGTGCTTTGAGCGATGAGCATGTTTTGGTTGGTAGTTTGCCTTTGGGTTGTTGTGATGGTTGTCCTAATGTTAGGTGTAGGGATTATGTTTTGAGGCGGGTGGGTGGGGAGTTTGAAGGGGATTATTTGGAGTTAAACAAAACTTGATAAATCTAAAGTTTGATGCCTTATGGCACAGAAAGATGGGGAAGCTGAAGGCGTTAGGCACAAACGCTTAACGCTTAATCATTTCCTTCTCTAAAAGTTGATTCGCCAAGTCATCAACGTTTATGCCTTTAGCATCCGCTAAACCTTTAAGCTCAAGATAGACCGTTTCTGGAACATAGATACGCTTTCGCTTTTCCATTTAGAACACCAAACTTTGTTAACCCTATTCAGTTTAAAAATTCTTTGAAGTAATTTACGGTAAACATGGAGAGAGTAAACGTTAAATATTCTTATATATCAACTGATATATGGCGAGTCTTATGAAAGCTGTAACAACAATCCGAATAGAAAAAGAGCTTTTAGAAAAAGCACAACAAATCGGACTTAACTTAAGCAGAACTGTTGAAAACCTGCTTCAAATCTACATTGAAGGCATAGAACAAACACTATCAAAAATACGAAACCAAACTCAAATGCTTTCAGCAAAAGAGGAAGGTATCGGAAACGTAGTTTCTGATAGGGAGTGGACCGGGCGGGATTTGAACCCGCGACCTCCCGAGTGCAAGTCGGGCGTTCATACCAGCTGAACTACCGGCCCCTGAACCCTCTTTCTGAAAAGAGGCTTCACCGAGAAATTTAGAGCTTTCGGTTTTGCTTGTTTCACAGTTTTGAGCTTCCAAATAGCTTAATATTGAGGAAAGAGCTTCCTCGCAAATTCGTGAAAGGTTTAATCCTTGTTTTTTGGCTTTTTCCACTAAGTTTTTGCTTAGGTAAAGCGAAACTGTGGTTTTCGTGGCTGATTTATTGTGTCTTGCGATTTGCTTTCCACGTGGAAAGTTCCACGTGGAACTATTCGGATGGTTTAGCGCCTGCATTTTTAGGCTTCCTCTAGTTTTTGAAGGTATTCAGTTAAGGCTTCTTCAATTATCCGTTTTATTTTACCGTAGGTTTCTGTCGGATACTTTTGAGCTATGAAGCGCCTAAGTTTTTCTTCAAGTTTGTCGTCTATTATTACGACGAGTTTTCCCATTTTTTCACCTATTTTAAGTTAGGGAAAATGCTGTATTTAAGGTTTTTCATATTTACGTAATGTTTAAATACTTGTTTATAGCATTATAGAATTGTGGAAAGGTGAAAGGTATGGCAAAAGTCTGTAATAGGTGTTTGAACGCGATGAGGCTTGTGAACCGCCCCGAAGGCCAATATTTTGTTTGTCCACGGTGCGGGAATGAAGCTTTGCCGTAACGCCCCCTCTCTTTTTCTGATTTTTATGTGCGCGCTTTATTAAGAAAAAAGAAAACATAACACTTATATTTCCGGAGCTTTTCACGAATAATATCTGTTATTAGCTATAATTAATGGGGAAGGAACCCCCTAATTTTGTGGGGGCGAACAACTTACAGTTAAACTTTTTATGGGAGGTGAAAAGCATGGAAAAAATCGCTGTTGAAGTGTCATTGCCTAAAAGATTGTATGAACAAATCAGAAAACTCGTTGATGAAGGTGCATATTCAACGTTTAGCGAGGCTGTTCGCAGCTTAATTCGTGAGGGCTTAAAAAACTCGGCATAGTCACCCCCTTTTTTAGTTTGGTGGCCCAAGCCTAACGGTTCTCCAGCGTTAGGCTCGG
>CAZNKF010000028.1:5534-12496 GCA_964573785.1 uncultured Candidatus Bathyarchaeia archaeon
CTGGAGAAAAACCGAAAAACGAGGTGAAGTAAAACGGAAATTTTGAAACAAAAAACCGTTGAGCCTCAAAATGTTAAAGAGGCTGAGGGCTCAGCGGATTCAAGCCCTGAAGAAAATTTTTTCTTCGTTTTTGTGTGCAGGGGCACGAAATCAGCCTATAAGCAAATTGGAGAATATATTAGAGGTAAAACAACCGCGAGAGTGATTTTTCAGCGGCTCAGCAGAAACTACATGGCTGTTTCAGAGGTGCGTTCAAAGCCCTTGAAAGGGTGAAAACGATGCCTAAGGTTTTGTTGCGTCATGGCAAGTGCACGGAGGAGTTTCTGCCACACTATGTTGGGACTGACTACTTCACGTTTTATCATCGGCCATGCAAGGAGAAACCGCCCTACTATGGCCATTGCAGAATCTACGCCGTTATAATCGACGACGATGGCAGAATCATCTTTAATTTACAATGCCGAAGTTGCGGGGCACGGGATGCTTTGAAAACTCACCCGTTCCTATGGTTGCTTGAGAAAAAACGTAGAAACGTGACTCAACTATTCTATTTCGCACCCAAATACAAGAACCGCTGTAAGCCATACGTTTGGGATGAGTGTTAGTCGAGGGGCGCATACATGAGCATAACGGACGATTTGCAGAAAATTGAGATTGAAGGTTTAGCAGCCACCAAAACCGAATTGGCAGCCAAACTCAAAAGATTGGAAAGGGCTCTCAGCATAGACGAACTGCAGAGAATCTTAGACACGACAATTAAACATGATGGCCCTAACAAAGTGATTAGTTTTCTATCGATGCTTTTAACATATACCGATTGTGAACAGATTAACGTAGGGTTCCTTGCGGAGTCAAGCACAGGCAAAAGTTACATCCCATTAGAATTAAGCTGGTATTTTCCAAGCGAGGATGTCATAAAGCTTGGCTATGTTTCACCAACGAGTTTTTTCCATGAGCAGGGCCGCGTAGAAGTTGAAGAAACTTTTGAGGGCTTTAAACGTGTTAAAATACACGTGAACTTGGCGAGGAAACTGTTAATCTTCTTGGATATGCCACACGCGGGGCTGTTGGAAAGGCTTCGCCCACTATTAAGCCATGACGAACGCGTCATTGAAGTGCGTATAACTGATAGAAATGAGAAAATGGGGTTAAAAACAAAACGCGTTGTCGTTGAAGGTTACCCGACAGTTGTTTTTTGCAGCGCAAACGAATCCATGAATGAACAGGAGAAAACAAGGCTTCTTTTGTTATCTCCAGAGAAGACACAAGAAAAACTTTGGGCCTCGTTAATCCTGAAACTAGAACGTGAAGGTGATAGGGAAGCTTTTACAAAATATATGGAATCGGAACCGTCAAGGGTTTTCTTAAAAAACCGTGTTGAACTAATAAAAACGGCTGGAATAAAAAATATTGTTATACCCAAACCGCTCAGAGAGGCAATTTTAACTCGTTTTCGTCTGAAAAGGCAATATCTTCAGCCAAGACACACTAGAGATGTCAGCCGACTATTAGCCTTGATTAAGGCTTACGCCCTTCTAAATTACATGCATAGGCCCCGAGAGGGCGACAGTATTGCTGTAACCGATGAAGATTTGGATGTCGGCTTTAAGCTTTACGAGCAAATCAGCGAACCGAACGAGTTAGGCATTTCACCAGAACTTTTCGAGGTATATCAAGCATGGCGGAAACAAAACGTGGAAAGCTTCACCATAACCGAGTTCCAAAAGTTTTACTTTAAAGTTTTCAGGAAGCCTATAGGCTATATGAAGGCGAGAGTTACACTTAAAAACTTGGCGGCTGCAGGGCTACTAACAGAAAGCACAGACGAGAAGGATAAGCGTCAGTCAAGGTTTAACTTGATGGAGATATTTTATTCTGGGGGTGAGGGTAACAGTTCACCATCACCCCCTGAACAAAATAGTTTGATGGGTGACAGTTCACCCGCACCCCCAAAACAAAATAGTTTAGTGTTTCAGTTGGTTGCAGAGTTTAAGGCTGCATATCCTCAATGTTTCAATAATGTTGAGTTCTACGATTGGTTTAACCGTAAGGGCGTGCAGACAAAAGACATTGAAGCTTTACTTAAACGTTTAACCGAAAATGGTGAAGTTTTCAGCAGTTCCGAGGGCGTTTGGAGGTGGGCTTAATGGTTAAACTTGAGGTTGTTCAAGGCAAAAAAGGGCCGAACGATAAACTTGTTTTGTTAACTGCAAACCGTGAGCCCCTCACCATTGAACATTTGTTAACTATTCTCAGCATCTGGTTTGAATCTGAAGATTCAGTTTATCCGCCAAGTGAGGGCTACGAAGGCAGAGCTTTTCTCATGAAGGCGATAGTTGACGTTTTTGCTGGGCGTAAACTTGAAACTGTGCTGCAGCGTTACAGATTAAAACCTTCCAAGAATGGTTTCTCATTCACTGTAAAAACTGAGGGAGGTGATTTGAACGTTTAAGAGAACCGCCCGATTCAAGGTTGTTAAGCCTCCAGAAATCCAGAAAGCCATTATGCAGCGTTTGCCTGACGGTTCAGAGGAGCAGCCGTCACTAGAACAAATTCCAGAGGAGTTAAAGCCTTTAGCGGAAAAATGGCGTGAAACTTTAAAAGCTATGGCTGATGCGCGGTTTTCACCAGCAATAACCGTTGAAGGCAAACCCTACTATGTTCTGCAAAGTTTGCCTTTAGCCTTCGACAACAAAACTTCCGTTTCAACTGTAACCGTTAGGGCTATTGATGAGAACTTGAAGGTTTGCGAGATAACTCAAAGAATCCATATGAATAAATATGGTATTGTTCAAATTTTGGGCGTTGAAGTTAAGCCCGTAGAGAAGTCTTCAGAGTTTGGCATCACTGCAGAAGCGGTTATGCAAATCGTAAAAAGCGTGATTCAAGGTTCAACTCTTTTACCGGCTGAAGTTGGAATTAAATAAAGAGGAGGTGATTGCAAAATGAGGTATGTTACTGTGGCTTATGGCGATGTAAGTCGAGTGCAGCTTAAAGCTTCAAGTAAGCCTCAGGACGCGCTTGTGCAGTTAGGCTTCGACGTTTACCTTGAAATTACACCGAAACGTTGGGTAAGAGCCGTCGATTTGCCTCAAGGGCACCCAGCATTCATAAATTTCAGTCAAGGCTCATACAAAGCAGGCATCGTAGATTCTAACGGGCGGATGTTTACTATACTTAATGCCTATAATCCAGAGCATAAGGCCCTAGCAGCTCGCGAAGGCCTAATAATCGCCAATCCAATATCTGAACAGAAACGTGAAGCCCTCATCGAAAAACTTGAAAACATAAAAGCCCAATTGCGGGAGTGGACTGAAATCACGGAGCTTAAACAGCAAATTGAAACTTTGCAGCAGAAACTTAGGAATCTCCCCAGCCTAGAAGAAAAACAAAAAACATGGGACGGAACAATCAACCAAACACTAACGCTTGCTAGCATGCTTGAGGAGCTGGTTAAAGCGTCGGGGATGTCAACAGCACAGCGAGAATTTCAAGAAGCTGTAAAACGAGCCAAAAAAGAGGCAGCCTTAGAGTCGGCAATTGAGGAGTCGCTGCTGTTAAATCCAGACTTGATTCGTAGTTTAAAGGAGTTAGCTGTTAGCTGAAGAAAACAATTCTAAAATCCGCTTTTTCCATTTTGCCTCAGGCTACACAACGTCTAAAACAAGGCCGCATTTTGCGCAGCAAATTTCGCCTGTTTCCGCCACTCTAATCGCTTTGTTACTTCCACAGTTCGGGCATGGTTTCTTTAGCCAAACTTCCACCCGAACGTAGTGGCTGATATCTTTATACGCTGATTCAGTCAAAATACACTACACCCCCTAAAAAGAGCCCCCATCATGAAAGCATGTTGACTTATGTATCCCCTATATAAAGGTGGGAGGGGGGGTTAAAGTTTAGTTTGGATTTTCACAAGGCCCTTGAAAACCCTTTCACGTAAATCCGTTATTAACGCTGGGTTGAAGTAGTTCCGCATGAACACGCTTCCGCTAATCCTTCCCTGAAGGAAATCTATTTCGCTTTGGCTAAGCCATTTAGTCATAACCGTAGCGTAATATTCCCGCAAATCTGGAAATCGGCTTTTCAGTTTCTTATCCCTCCTAACCCAATTGCTAATTTGGTAAAGCGTTAGCTTCTCTTGTTTGCTGATTTCCTCGATAAGCCATTTTGGAATGAACGTTACAAAACATTTCTTGCTTCTCCGCATAAACAAAGCCCTAAACTTGTAATGTTCTAACGCTTCCCTTTCCCCATTATAGTATTCGCTAAGCCTTCCTTGTTTAGCCAAATCTATGATTAAATTCCATGAATTCACAGCTTCCCTGAGCCTTAAACCGCTAAGAACCATGAAGTCTAAGAAAACCTTAAGCTGTGGAATCTTAGCCTTAACAAGCCTAACCCACTCGAGAACTTCTCCATTATTCTCCGTGTTAGCCATCCTTGAAATAATGAAAAGCTCACTTTTCCCACAGCTCCACTTTAAGCCATACCCCTTGACAATCCGCTTCCAATCCTCATATTTTCCCAGAAACTTAGCTAAATTGCTGAGGCTAGCCAAAGCCATCTTTCTAACTCCATCACTAAGCCTAAGCAATTCTGAAGCCTCACTGCTAAACAAAACATGATGGAAACGCTTAGAATAATTCAGCAAATCCCTCGCATAGTTACCAGAAAAGTTTTTACAAAGCCATTCAGCATAAGCTTCCCAATTTAAACTCTTTTCACCAAAAGAACCGCAAAAACCGAGTGCAAGTCGGGCGTTCATACCAGCTGAACTACCGGCCCGCTTCAATTTTCCGGGATAATTATGGATTTAGGACTTTCGCTTTTACTTGATTGTTGGAATATTGCCTCGTTAGAGTTTTTCAACTCTTAATTTTTCGCCTTCATTCACTTTTTCGAGGGTTTTTGGGTCTTCAAGGATTTTTCCTATAACATTTACTGGGCTGTAGGGCTTTATTATGTTTGGTGATGGGCTTGAAAGGGTTGGGCCGAAGAATAGGCATAGTGCTGGTCCTTCAGGCCAGTAGGCTACGTCGCCGTAATCAACTATGGCTTTTGCTTTTTCTATGCTTATTTGGAATGGGACTGCGAAGTAGATTTCTTTTCCCCAAAATTCTGCTCTTGACTTGAAGGGTAAAGCCTTTATTAGGGCTTCTGCGGTTTTTGGGTTTTCGTTAAAAATGATTTCGCATGTAACTGAGGTCCCGGATTCGAATGTGATTTTTATTTTCTCTTTTTTGTCCATGTTCTTTCACCCGTTTTCATTTCGGCGTCATAATGTTAGGATATTGCGATGTAGATTTTCTTTTCGTCTAATGGGTATTCATGCCATTCTGCTTGGGCTTCTCGGCTTGTGTGCATTTGGACTTTTTTGGAGCGGACAAGTTCCGCCATCTCGCCTAAATATGGTTGTAGAAGTTTTATGCTTTCTTCGTCCAGCCCGGCTATGTGGACTATGCTTAGTATGTCTGTTGGCACGTAGCCCAACTCCTTCCTTAAGGATTGGACTCTTCTGGCTATATCCCGCATTAGTCCTTCGCCTAGAAGTTTCTCGTCGCGGTGGACATGAAGGTATACGCTTGTGTCTTTTTCTGTGGCTGAAGCCCACTTTCCGGTTTCGGTTTTAACGTGTTCCGGTGCTTCGCGGAGGTATTCGGCTTCCTTAACGTTTGCAAGTTCTAAGAAAATCTCGTTTAGGCTTTTTAGGGCTTTACGTGTTTTCTCCGGAGCCACGACGACAACTTTTCGTAGGGGCCACCTACGCTTTATTTTTGCCGACTGCCTTGCGGAATAGACCAGTGAAACACATTTCATTAGTGTTTCAAAGTCTTCTTCGAGGGTTTTGTCGCGCAATTCTTCCTTTGGCTTGGGCCAGTCTTCGAAGTTGACGGATTCTGGCAGTGTTGGGTCTAGGTGCCTGTAGATTTTTTGGTATAGGGTTTCGCTTAGAAATGGCGTGACTGGGTTGAAGAGGGCTACTGCTGTTTTTAGGGTGTGCCATATGGTTGCGTATATGGCTAGTCTTCGGTTCAGTGTTTCCGGGTCGTCTGTCCATAGTTCTTTTCTGATTGTTGGCACGTATAGGCGGCTTACTGTTTCGACGATGAACTCTTCAAGTTCTGCTAGTGCAAGGTTAAACTCACATTTTTCTAGCCTAGTGGTATAATCTTTTATTGTTTTTTGAAGTTTTGATAAAAGCCACAAGTCTGGTTTTTTGAGTAACCCGTTGGTTTTTGCCCATTCAAATGTATGTTTCTGCGGGTTAAAGTTGTCGTATTCTGCGTTCTGTAGGAAGAATCTGTTGAGGTGGTATAGGATTGCCAGCACCTGGTATGGTCTGCGGTTCATCTCGTTTAGGTCGAAGTTCATAAACTCTATTGGGGAGCATTTCCGAAGTAGGTAGAATCTGCAGACGTCTGCTGAAGCCTTTTCCAAGAGTTTGTTTACTTCTATTATGTTTCCAAGGCTTTTGCTCATTTTTCTGCCCTTAGCGTCTTGGGTTAAGCCTTGGAATAGGAAAGCTTTGTAGGGGGCTTCAGCCCTCCCAGTCAGTATCACATGCTCCAGCAGAAGCGAGTTTGCCCATCCGCGGGTTTGGTCTATGCCTTCTGTTAGGAAGTCTACTGGCACGTATTTTGCAAACTCTTCGTCTGTGAATCTCGCGTATGGTGATGCCCCGCTGTTGTGCCAAGTGTCTATTACGAAGGGTTCCCGGTGCATTGTGCCCCCGCATTTTTCGCATTTTATTCCTATTCTGTCTATCCATGGCTTGTGGAGTTCAAAGTTTGGCGGAGGTTTTTCTATGGCTTTTTCAATAAGCTCTTTCTTGCTTGCTATAAGCGTTTTTGCTCTGCATTTTTCGCAAACCCATATTGGCAGTGGGGCGCCCCAAACGCGTTCCCTTGAGATGCACCATGGTTTGCCCTCTTTCAAGAAGGATATGAAGCGGTTCTTCGGAG
>CAZNKF010000029.1:0-10363 GCA_964573785.1 uncultured Candidatus Bathyarchaeia archaeon
ATTCTACCGGAAGGGCTCGAGCGCTCATGGCAGTTAAAACGTAAAAAACATAGCCTATTCTCAAAATATTAAAACGAAACTGATATAAAATAAAATCTATATTTAAAAATTGTAGGTGTGGGGTGTCCTCTGTCGGTTTGGGGAAAACTTCCCTCCCCTTCGGCAGGACGCCCTACACCTCGTTAAACCAAATTACTGTTCAGCACATCAAATTTATCTGAATCTGAATAAGATATTTAAAAAGATGATTGGCGTCAAGTGTTATCATGTTATGTCTTCCTATTCCATTAACGATGACTAATAGAAAAATCTTAACTCATCTGCTATACATCCATGTTGTATACTCGTTTGTTGATATGAACTTTTTGTCGGTATAATCGGAAAACACACGGCATACATGGACGTCGTTTCCCAGAAGTCGTGACTGTAATATTTTCCTGCAGGATCTAATTCAAGCAGGGTTCGAGTATGTATGCCATCACAACGATGTCATGCTCTTTAGAAAAAGAAAATAGGTACAGAAACAGACCACTAAGGAAAAGGTAAAAAAGACTTAGGAAAAGGTTTTTAGTTAAGTTGTTATATGAGTGTTCTGCAAGTGTTTAGTTAGCGTAAAATGTGAGGTTGATATTGATGTCAGTGTTTGCAGCTCCAGGAGCATATGACCGTGCCATAACCGTTTTCTCACCAGATGGAAGGCTTTTCCAAGTTGAGTACGCCATGGAACTTGTTAACCGTGGAGCGACAATTTTGGGGATAAAGTGTTCTGAGGGTGTTGTTTTGGGGGCTGAAGAAACAGTTGAGCTTCTTGAAGAAACCGGTTCTTCATGGAAGATCTTTAAGATTGATGAGCATATTGGCGCAGCAATAGTTGGTTTAAGCTCCGATGCTAGGGTTTTGATAGATCAGGCGAGGATTTATGCGCAAAGTAATAGATTGACTTACGATGAGCCTATAGATGTTGAGGTTGTGACTAAACGCATATGCGACATACAACAGCTTTACACACAGCACGCCGGCGTCAGACCCTTCGGTGTTTCGCTCATATTTGGAGGAGTTGACAAAACAGGGAACCACCTTTTCATAACGCATCCCAGCGGGACATATAAGGGGCATAAGGCTACTGCTGTTGGCGCTGGAAGAGAAACTGTGATGAACATTTTGAAGGAAGAGTACCGTGAGGACATGGGCCTTGAAGATGCCGTAAAGCTTGCAGTAAAATGTTTGGTTAAGGCTCTCGAGGCTAGGCAGCTTCCACCAAGGATAAAGGTTGCAGTTATACCATCAGCGACAAAGAAGATGGAGATGCTCGGCGACGAGAAAGTTGAGGGATATGTAAAGAAGTTTGTTTCAGGCAAGTGAAGAGGGGATGAGTGAAAAATATACAGTTGCCCGTATCACAAAGGATAACGAGCATTTCGAGGTTCTAGTTAAACCAGATAAGGCGCTTGACTACCGCATGGGCAAAATATCCTCAATAACAGAGGTCTTGGTTGCAGAAACAATATTTTCAGACGCGAGTAAGGGCACAAAAGTTTCTGAAGAGGCAATACGCAAAGCCTTTGGCACCACGGACTCCCTTAAAGTGGCAGACATAATCATAAAAAAGGGAACATTGCAGCTCACAACGGAACAGCGCAGAAAAATGATTGAGGAGAAGCGGAGGCAAATAATAGCCTTCATATCAAGGCAGTGTGTAGACCCTAGGACGAATCTTCCGCATCCGCCGCTGCGTATTGAGCAAGCCATGGAGCAAATTCACTATTCAATAGACCCCTTTAAGCCCACAGAGGAGCAGGCAAGAGAGATAATAAAACTGCTAAGACAGATTCTGCCCCTCAAAATGGAACAAGTTTCCGTCAGCGTGCACATACCAGCTGAATACGCTGCAAGAGCTTATGGAACGCTGAAAGCCTTCGGAACAATAAAACGTGAGGAATGGCGAGCTGACGGCTCATGGCACGGAGTCCTTGAAATGCCAGCTGGCCTTTACGGGCCATTTCTCGAGAAAATTGGAGAAGTAACTAAGGGAAACGCTGAGGCGAAAGTAGTATCCTAATTTATGGTTAAATTTGTTGAGTGTGTGTCTATGCCGACATTTTTCGAAAGGAGACAGATTGCGACTCCCGGCGACTTGCTTGCTGAAGGTGACTACATAGCTGGCGAAAACACGTATAAAGAAGATAACAGAATTTATGCCGCAAGAGTGGGACTTGTAGAGTACGAGGATAAGAAGGTAGGTGTTGTTGCATTAAGGGCTTTCTACATCCCAAGGGTAGGCGACACGGTCATAGGAACGGTGGTTGAAGTTGGATTTAGCGGGTGGACTGTTGACATAAATGCACCATACCTAGCCATGTTAAGGGCTTCCGACGTACTTAACAGGCCGTTCAAACCGCAGAAGAACGAATTGACCGAAGTGCTGGACGTTGGAGACCTTGTTGTGGCAAAAATAGTTTCCTATGACAGAACCCACAACCCACAATTAAGCGTGGATGAACCCGGACTTGGAAAAATCACCCGTGGGCAAATAGTAAAGATAACGCCTACGAAAATTCCCCGCGTCATTGGAAAGAAAGGTTCAATGATATCCATGATAAAACAGGAGACTGGATGCCATATAATATTGGGGCATAATGGAATAATACTAATCACTGGAAAAAATCTGGAAGACGAGGAGCTGGCGATGATGGCGATCCACAAGATTGAGGAGGAATCCCACACAACCGGATTAACAGACCGCATATTACAGATGATTAAAAAGGAAAAAGAGAAGAAAGGAGGTAGTTAAGAATGAGTCAGAAACCTGAAAAATTAATTGATAAGAAGGGTTTAAGGCTTGATGGAAGAAAGCCAGACGAGCTTAGACCAATAAAAATTGAAGTTGGAGTTTTATCAAACGCTGATGGTTCCGCCTACATTGAACAGGGGAAAAACAAAATTTTAGCCGCAGTTTACGGTCCAAAAGAGTTGCATCCCAAACACATGGCGTTGCCTGACCGAATGGTTCTGAGATGCCGCTATCACATGGCGCCGTTCTCTGTGCAAGAACGCAAATCACCAGCACCATCCAGGAGAGAAATAGAACTGTCAAAGGTTATTAGGGAAGCTATTGAACCAGCCATCTTCGTTGAGTATTACCCGCGCACAGCTACAGACGTTTTTGTTGAGGTTTTGCAGGCTGATGGAAGCACGAGATGCGCGAGCATAACAGCTGCTTCTCTGGCATTGGCAGATGCCGGAATACCTATGCGTGACCTAGTGGTCGCGTGCTCAGCTGGAAAAATTGAGGACACGATAGTCTTGGATTTGATGGATGTTGAGGATAAGGTTGGCTCTGCGGATGTTCCGGTGGCTTACATGCCAAACTTGAGCGTTATAACACTCCTTCAGATGGATGGAATCTTGGCACCAGAAGAGTTTGAGAAAGCCGTTAACCTTGCCATTGAGGGATGCAAGAAAATCTACACCATGCAGAAGGAAGCCTTAAAAGCAAAATATGTAAGCGTTAAGGAGGTTGAAGAGTAATGTCAACAATAGTTGTCCGTGTAAAACAGAAGCAAATCGCCCAATTAATCGCCAAGGGGAAGAGGCTTGACGGCAGAGGCTTAAATGACTATAGAGAGATAAAAGTGGAGCAGGGAATAATTGAAAGGGCTGAAGGCTCTGCAAGAGTTCTTCTCGGGAAAACAGAGGTTATGGCTGGAGTTAAAATTGAAACTGGCGAGCCGTTTCCAGATATGCCCAACGAGGGGGTCTTAACAGTAAACGCTGAACTTGTGCCCTTGGCGTCGCCGACCTTTGAACCCGGACCGCCGGATGAAAATTCAATTGAGTTGGCAAGGGTTGTAGACCGAGGGATAAGGGAGTCAAAAGCCATAGGGCTGGAAAAACTCTGCATAACACCTGGCAAAAAAGTCTTTGTTATATTTGTGGACATTTACGTGCTTAACCATGATGGAAACCTGATTGATGCGTCATCATTAGCCGCGATGGCTGCACTGCTTAATACAAAAATGTTTAACTATGAAGTTGAAGAGGGTGAAATTAAAATTAAGTCTGGTTATACGGCGCTTCCTGTTAGAAGACATCCAGTGTCGGTTACTTTTGCAAAGATAAATGATAAACTTGTTGTGGACCCATGGCTTGAAGAGGAGCAAATAATGGATGCCAGATTAACCATAACAATAGATGATGATGGCAACATCTGCGCGGTTCAGAAGGGTGGAAGCGGATACTTTACGCCAAAACAAGTGTTTGAGGCTGTTCAAGTTGCCAGAGAAAAAGCCGCGGAAATTAGGAAGAAGCTAGAGTGGTGAAAAGGGTGGGGAAAAGAACAAAGAAGGTTGGTCCAACTAGAGGTTTAGGACCCAGATACGGAGCCACCGTTAGAAAGCGTTACATAAAGATAGTTGCCGAGATGAAGAAGAGCCACAAATGTCCTCAATGCGGGCTTCCAAGGGTTAAGCGGGTGAGTGTCGGCGTATGGAAATGTAGAAAATGCGGCTTCACTTTCACTGGCGGAGCCTACACTCCATCGACAAAGCTTGGCGTTGTGGCTAAGCGTGTTGCTAAGGGGGCTCCAGTAGAAGAGGTTGAGGCTTCAACAGCATCCGAAGAAGAATAGGCTGAAATCTTGATACTTTTAACCACCTCGCGGAGACCAACAAAGGGTATAAGAGCCTTATGCAAAGACCTTTCACATACGCTTCCAGACATTTTGAGGATAAACCGTGGAAAACTAAGCCTTGAAGGCTTGGCGGCAAAAGCCCTAGAGCTTGGCGCAGAAAAAGTTGTGATTATTGACAGATGGAAGGGCGGACCGGGGAAAATAGAGCTTTACCATGTGGACAGCAAGTTGCAGCCAACACCGCCCCTAGTATATTTGAGGAGTGTAAAGCTTCGCAGAGAATTTCAAACAATGCCAAAGGGAAGAAGGATAAAAACCGTTGCCGTTGCGGCTTCACCGAAACCATCCCAAGAGGTTATTAGGCTTGAAAAGGCGCTTTCAGATTTCTTCGGCATCCCAATAATTTCTCGCGGAGACGAGCATGGGGGCTATAATGCCATAATGCTAATCGCCACAAATCCAGCTGGTGAGATAGTGACAACTTTTAGGCTTCTCCCAGAAAATGTGGAAATAGGTCCAAGAATGAGAATATCCCATTTAATATGGGACTTGACGGTTCATGAAGGCTAAAGCGGTTGTCCGCTTAAAGCTTCCCTCAAAACGGGTTCAAGAAATAGTTTATGAGGCTCTTATGCCGGAAGCCGCCAAACCAGCTACAACTCGCTCTAAGGCAGATTTAAAAGTTGAGAATGCTTTTCTGGTTTTGGCTGTTGAGGCGAGGGACACTGTGGCTTTGCGGGCAGCCTTAAACGCCTACTTAAGATGGATTTCAGCCATTTGTAGCGTTCTTTCTGTTTTGGACAAGCTTGGCTAAAATCTTTCAGTTTTAGTGTTCTCGTATGCCCTTAATGTATTCCTCCACCCACTCTTTTGCGGTGGGGTCTGGGACCTGTATTGGCGGGTGTTTGAAGGCGTATGATGATATACTTATTAGGGGTCCAGCTATTTTTCTGTCTAATGCCAGTTTTACAGCCCTTATAACGTCAATGACTACTCCGGCGCTGTTTGGTGAGTCTTCCACTTCGAGTTTAACGGTTATTGTTAGGGGTCTGTCTCCGAATTTTCTCCCCTTAAGCCATATGTAGCATATCTTCTTGTTCCCCAAAAATGGCACGTAGTCTGATGGTCCTATGCGGGTTGGCAGGTCATAGGGCACTAGGCTTTTAACGGCTTCTGTTTTGCTTATGCGCTTTGTTTTTAGGCGTTCTTCAACAGTCATGTTTAGGAAGTCTGTGTCTCCGCCCAAATTCAGCTGATATGTTTCGTCGACGATTACGCCTCTGTCAACGCATAATCGGACAAGGTTTCTGTGAAGTATGGTTGCGCCAAGCTGGCTTTTAATGTCGTCGCCAGCCACTGGGAGCCCATGCTCCTCAAATCTTCGGCTCCACGCTGGGTCTGAAGCTATAAACTCTGGTATGCAGTTTATGAAGGCGCATCCAGCGTCTAAAGCAGCTTGAGCATAAAACCGTGTAGCATCGTGGCTTCCAACAGGCAAGTAGTTGATGAGGATTTCTGCATCAGCATCTTTTAGAACGCTTGCAACGTCTGCCGGCTTAACTTCGCCTTCGCCATACACATTAAAAGGCTCTCGCATGTGTTTTGCAACTCCGTCCAGAACTGGTCCCGGTGAGACTTTCACGCCTAGTGGTGGCACGTTTGCGAATTTGGCGCAGCAGTTTGGCTCTGTGAATATGGCTTGAGCCAAGTCTTTTCCAATCTTGTTTTTATTCACATCAAAGGCTGCAACAAACTTTATGTCTCTGACGTGGTATCCACCGAAGTTCACATGCATTAGTCCCGGGACGGTTTCGCCTTCCTTTGCGTTCTTGTAGTATTCTACTCCTTGGATTAGGGCTGATGCAGAATTGCCAACGCCAACCAATGCCACGCGAATTTCAGCCAAGCTTTGCTCCCTCTCTCGTGGTTTGCGTTGAATGGGTTTAGCTTTTGCGCTCTATAAACCTTTTCTGGTTTATGGCAAGATTAAAAGGGAACCTTCAACAAACTATCAGAAAGGCGAAATGGTTATGGCTGAAGCTGAAGTAGA
Organism: uncultured Candidatus Bathyarchaeia archaeon; assembly: GCA_964573785.1. Taxonomy (GTDB): domain Archaea; phylum Thermoproteota; class Bathyarchaeia; order Bathyarchaeales; family Bathycorpusculaceae; genus JAGTQI01. The sequence goes on from CAZNKF010000029.1 coordinate 6,681, forward strand.
CGTCAAATTTGAACCTTTCAAAGAAATAGTCATTATGGAACGCAACTTCTTCGCATCGCCGGAAGACATTGCAAGGTTTGCCTCAATAATAGCTGGCGGAAAAACGGCTGGCTTATACTGGGCTGAAGGCGTCGTATTCCTATACTTCCCCCTCCCGGCAACAACGGAAACCGCTGCGAAGGCACTTGTCGAAAATAAGAGGGTTTACTGGACTTTTGTTGGGTACGCACTTATGCCAAAATATCAGCCGCTAATCGAGACTAGGGAGAAAATAATTGTTCCAGTTATAGATATGTCGTCGAACCCCATGTTCCGGAAGGTTGCAAACTGGCTGAAAGAGCAGGAGAAAACATAAAGCCCAAAACTGGAGCAAAATGTCCACAACCAGAGAAAAAGAAGCACAGGCAAGAATAGTCTACGTGAAGGGTAAAATCTTCTCCGGCTCTGGAGAAGGTGCATATTTCACTGTGCTCCCTTTGGTTAGAAGGCAGATAAGGGAAAAGCTTGGCTTTGAGCCTCATCCCGGGACGCTTAATGTAAGGCTGGTTGGAGATTTTGTGGAAGTTAGGAAGCTTTTGGAAAATGCAAAAGCCTTAGAGATTTCGCCGGAGCCCGGATACTGTGGTGGAAGGTGTTTTTGAAGCATATATTAGGAGGCAAAATGTGGCATGCGCCGTTGTTTTGCCATGTGTAGAAAATTATCCGGGGGGATGTTTTGGAAATTGTTGCGTCTTCAAATTTGAGGGAAATGTTGAAGCTTAAAGATGGCGATGAAGTGGAAGCTAAGATAGTTCTTGAATGGGGCTTGTTAGGCTTGTTTGCGTTTTTCTTTGAAGAAGTTTCGTAGATATTCTTTAAGGTAGCCCTTCTTTTTCAAGTATAGTCCATATTTTGCGAGGGCGCTCATGGCTCTGGCTGCATCCTCTGGGGAGGAGTATGCTGGAATCCCAAGCTTTTCGAATCTGGAGCGTGTGTGCAGTGCCATTTCGGTTTCTCCAATGTCGCATGCAACTATCGGCTTTTCATATTTGCTGGCAACCTTCGCAACTCTGTCTATGTAGTCTTCTTGCAGTGCTGGTGTGTGGTGCAGTCCAAGAAGTAGTATTCCGTGAATTTCCGGGTCTTGGAAAACTATGTCTGTGGCTAACTCAAACATTTCTGATGTGGCGGAACCAGTTACGTCCACGGGGTTAAGGTTTGTTGCAAATTTTGGCAGTTTTCCCTCTCGCTTAAGCTTTTCGAACTTTTGGAGGGTTTTCTCTGAGAAACGCTTAACCACCAGCCCTTGTGTTTCGCATTCGTCAGCTGCCAATATTCCGGGACCGCCAGCATCGGTTATTATTGCCACATTTTTTCCAGCGGCTGGCGGTTGCATTACGAAGGCTTTTGCTGCGTCGAAAAATTCTTCCATGTCCCTAACCCTTAGGATTCCGGTTTGGGCAAAGGCGGCGTTGTATATTTGGTCTGAGCCAGCTATGGCGCCTGTGTGGGATGCTGCCGCTCTTGTTCCGGCTTCTGTTTTTCCGGCTTTGAGGGCGATTACTGGCTTTTTTCTTGTAACTTTTGAGGCTGCCTCTATGAAGGCTCTCCCATTCTTGATGTCTTCAACATATAACAGTATCACTTTGGTTTCGTCGTCATGGTATAAGTAGTGGAGCATTTCGGCTTCGTCCACATCGCTCTTGTTTCCAAAACTTACAAATTTGCTTACGCCTATTTGCCTTCCAGCCAAATAGTCTAGGGCTGCCACTCCGAAGGCTCCGCTTTGGGTTACTATGGCTATGTTCCCCCTCATAGGTCTGGGAGTTGCAACAACCTCTTCGCCAGTTGTCAAAACCTTTGTTTCTGGCAGGAAGAGCATGTCAACGCCCGTCTTGGAGTCATAAACTCCAAGGCAGTTTGGTCCAAGAACCCTTATTCCAGCCTTTTTGGCGATTTCAACGACCCTCTTTTCCAGTTCGTGATTTCCGATTTCCCCAAAACCTGAACTAATTATGACGACAGCCTTAACCCTCTTGGCCGCGGCGTCCTCCATTATTTCTGGGACAATTTCTGCTGGGACAACTATTACGGCGAGTTCAAGCTCCCCCGGAATTTTTGTCAATTTTGGATAGCATTGGAAGCCTAAAATGTAGTCTTCATGGGGGTTTACTGGGTAAATTTCCCCTCTGAAAACGCCTCTCCTCTTGTTTTCTACAAAATTTTTGAATATGACGTGTCCAGCCTTGTTTATCTTTTTAGTGGCGCCAACAACAGCCACAGACCTAGGATTAAAAAAGGCGTCAAGCTGTTTAATAGAAGCTTCCAACACCATTCCACCTTTTTCAATGATGATTAGCGGCTTTCTTTTGCTGGTTTATCCCTCAACGTTTATTTCCTTTTCCCTCTCAAAAAGTTGAACACAAATGGCTTTCTAGTCATATTTGTGCTTGCCGAAAAGCCACAAAAGCACCACCCCTCTATAATTTTTTGACCTGAAAAACAGCCAATACCCCTTCTAGAATTTCATACCAGCAAAAAGGACAATTTAAGCGGCTGAAAACCGCTAAATTGGACACCCCTCTAGTCTAGGAATTTTACGAATTTTAAAATGCTTGCTTCCATCAACAGCAACCAACAGAAACTACTCTTTAAAGTTTTAATTGACGTTTATAGCATATTTGTTATGACTGTGTGTTGAATCCTCATTGGTGAGTGACCTGATTGCCTGTTGAGGTTGGTTTGGAGTTATATAGCAACGGAAGTGTGGTTTTGCCGTTTTTTACTGGACATGTGGCTAGGGGTTTGTTGCTGCATGTTGTTAGGCTTGTGGATCCAAGCGCGGCCGGTTTTTTGCATGAGTTGAATGTTACTAAGCCTTACAGTGTTACGCCTTTGCGTTTTAGGAGTGTTTCGCGGGTCGAAAACGGTTATGTTTTGGATCCCGCTTACCCTTGTCGCGTGTATTTTAGGTTTCTGCGGGATGATTTGGCTGGTTACGTGTTGAGGTTTTTTGAGCGGCAGAACACTGTTATGATTTTTGACACGGTTTTTCGCATAGCTTCCTTAAGCATTAAGAGTAAAAGCTATGAGGATTTGGAGCGTGAAGCACAAGCAGCTGAACGGTTTAAGCTTGTTTTTGAGACGCCTACCTACCTGCCGTGTTTGGGGAGCAGTTACCGCTGGATGTTTCCTGATGCTGTGAGGGTTTTTTGTGGGTTGATGCGTGTTTGGAACAGGTTCAGCGATGGCAGACGCTTCAGCAAGGAGCAGTTTTTAGCTTATAAGGAGTGGCTGGGCAAGAATGTTGGGGTTTGCGGTTATAAGCTTGGAACGAAATTAGCGGTTATGCGGGAAAAGAAGGCTATGGGATTTATGGGTTGGTGCGCCTACGAAATGAAAGATTTAGAAAGCGAATGGAACAAGGTGACGATTATGCTGGCCAAATACGCGGAATACTCAAACATAGGAGGAAACAAAACAGCAGGATACGGTGTAACCCGTATCCAATTCCTAGAGAAAAAAAATAAGAAAATAAAATTAATCTATTTAAGGGAGATTGAGCATGGGAGTTGAGCAACTTGCTGAATTGGTTTTTAGTAAATTTTTTGAAATAAAAAAACCGTACCCTGAGCAAGTAACCTGTTTCGAGGAGATTTGGCAAGAAGTTTCTTCTGGAAGAGCCCCTGTAACTGTGCTTAGGT
>CAZNKF010000030.1:0-8405 GCA_964573785.1 uncultured Candidatus Bathyarchaeia archaeon
CGTTTGAAGGCAGAATAGTGCAAATATCAGACATGGGACACATCGTAAAGCTAAAGGTAAAAGTCGGAGCAACAAAAACATTCACCGTCCAAATAACTAAAAAATCGTTTAACGAAATGCAGCTCAACCTAGACTCAAAAGTCCTATTAGCGTTCAAAGCATCATCAGTTCAAACGAACTGAAAACCTTTAAAACAATAAGCAGCTACCTAACTTTTAAGCAGCAAAGTTTTTAGGCATGCGAAGCGTAGCTCCAAAATCGGAGCTAAAACACGTTAGCTCCCTTCAACGTTAATGGAGGAACCACTTATGCCCAAGAAGGGAAAGAAGAAGACTGAAGAAAAACCCGAAGAAAAGAAAACCGAAGAAAGCAAAACCACATGCTGCCAATAAAATCCTTCACCATATCAACCAACAATTCTTCCTATTTTCTTTCATTGACAAGTCTAACCGAAAGAAAAGTTTAATGTTTTTAAATAGCTAAAGAATTGGGATGAGGTGCAGGCTTTGTCATCTCTGTTTATGCAGCTTCCTTCGGTGTATGAATTGGCACTTCTTTTGATACTGCTTGTTTTGGGAATTCTCATAATTATTTTGGTTGTTAAAATTTTGCTTTTTATTCTGCCAGCTGCCATAATCGCTGTAGTAGTTTGGTTCCTAACGGGAAGCCTATTCTGGGCTGGAGTTGCATTCTTAATCGTGGCTTTTATATCGTTGCTAAAGCGGTAATCCGTATTGCGAAGCCAAGCTTGATAGTCGCTTACACGGTAGCGGTTATTACCTATACTTTGCCTCCAAAATTTAAAGGGGGAATTCTCCAACCAGAAAATGCTATGATTCAACAGAGCAGTGGTTTTAAATGACATTGGCTGTTGGATACTGCGCTCTGGTTTTCAATGTTTAAAAGGGCTATAATAAAAACGGGAAAAGGATGTTTTAGCTGAAAGAAGCTTTTGCTAGGATGTCTGTGTTTGAATTTTTTCTGGTGATGGTGGTGTTGGAAGTATTGCTGGAAGTTCTGGAAGTTTCTCTTTGATTTTTTGTTCGGCTACTGCGGCTGCTTCTGTTAGGATTTTTTGGGCGTCTTCGTTGGCTGTTTCAAAGTTTATGGTTAAGCCTGTTGTTTGTCCAGCCTCCATTATTATGCCGCTTAGCATGTCGCCTATCGCGCCTAGTTCGGAGTCGGCCTCTGGCATGAAGCTTGAAAGTCCAGCTCTTACGGATTTTAGAACTCCTACTGCAGGCGCTAGTGTTGTTATGACGTCCCCAAGTTCGGTTACTGTCCGTAGCCTTAGAACAATCTGTTCAAGCGCGAGCCTAGCGTTCATTATCATTTTTTACATTTTCCTTATTTCTGCCAGTTCGTTTGCGAATACCTTTGCGTGTTCTATGTCATGTTTTGAATAAGCGTCAACAATTTTGGCGAATATTGACTTGTCCCTTTGGCTGAACCTCTCGCTTGCCTGGTCAAGCTTGTTTATCTGCAGCTCAATGCGTCTGACAGCCATGTCAAGCCTTGGCTTCAAGGGTGGCGGCGGCCTAACAGTCTCCTTTATTCGCGTAGTTAATGGTTGATCAGCATGCTTTCCCTCCCATTTCTTAACAAATCTCTCAGACATATTACCATCCTCAAATGACGAGGTTTAACGCGCCAACTCTTACGCATTGCTAACATGCATAAAATATGCATGGCTATACAGCCATGTTAAACACTTTTTTAATGTTTAGTTTTCCATTGAAAGGCAAATCTAAGCTTTCATTGATAATAGACATGAACTTGTAGGTTAAGCCTAAAAAAGAGCCTTGACAAGCCTTTACCTAGGCTGGGTTTGAAATGGCTGGAAGGTTTAGAGTCTTGGCGTTTGTAGCTTTTCTAGGGTTTATAGCTGGCGTCATAGCTGACTTATCAGCTGAATACGTGCTTCCAAAACTCTTAGAAATATTGCCTGAAATCTTTAGGGTGAGATATATCCTTTCGGGTTTAGTTGGAGCGGTTCTAGCACTAATCCTAGTGGCTATATGGGCTTACGCCGCAAAACCAAAAGAAGCCTAACACGATCAGAACGTTGCAGACCATGATGGCTGATAGTTATATGAGCACGTGATGAAGAAAATTTTGTTGAGTTTTACGGTAGTTCTCGGCTATGTGGCGTGTTGGGTTCTTCTTTCATGAGATGGCTTTTGGCTTACTTTCCATTTTCCTTCCATTGTATATTGTTAGTGTTGGCGGCTCCCTGCTTGATGTGGGTTTGATGGCTTCCATTGCTACCCTTTTTGCTATTCCGGCGTCCCTTTTCTGGGGTTATGTTTGTGATAAAAGAGGCAAGTATAAGCGTTACATCTTAATCTCGTTTCTTGCATCTTCAGCTTTACTATACTTTTTCACGTTTACAAGGGACATAGGTTTGTTTATAATTCTTTATGGAGTTATGGCTGTTCTTCATGTTGCACATGAGCCGCCTAAAAACGTGTTGATAGCTGAACTTTACTCGCGTGACGAGTGGGAGAGATCATTTGCCTTTTACGAGGGATTCACCGAAATAGGCTGGCTTATAGGGCTGGTTTTAGGGATGTTTGTTTCTTTAATCGATTTCAATTCAAACGCAACTTTATTGCTGTGTAGTGGCTTAAACTTTTTAGCCTTTGCCCTATCCCTATTTTTAGTTTCCGATCCGCCGCTAATTTTTGAACGGGGACTAGTGCGTATAGAGAAGAGTATAGATTTCGCTTTTAGAGGTGTAACGGTTGCTTCAAAAGTTTTGGATGGATTGCATGTTTCTGGAAACCTAGCGGAAGAAAATCTTACGCTTTTCTGTGGAGGTTTAGTGCTTTTCGCATTTGCCACAAGCACGCTGTTTACACCTTTACCGATATTTCTGGCCCAAAACTTGCGTCTAGCCACAAGCACGGTTTACGCCCTTTACGTTTTAAACTCAGGTGCAGGAGTAGTAGGCTATTTTCTGGCAGGCAATAGAATTGAAGTTCGTGAAGAGAGGATGCATTTGCAAAAGATTGTTATGATTAGGAGCATTCTAGCCTTTCTCTTAGCGATATTTACTATTCTAAGCATTCAAACAGTGACATTGTTTGCTTCGGTTTTAGTTTTAATGGGTTTTGCATACGCCCTATACCATGTTTGCGTCCTTTCTCTATCAATGGAACTTATCCCAGCGGGAAAAGCAGGCTTATTCGACGCCCTTATAGGTTTAGGCAGCGCCGCGGGAGCTTACTTAGGGCCTTTCATCGCCCAAACCTTCAATTTCATATGCGCGTTCATTCTATCAGGAGCGGCATTCCTTTTGGCGTATATATCCTTTAAAGCCTCCTTTTAAAATCGTTAAAAGCATAGATGAGCAACCTAATAAATCTTAACTTTAAGGCTAAAATTTTATGCACATGATACATGGCTCGATTTTGGAGCTGAAGTGCTTTAGCTCCGTTCAAGATAAGGAAGGTGATGTGTATGCCTAAGAAGGGAAAGAAGAAGACCGAAGAGAAAGTTGAAGAAAAGAAAACCGAAGAAAGCAAAACCACATGCTGCCAATAAATTCCTTTCACCACATCAACCAACAATTCCTCCCTATTTTCTTCCATTAATAACGTGTAACTGAACACTTCCGCTCTTTGATGTATTTTTGTCTCAGTTGGGTTCATAACTTATCATTTTTACTGATCTCTCCACGGTGAGGAAATTATTGTTCGTGTAAATGTTTATCTACCCTTTTTACGTCTTTATTTTCTCACCAGCTGTTGGTGGTTTGGTCTTTGTCTGTTTTGTCGGCTGAAAGGGTTAGGCGTCTTTCCCTCGGCATTAGCGGAGTTGATGATGTTTTTCCGGGTTTTGAGGGGGGAGATTTCGGTGCTATTTGCGGAAGTGAAACTTTTCCGTTTGGCTTTGTCTTGTGCGTTCGCAGTGTGATGCCGGCTGAAATGGGCGGGTTGGGTTCAAACGTTGTTTTTGTTGATGGAGGCAACATTTTTAATCCGTATGTTGCGGCCGAGATTGCCCGAAGTTTTGGTTTAGACCCGCATTTCGTTTTGGAGAGGATTTATGTTTCAAGGGCTTTCACAGCTTATCAATTGTCTGCTTTAATCTTGGAGAAACTTCCAAGTTTTTTGGAACAGTGTAATGCAAGGCTAGTTTTTGTCTCTGAAATATCCAAGCTTTTTTTGGATAGAGATATTCCGAAAACTGAAGCCCAAGACTTATTTGTCAAGGTATGTTCTGCGTTGTCCGAGGTTGCCTCAAAGAATGGAAAGATTGTTTTGGCAACATATACTCCAGATAAGAGTTCAAGGCGTGGAGTGTTTTTTGAGGCTGCGCTTTTTGGGCGTTCAAATGTTTTGATTAAGATTGATAGGCGTGGCAGAATATTGCGATTTTCTTTGCTGGATCATCCGAGGGTAAAGCCGTTTAGCCTTGAAATTTCAACTGACGATGTTCTTTTGACGGATTTTATGGAGGTGAAATAGAGTGGGCAGAACAGTCCCATCGTTTAGGCAAGCGTTAGAAGCGGAAATTGCCAGATGGGAGCCTTTCCGCTCGGCTTTGAGGGGTAGGGAGCTTGAAGCCTTCGATAAAATGATGAACGCTTGTCGGGCTTATGCTTCTGCTGGTGGAATGGCAACGAGACCGGTCATAACAGAGGCTATGTTCATGTGTGTTTTGTTGAGCATGCAGAAGGAGATTATGGAGATTAAGGAGAGCCTTGAGCGACTGGAGAAACAACTTCAGAAAGTTTAACGCGATAAAAGGTTGGATCCTTGACGTTTACCCTTCTGGTCCAAGCCAGGTGAGGATCTGGATTATCGGCGAGAATGGTGAACGGGTAAAACTTGTCGACAATTACGTGCACAGAATTTATGTGGCTGGCAACCAAGCGGACCTTGAAGAGCTGACACGAAAAATAAGCGACAGCGAATCTGTGGCAGACTTCCGCTTCGTTGAAAAGTATGCAGACTTCATGGAAGCAACCAGGAAAAGGGTTTTAGAAATAGGCATGACCGATTATGGACGCACAGCCTTCTTCGCGAGGAAAATCCTCCGCTTGGGCGGATATGAGAAATATCAGCTTTACAACGTGGATGTGCCAATTGTCCAAGCCTACATGTATGAAAAGGACATTTTCCCCTTAGCCCACGTGTTAGCCTACGAATCCGCAAATGGGCTTGCATATGAACTTCTGGACTCTGTTGAGAGCTGCCACTACGCTTTGCCGCCACTACGCTCTTTATCGCTTAACGTCCACATTCATGAGGAAGGCCCGGTAACGAGCTTCTCAGACAAAATCGACACCATAACCTTGGAGCGTGATGGCGAATCAACAGTCATAGATGGAGGCGATGAGGCTGACAAAATTTTAAGGCTGGTTGAGGCTGTTAGGCGAATAAATCCTGACCTTATTTTTACAAAAGGCGGGGACTCTTTCCTATTACCGTATTTGGCGCATAGGGCTTTCGCCAACGGCATCTTAGACAAATTCGTTTTGAGCAGAGAAGAGATTCCCTTAAAAGCGAAAAAGGGCAAGGGAAGGAGCTACTTTTCTTATGGGCGGGTCTACTATACGGCGCCTTTGAGAAGGCTTTATGGCAGAATCCACATAGACGTCCAAAACACTTTCATTTATGCTGCCAGTGGGCTTGAAGGCCTAATAGAAGTTTCAAGAACTTGTCGTGTTCCGCTTCATAGGGCTGCAAGGGCTTCAATAGGGAGCATAATGACCTCGCTACAGCTTTACACGGCTTGGAAGGATGAAATCTTAATTCCATGGAAAAAGCGCGAACCCGAATCCTTCAAAACAGCGTGGGAAATGCTTGTCGCCGACAGAGGCGGCTTCATATTCGAGCCGAAAATAGGCTTTCACACAGACGTTGTTGAGGTTGACTTCACATCCATGTTTCCGATGCTAATGTTAACGCGGAATATCTCGGCTGAAACAGTCCTATGCAAGTGCTGCCCAAACTCGAGGCTAAGGGTTCCCGAGCTGGGCTACAACATCTGCGAGAAAAGAAAGGGGATAGTGCCCAAAACCCTAGATCTACTGTTAAAGAAACGCTTAGAATACAAGCGGCTGATGAAGGAAGCGACTGACTCTCGATTGAAGAAGGCCTACGAAGCAAGACAGGCAGCCCTAAAGTGGATTTTGGTCGCATGTTTTGGCTATTTGGGATATAGAAATGCCAGGTTTGGGAAGGTTGACGCCCACATAGCAGTCTGCGCTTTTGCCAGAGACGCATTGTTGAAAACCGCCCGCCTGGCTGAGCAGCATGGCTTTGAGATCGTTCATGGAATAGTTGACTCTTTATGGATTAAAAAGCCGGGCGTTACGCCAAAAGAGGTTGTAGAGTTTTGCCGTGAAGCCGAGCGGCTTGTTAACGTTCCTTTAAATGTTGAGGGGAAGTATCGATGGATAGTTTTTCTCCCGTCCAAAATTCACCCAGAAGTTCCTGTGCTGAATAGGTATTACGGCGTGTTTGAGGACGGCCGCGTGAAAATGAGGGGGATAGAGGCCAGAAGAGCGGACACCCCACCCATTGTGAAAGAGGCTCAAACTGAAATGATTAAGGTGTTAAGCGTGGCGAAAGATTACCACGAGTTTGTCGGCAAAATTCCTGAAAGCCTCCAAACCCTCAAAAAGTATGTCGATAGGATTTTGTGTGAAGATGTAAATCCAGAAGAGCTTTACTTTACGAAAAGGCTGTCAAAGCGTCCAGACGAATACGCCCACAGCGTTTTTCAGGTTATTGCGGCGAGACAACTGAAAGCTGCAGGCTTTGACGTTTATGCCGGGCAAATAATCCAGTATATCATCGTGGACGAGCATAACCGGAATCCCTACAAACGGGTTAAGGCAGCCCAACTTTTAGGAGCTAAGCTAAAGTTTGATAAAAGGACGTATCTTGAGCTACTCCTTCAGGCTGCAGAAACCTTAGTGGGCATTTTCGGTTATAACCCTGAAAAGATTAGAGATTTGCTAATATACGGAGAAAAACAGCTTGTCCTAAATTGAAATGCAAACCCATTAAGAGCTCACCAACTCTTAATAGTAACGTGTAACAGAAGCGTGCAATTAAGCCAGCTAGCTAACAGAGTTTGATATCTAGGCGCTTGAGGGTGTTGTCAAATTTTTGGAGTATCATGTTAAAGTCGTCTATTGACTTGAATATTTCCGAAAGGGGCGGGATGGTAATGCCGAAGTCTTCTAGAAGTTTCTCCTCGAAGTATTTTGTCTTGTGTGTTGCCTCGGAGTAGTGGCAGGCGTACCACCATTCAGTTCCATGGGATATTCTTACTAATTCATGTTGACCGTCGCAGATTTTCCAGAGGCCAGTTTCGCCGGGATGTGGGGCTATGGATTCAAGCGCTGCATAAGCTTGCTTATGGTCTATGCCGCAGCGTTTTTCGATTCTTGAAGGATTCACCATCTCCGGCTTCTTAAACTTTTCACAGATACACCTTTCAACCCTATCAATCATTTTTGCGCTTGCACTATAGCCCCCCATTGTCCATTTTCCCCAATATTGGGGAAAGCGTCAGACAAATTTTTAATTGTTACTCAAACGGTGCAAACTAATGAAGAGGGCGCCCTACCCATTCGAGGTTAAAATTTCGGAGAGGTTCAGCCGCGGCGGAAAATTCGCAGCCTCTCCCAAGGGCGAATGGGTTAGAGGCTACCTCCTCACCTTCATGGAAGGCTACTCCTATGAAATGTGGAAGGAATATACGCAGTTTGCAGGCTTCCTCGGGATAAACCCCGGCACATACATCAGCTTTAAAAGGTACATGTGGATCCTGAAAAAGCTTGGCCTTATAAGGCTTGTTAGAAGGGAGAGGGTTGTCAGAGGATTCAGAAAAAGCTTCTACGCAATCACTCCTGGAATGGAGAACTCTCCAGTTTGGAGGAGGCCTGAGCAGACCATGTATCCAAGCGTGGACTGGACTGTAAAGCCCTATGAAATAAGGAGAGCTCTCAGGGCTAGATACCGTGCAAAAGTGTTCTAGGCGGTTAATCCATAAAAATCTTTAAAACCCCCTCTTGGCTATTCCTAAACTCCCCTCAAATGCGTTGTTTTGGAGAACACGCTATCCCAAAAATAATTTCTCGTGCCTTTCAGCCGCAAACCTTATAAATGATGCAACAATAGTATTGTTTCGCTTCGTTTAATAAGTTTTAAGCGAAAAATGCTCAAAAATTGAAAAAATCGCAAAAAAATAAAAAGTTTTCTATATTTTTTCTAAAAAATTCGTTGCCATTTTTCGAATAGTAAACAGAAAAGTGCAAATTATGTCAATATAATATTTGAATAATATCATAAAAGTTTATTTAAATTTGTATTTTTTGTTTGTTTTGGCGAATGGAAACCCGAACCTTAAACCGCCCTTACTCACGTATGCCTCAACGTGGG
>CAZNKF010000030.1:8415-9433 GCA_964573785.1 uncultured Candidatus Bathyarchaeia archaeon
CCGCCCTTATCATGTAAGCCTCAACATGGTAAGGCACGGTTAAGGTTTAAGGTTTGACGCACTCAAGCCATACATAAAGCACTAATGCGGTGCGTATGGTTTGGGTGTGTGCCTCTATATATTGAGGCTTGAGGCACGCCAGCACAGCCTTAAGCTGTGTGCATAGGAAAAGGGGCTTATTCGAGTGGCACTCTAAACCGCTACGCCCAAACAGTTAAGGGCGGTTTAGCCTATGCCTTTTGTGGCTAAATGTCGAAACTGCGGTTATCTTCTGTGGACAGAAACAAAAGGCTTACTTAAGGAGCTTATGAAGTTTCACGACAGCGAGAGCCATAAAACCTATGACAGTGAGGATTTCGACTTTTGCAGTTGGGTTATCCTGCGAATTACCCACGAACAGTTAAGGGATATTAACATGGCTTCTAAAAGCCCAGCCTTCTGGCGAGCAGTTAGGACTAACCCTAAACGCATACGCCTATAATTCCCCATTTTTGTTTGAGAGGCGTAGCGGGGAGTTTTGCCACCACAAAAGCCTACGCCTAGTAGCCAAACGGGTTAGCCTCCACACTAAAGCGAAAAGGTGGTTTTATGCCCAAAAAAGAAACCCAGCAAGTGCAGGCTGAAGTTATTATTCCAGAGGCTGTTCAAGAAGAGCTTACGCTCCTACGTGGTTTCAGGGATTTAGTCGCCGAGAGGACAGGCTATGCCTTGGGTGTCATAGCTCTAAACGCTGAAATGAAAGAGGCTACGGCTGAACAGAGAAAGGCAAACCTTGAAGCTCGAAAACACCTACGCAAGAGCCTTGAAGACTTTATCAAGAATGCGGATTTTGAAGGCTACAAAAAGGCAATTGAGGAAATTGAGAAGACAGGCAAAGCCCTGAAAGAGGCTAGGAAGCCCCACATGGCTAAAATAACTCCGCTACGCAGAGCCATAAAGTATATCGATAACGTGGCTGTCCCACAGAGCCTAGAACAGTTAGGCGTTAAAGTCCAGCCTGCATTTTCCTTAAGCGATT
>CAZNKF010000031.1:0-8200 GCA_964573785.1 uncultured Candidatus Bathyarchaeia archaeon
ATCATGGCTACTATACTTTGCCGCCCTAAAAATGGCTGACGCTTCAAAAGTTGCAAATTCAACAGGATAAAAGCGGAAATCATGGCATGGAGCCTCGGCCGGGCTTCGATCCCGGGACCTGCGGCTTACGAGGCCGCTGCTCTACCAGCTGAGCTACCGAGGCCCAGTGGCTCATTGATATTCTGAGAGCTAGCCTATTTTTAAGATGTTCGGAAACGCAAACAGTATAAGAGCTTTTAAGACTGCATCTTTACCTTGTTCTATAAGGTGCACGAATTTTGAAGACGCTTGGGGATATGGGTGAAAGAAGGGCCATCGAGCTTATTTTGGAACAGTTGGATATGATGCCGCAGATACCTATTCCCTTCGGTGATGATGTTTCAGCATACCCAATAGGCAAGAAGCAGCTTTTCATTTTGAAGACTGACATGCTGGTTGCTGAAACCGACGTCCCAAAAGGTATGAGTTTTTGGCAGGCGGCCCGCAAGGCTGTTGTTATGAACGTAAGCGACTTTGCAGCGAAGGGTGCGAAACCACTTGTAATGCTGGTTTCTCTTGGAATGCCAAAAGGCATCACACGAAAAGAGCTTGAGGAAATTGCAAAGGGCTTAAACGCTGGAGCCCGCGAATACGACGCCTACATCATTGGCGGAGACACAAACGAGGCTTCAGACCTCATTATAAGTCTTTCCGTCTTCGGCTTGGCAAGAAGAGATCATGTGATGCTGCGGAGTGGAGCAAAACCAAACGACATGGTGGCTGTTACTGGCTCCTTTGGGAAAACATCAGCCGGATTGAAGATTCTTCTTGAAAAATGTAAAGCGCCAAAAGATATTCGCGGCTCTCTTTTGGAAGCTGTTTATATGCCGAAAGCACGTTTAAAGGAGGGTTTAGCCTTAAGCACCACAAAGGCTGTTACATCGGCTATTGATTCAAGCGACGGCTTGGCTTGGAGCCTTTATGAGCTTTCAAAGGCTAGTAATGTTGGCTTTTCGATAGAAAATGTTCCAGTGGCCACCGAAACCGTCAAATTTGCTGAAATAAACGCTTTGGACCCGCTGGATTTAGCCCTTTATGGAGGCGAAGAATACGAGCTTGTTTTAACCATAAAGCCCAGCTTTTGGGGTGAGGCGGAAAAAGCCGTTAAAAGTGTTGGTGGAAACCTAATAAGAATAGGAAAAGTGACAGCTGAAAGGCAAGTAGTTCTTGAGGTTGATGGCGTGAGGCGAATTATTGAGCCTAGGGGTTGGGAGCATTTCAAAAAACAATAGTGTGAAAGCTTTTCTCACCTATCCAACCGTTCAAGAGGCGCTATTTTACGAAAGGCTGGCCAATAACAAGGTTAGGTGCCATCTCTGCGAAAGGAGATGCGAAATTGCAGAAGGCAAAGCGGGATTCTGCAAGACTAGGAGGAATTTTAGCGGCAAGCTTTACACCCTTATTTACGGCGACATAAGTGCCATCGAAAGCCGCCCAATAGAGATAAAACCCTTCTTCCACTACTGGCCTGGTTCAACAGCCCTAACTTTCTCCACATGGTCATGCAACTTTGACTGCGCATGGTGCCAAAACTTTCACCTGTCAAAGGTTGCGCCAGAACCAGCCAAAGCAGTTCATTACCCACCAGATAAAATTGTTGAATTAGCCCTTGCTTATGGAGATGCAGGCTTATGTGCGAGTTTCCAAGAGCCAACACTTTTAACCGAATGGGCTATTCAAGTTTTCAGCCTAGGCAAAAGTAGAGGAATAAAATACTGCTGTTACGTTTCGAATGGTTATATGACCCTTGAAGTTTTGAAGGCACTTTGGGAGGCTGGCATGGATGGACTTAAAATAGACGTTAAGGGCGACAGTGAAGTCTACATGAAATATTGTGGCGGCGCAGATGTGGAGAAGGTTTGGAGAAACGCTGCGGAAGCCAAACGCATAGGGCTTCACGTTGAGATTGTGAACCTTGTTGTTAGCGGCGTCAATGACGGTGAAAATGCTCTACGTTGGATAATTGAAAGCCATTTAAAGCATGTTGGGCCTGAAACGCCACTGCATTTCACAAGATATTTTCCAGCCTACAAGTTTCATAACCCACCCACCAAAGTTGAAACTTTAGAGAAAGCCTATGGGATGGCTAGAAAGGCTGGAGTTTTATACCCCTACATTGGAAATGTTGCCGGGCACAGATACGAGAACACATACTGTCCAACGTGTGGGGAGTTACTCATTAAGCGTTACGGATACTATGTTTTAAAATACGCTGTTACAGAGGATAAGAAATGTCCAAAATGTGGAACCATAATCCCAATAACTGGGCAATATTTAGGAAAATGGAATGGTTTGGCGTTTTAGAGGCTTTCCGCCTTTAAGGGTTTCCCTCAGCTTAAAATATGTTGCAGCCCCAATGAATCTTCCAACGGCGGAGACTATGTAAACTATTTGCAGTCCCAAAACTAAGCCGTACATGCCAACCGTCAAGTCTGATAGGTAGCCGCCAATAAGGGAACCGAAAAACGTTACAGTTCCTATCAACAGATTGTAGAAGGCTATGAAGCTTCCTTTATGCATTTCTGGAGAAACATCAAGTAAATAGGTGGTCACACTCGCTTGCTCAAAAGCCGCAACAGTGCCCCAAAAAGTACCTATAGCTATTAAGACATAAATGTTAGGCGAAAAGGCATAAGCCAATGGAACTGAAACGTAGCTGAATCTAACAAGAATAAGCAGCGGTTTTCTACCAACAGCGTCGGCAAGCCTTCCAGCCCACCTAATAAAAATTACCGTAAATATTCCTTGAACAACTGAGAGCGACGCAATTTCCAGCATAGAAGCCTTCAAGACCTTAACCTGTGTTATAGCGAACAGCGGCCAAGCGATTGACATGAAGAAATTGAAAACTGCACTGCACGTGCAGTATCGGATGAAGTCTGGAGAGTGCTTTGCAACCTTAACAACGTCGAATAAATCGTTCATGAAGTTTTTCTTCACTTCACCTCTGTTTTTGCCGGGCTTTTCGACTCTAACATAAAACATAGCAAATGATGATAACAGTCCACATGCCGTCGCAACCGTTATTGGAATCATAATCTGGTCCCTAACTGAACCCCCGATGACTGACATGATGGCTCCGGAAAACATAGTGGCTGAAATACTTCCTACAGAAGCCCAAAGATTGATTATGGCGTTGATTCTTCCCAGATGTGAGGATGGGACCATGTCGCCTATCAAGGCGGTCCAAGCTGGAACAGCCATAGAGCCTAGAAGTGCTTGCAAACTGATTAATACAACCAGCTGGCTTGCAGTCTTCACAAACAATATTGGAAGCCAAAGTATAGCAACAATTGATCCACCCAAAACAATGAAGGGGATTCTTTTTCCAAGTCTGTCGCTTAGTCTTCCCCAAAAAACCTGCATAATATTGTTTGATAGGTTGCTCATCGACTGGAGCCAACCCATATCAGATGAAGAAGCACCCAACTCCTTAACCGCATAGGGACCGACAAACGGGTTTATCATGCCAGTTCCTAGAGCGTTCGCTACCGAGCGAACATAGACGATTTTCAGCTTCCTCTCGCTCTTGGACAGCCCACCATTTCCTTCCAGCATAGTGCTCCGCTTTCTTTTGAAGTCTCATCATGTTCTAGGAGAAGCTTAAAAGCTAAACGGTTCGCTCTAACCCTTTTCAGAATCATTCCATGCTTGCCACGTCATATTTCTGAAAATTAAGGTAACTATGTTGAAATTTCCATTTTTCAAGGGAAAATTTATATGAAGGAAAATTTGTTCTATTTCAATCTCATTTCCAAAGTCAGATTTCTGGGTGAGAAAATTACTTCCTTCTAGTCCTCCGCTTGTCTTTGCTTTTCCTAACAACAGTCACTGTTGGTTCCTGGTTCAGCTGTCTAATTTGAGCGTTTGGGTATAAGCGTTCAATGTCCCTTCTAATTTTGGATAAGTCCACATCCCCATAAGTTTTAACGTCAACCACAGGGTTGCCATCCTCGTCATAGCTTATCGAAACAGCGTATCCGGAGCCTATCTCAATTTTTGCTGGTTCTAAGATGAAGCCCAAATCTTCAGCCAAATCCAGTTTAATCGGGCTTGCGGTTTCGCGTTTATGCCTTTTTTCAGCCATTAAACCACCGCTTAAAGAAAAGCCTAAGTGAATTTAAAGTGTTGCTATTCTAGAATAATGATTGTTTTTACAGCTTGTAAAATGGTTCAATGCATCATTAGCTTCTCCTCGTACTTCCTTAGATATTCAGCGGCTTTACCCACATCCATGAATAGTTCGTCTACCCGCTGCACATCCTCAACTGTTACTTTATCCCGGTTTGATGACTTGGCGTTTTGAGCCGCCAAACTTAATAGTTGAACAGCGTACCTCATGGAGCTTTTTGCCCCAACCTCAGCAAGCTTCTCAAGCGCATCCTTGTCCAGCTTAATCTTCTCCTCAGAAGCGCGAATCCTTAGAATTTCCTTAATGCTTTCCAATTCGTATGGCTGTGTTGCAATTATGACTGAACGGTCTATGAGGTCAACGGGAAAGCCCAGCGGGCTTTTTATGTCTGTTCCACGGATCCTCGCCACTCCACGGTTTGTTGCAAGAATTATTATCGGTACAAGTTCGCTTTCCATAGCTCTTCCAAGGAAACTGAACGCTTCCAAGTCTAGTAGGTGGGCGTCATCTATGAAGAGCACTCCTGGATGGATGAAGGCTTTTCCGCTGTCAACCCACTCCTTCACTTGCTGGTCAACAGCCATCCGCACTTCAGTGTCAATCTCTTTTGATTCAGAACCGCCGAAAAACAGCGAGAACAAACCGCCTGAACGTTGTCTAGCATTTAACTCGTCCAAATCCGCCAAAGTGAGCATGTAAACAAATTCTTTCTCCTTCAAAACTTTGCCGTTCGGGCGGGGAATCTTCCTCCTAGTGTCAACATCGTAGGTCTTTCCCTTCTGGCTTTCCAAGCATAGTCCAAGATTAACCACTCTGCCAGTTTCAGCGTCTATCTGGATAATATGTCCCTCAGATATGCCCTCAGCAATTATTTGCTGGGCTATGGATGCACCAGCCTCAATAGTCTTCTCCTCTTCCTTCGTTTTCAGCGTCAGCCTAACACTTTCCGGAATCTTTTGGTAGGGATTGTAGGGATGCGGTGCCGTTCTGATGTCCACCATGATGACTTCCCCCTCGTAGACCTTCCGCATTTCATGAATTTCAACGCCTATGCATTTCCTTATGGCTCCGATAAGAACCTCGGTTTTCTTCCGTTCAGTACTATAGATTTCGCTGCCGCTCATTTGAATGAATGGAACATTTTCTCCAAGCTCCTTAGAAATAGCCACAGCTATGGCGGTTTTCCCAGTTCCAGGCGGACCAGCCAAAATAATGCATTTTCCACTAAGTTTTCCTTCCTTAATCATTTTCACAACGAGGCCAGCGGCTTCTCTAGCCTTCTCCTGCCCAACCATCCCATCCTTTATCTTCACAGCCTTTAGATTCTCATCTAAGCCTAAACCCTTAATGTGGGTGTGGGCCCCTATCCTTTCGAATTTTGACGCTGGTGTGGTTGGCAGCTC
This sequence comes from uncultured Candidatus Bathyarchaeia archaeon, assembly GCA_964573785.1. Lineage (GTDB taxonomy): Archaea > Thermoproteota > Bathyarchaeia > Bathyarchaeales > Bathycorpusculaceae > JAGTQI01. Next base: position 5,575 of record CAZNKF010000031.1, read on the forward strand.
CCTAATAGCCGCCATAAAGGTCACCTAAATTGAGGTTTAAAATGCCTTTTTATAGTTACAAATTTTAAACCAGAAATCACAAAAATAAAAATTTAGCGCTTATTTCTTGCCAAGTTCCCTTCTATCCAGCAGGTAGTTTAGAACTGTTATGCATGTGGCAGCCAAGTAGGGCTTTTTCCCAAGGGATATTTTCTCTCCATAGCGTAGGGCGAAAGCCTCAACCTTCTTAGGCAAACCCACATGGTCTCCCAAAACAAAAGCAGAATTTTCCCCAACATCAACCTCGAAAACGTCTTTTCCTCCTTCCTCTAGAACGTATATCTTGGTTTGCTCCACCTTCTCCTTTATTAATGCTTCAAAACTCATCTTTGAAAGGCTTATCCCGGGGTGGGTTTTTCCAGATAAAACTTTCTTCAATATTTGGGTCCACGTGCCCATGTCGGTTCTAACATCATGCAGCGTTAACCCTTCAACCCTTAAATGCAGTGGCGGCTGTGGCGGACCATTTAATATGGCGTGGAAAACCGTATCCTTGCGTATTGCATGAGAAAGGAAAAGACTTGCAACAGCACACTCATAAACTATGTCTAGACGCCCAGCATCATGCAAGTTTTCCCATTTCGCATCTGTTCGACCAAGTCGCGAGTACAAAATGAAATCGCGCATCCCTATTCACTCTATCTGTGTTAATGGGCACTTTCTGAAGAAGCCTCGGGCGGGCTTCGATCCCGCGACCTACGGCTTACAAGGCCGTTGCTCTACCACGCTGAGCTACCGAGGCGCTTCGTGTTCTCGTTTTCGTATGCTATCATAGGCATATCCAGAACAAAAATAAAAATGTTAACTGATGCGCGAAACATTTCGCACTTTCTAGATAGAAAGTTAAGGATGTGGCCTCGCAATAAAAAGGAAAGGTTAAGTGACTTTGTAGTAGGTCATTAGTAGGTTAAGCCACGTTGTTTCTGTAACAAAGCACTGCACGTACGTTTCGTATCTGCTGTTGTATGCTTGCATGTTTGGTGGGAAATTTATTGTGAGCCCAAACTGTTTTGCATCGAGTTTTCCCTGCGGGTTTATGTGTTCTTCTGCAAAAACCATGGCTGCTATTTTTTCCATGAGGTTTAATGCCAACGCATCGAGAGTATCATCGTCTGCTTTTTCCTCAATTATGTCTGCGAATTTATAGAGGTCTATGTAGTAGTATGCGCCCATTGTGCCCATAATGAATTTTTGCTGGGCTGCACATCTTGCATCGGCAATTATTCCTTTATATGCGTTGATGTTTTGGCTTAGGTGGTTGGCGAAGGCGTTTAGACTTTCAGCCATTTCCGGAACCATAGTCTCGTCTATAGCTGAAAGTTGGACAAAGTATGTGGATTTCATGCTGGCATAATAGCTCACATACTGTTCTACAATCTCTTTGCTCAACAGTTGAGGGTCAACGTTCGGATTTGCCGATAAATAGTGCATTAGGCTTTCATAAGGCCAGCCATATCCGGGTATAAGCATCTCTGAGCCAATGACAATGTTTGTGACATCCTTTAGCTCGTAGCAGACTTCTATCATGCCCATCAAGCATGCGTCGAAGCCAACGATGTCTATCTTGGTTTTTAGTTTTTGTTCAGGTTCGGCTAGTGCTTTTTCTATGTCGTGGGGCGAAAGGTGGTTTCCGCTTGACTCATCCCAACATACTCCACGGTAGCCTCCTCCATGGTCCCAGAGGTCGAGGATGTAATGTTCTGCAGGGTAGTTCTTCAATGTGTATTTTACGAACCATGAAAGAGTTTCTGGAGAACCCATGTCAACTTCTTCTAGCGAAAGAACAACTTCAACCTTGCTGTGGGTGACTTTGTAAAGATATGCTGGCTGTTCTAGTCTATCCATTAAGACTATGACGTTTATGTCTGCCTCTGGCGTTAAACCGTTACTCATTTGTTGAATGTTTAAGGGACCGTAAGGGTCAAGGTTGTTGTCGGCGTCCAAGTAAACCATAAAAGTCCATGACACCTTTGAGGGCTTGGCGGAAACGGCGGTTGCAAATCCGCTTAAAATGAGCGCAGCGGTCAACGCTATAAAAACAATTTTGATGTTTTTCATATATTTCTCCCGGCTATGTAGAGCCTCTAACTGGTTTATATGGATTGTTTCCAGAAAGTTAAATGCCAGTGCACATCACGCCGTTGACAATTTTCACGCATGCGTTATGGGGCATAAATGTTGTTTTGGAGAGCCGAATGAATTAGGCACAATCCTTAAAGGTGCGACGTAACCCTTATATGGTTGAAAGCCGCTTCAGAATTATTTTGGCTACATTACGTTAAGCTATTAAGCTAGATGCAGCTCCCCATAATTATGTGTGGAGGAGCGAAGGGCGAGTGAGCCTCTAAAGCTCATAATGAAGCCATGCATAGGCCATGCAAACGCCAAATCACAGCCAACGTTAAACAGACACCGCAAAGGCCCGACATGCCACGCCGTCTGGGGGATGGCTCGGCTTGAGCGCCGAAGAAGGGCGCGGCCAGCCGCGATAGAGCCCCGGGTAAGCGTATGCAGCTTTAGAACCGGGGATCCCCTAATGGGACCTCCTACTGCAGGCTCCTTCGGGAGTCTGCGGTGCTCCCGGCAG
>CAZNKF010000032.1:0-8042 GCA_964573785.1 uncultured Candidatus Bathyarchaeia archaeon
GGAAATAATATCAAACGACAAGGATTTCGACAAAACACCGCTAAAAAGGAAATTCAACTGAAAGCAATATTAAAGCATTAAAATATATACAGCCAAGGCCATTCCAAACTCATTAAATTTAAACAGATCCCTTTTGGATAAAGAGTTATGTTAATCCCGCCCGATCCGTTTAAAGATTTTCTTAAAAATGATTTGTTGCTTTTTTAATGGATGAAACTACCATTTTTGGGTTCCAAGCTTACCTCTTCTAATTCTTCGCTTTTACCCTGTCATAACCTCCGCGCGCAAGAAGGAGCTGCATGTTCTCTGCAAGATTGATTTATATAAGCTGTATTCTTAAACAGTAGACAGGGAAGCATGGATGGGTTACGTAAGGTAAGGGCTTTAGTAGGTTCTCCTGAAAAGACGAGGGTTGAAGAGACGGATTTTCTGGTCGACGCCGGAGCATACTATACTGCGTTGCCCCCCAAACTAACGGAAAGTTTAGCCATAAAACCAGTGGCAAAAGTTGAAATGCTGGTGGCAGACAAACGAAAGGTAGAAGCCCAACTATCCTATGCATACATAAGGATAGGCGAGAGGGAAGGGTTGTTGCCTGTAGCCATAATGGAAACCCCCGAGCCTATACTTGGAGTAACAGCCCTAGAAGGGTTGGGAATAAAAGTCGACCCAACCACGGGGAAAATAGAATACAGGAGACCATATGGACTTGCAATGTTGTCAGCTACCCACGTCTAAAAAGCGTGGGCTTGTCCCTGAAGAGGAACAGAGGGTGTTCAAAACATGGGCTTCTTTGAAAGGATTGTGAACAGATGGGTAGTTCACGATTAAGGACTATAATTCCTTTTACGCACGCTTTTCTCTGTTTAGTAGCCGATGATCTTTTTCCAATTGGTAGTTAGAACCATTTGGCAATATAAAGTTTTAAACTTTATCGGCTGAAGTCCCTTCCGTAAGGGACGGAATGAAAGCCAAAATATAAATCTCTTCGTCCCAATTCATCTTTCCAGATGCGGGGAGGGGCCACCCTTAAAGCGCCTGTGCTTCGACCGGTGATGCGAGGTCCGACGGCTGGGCCTCCGTAACCCTTCATGAGGATCGAGCCCTAAGATGAAGCAGGAACATAGTCCCGGAAAGGGAAAAGCTTCCACAAAACGCTCCCGAGCAGAGGCTGTGAAGGAGTAAAAGACAGGAAAGTGGAAGCTCCGTCCGTTAGGGTGGGAGGAGGTCACGACAATTTCGAAATAACCCACAAGCCTTTCTTGGAAGTTGGAAAGCGAGGTCTTCGCAGCCATAACCGGGCTTATCGTCACAGTCACAAGCATATTTGTAAGCCGGAAAACTTAGGGATAGAGGGGGTAGGTCTGTAATGCCTGATTTTTTGATTAAAATTTTGACCAAAAAAGAGCCAAAATTTTGACTGTAAAGAGGCAAAAAATGATTAAAAAGCCGCATTTGCGCGTGCAAGCCCTAAAATATGCGGTTCAACTCCACGTAGAAGAAGCCTCATTAAGGTCAAGTCAAGAATTATACCAGTAGAGGTTTTAAAAAAGACCTTAATACCTAAAGGTTTTTACTATTTCAGTTCCTTTTGGAATTTTGGTGTTTAGGGATGGCTGGGATTAAAGTTTATGTGCGCAGTGAGGTGGAGGAGAAGTTTAGGCGGTTGGCAATGATGGTTTACGGTTATGGGAAGGGCTCCCTTAGCAAGGCAGCTGAAGATGCTTTTATAAGGTGGATTGTGCAGCATGAAGCCTTACTTAAAGAAGTTAACGTCCCCGAAGATCCTGTAGGCGCAATTAGAGGCATGCTTGCCCACGTGAAAAAAAGCGGGGTTAAACTTCAACATGAAGCCAGAAAAATTAGGGCAGCCAAAGCAATTGCAAGCAGCTAAGTATTTGGTGGATGCCAACATTTTCCTCGAAGTAGAGTTAGACCAGGGAAAAGCCGATGTTTGCGAAAAGGTTCTAAGAAAATTTCACCTCGGAGAACTGACGGTTTCCTCGTCGACTTCGCCATCGACACTATTGCGATTATCATGGAAAACTATGGGAAAAAGTGGAGTGAAATTAGGGCTTTTCTTTCAAGCCTCCTCGGCTATAAGGGATTCCACATCCATTTCTCCTCATTATCAGACAGAATAGCGGCTACGGACCACATGAAAAATTACGAATTAGACTTTGACGATGCGTTAGCCTTACAAGCCATGAAAGAAAACAGAATAGAGAACATAATAAGCTATGACAGGGAATTCGACAAAATCCCACACGTGAAAAGAATTCAACCCGAAAACTTCCTTTAACCATTCTTCGCGGCGCGTTTCTAAAGGCTTTTTCCATCTCTACGTGCAGTAAGCGGTGGCGATGGCGCGCGCAAGTTTTATAATAGCGTCTTGAAATGTTTTCCGAAAGATTTATTTGTCAGAAAATTTTAAAATCTGACGATGTTGTTATGTCGGAGATAGAGGAGCTTAAAATCGGGAAGCGAGGCGAAATTTATACAACGCAGAGGATAAGGATGAAAACAGGACTCGCTCCGGGCGGAAAGGCCATAGCAATAGCAGAGGAGGGAAAACTGATCATTCAGCCTAAGCCAACAGCGCTGACTCTTCTGGAAAAGCCAAGGGTGAACCCTAAACCCCTAAGTCCGGAGGAACTCTCGCAGCTAAGGCGGGAGCTCGCCGAAGAAATTGAAGCCAGATAACAGCTCAGCGGTTTTCTTGGATACCACCTTCCTCTTACCATTCTTCCAAGTTAACGTAAACATCGAAGCCTTCACTATAAACAAATTCAAGGAATTCTTAACAAAAATTCGCCATGTCCACTTCAGCGAACTCTCAATATTTGAAGCAAAGGCGAAGCTCCATAGACTCTCCTTAAAAAACGCCACCTATAAGCAAGCCTTAGAAGCCTTCGGAGCCAATCTGGCCACGCTCAGAGAGGATGAAAAATTCATCTTTCACCCATACACAGCTCAAGACGATAAATATTTTAACCTACTCTCCACCAAAAAACTGGAACTCGACGCCTTCGATATGATCATAATAGCCCAAGCCTTAACGGTAGGCACATTAATCACAGAGGATAAAGAAATACTCAACGTTAGAAAGCAAAAAGCGTTCATGGAAGATCCTGTTCTCGGGAAAATGGAGATCAAACAGTGGAAAGAACTAACGTGGTATTAAACTACATGACACATCAAAATCAATACACGGATACGCGCCCACATCACGCCAGTTTTCCGAGTCAACGGTTTTATTAATTTTATTAATTTGCTAAATTTTATTTGCTAAATGCAATTTTTCTCTTAGAATGCCACGCACCTCTTTGAACGGTAAGGTTTTCAGATATAACAGGCTTAACTGGCACCGTTGTGGCGTACTCATGAGTTGCAAAGCTTAGAGGGGGTAGGTTCAGAATGACTTTGGAAAAGCCAAAAATAATAGAAATAAAAATGCCATAATAATGCAATAAAAACCATAATAAATGCTCCTAAAAAGTGATAGTAATGCTTAATGCTTGAAAAACTTTTAAACTTTTTCAGAAGCAAATTTAAACATGATAGGGCATGGCGATGCGCTGATTAGAAAAGCGATTCAAAGTCTAAACCGCCCAATGAATAAAAGCCAATTCTGCATGAAGCTGAGGGTTTAAAGTGCTAATATGGCCTCGGATCTTCTTAACTCTTTTGTTGCAGGCTCAACCTCTAAGCCTAAGCCTTCTAGGTCGTACACGCCTAAAACCTCAACATCCTCTTTTTCGGCGAAGACCACTATGGTAATGTTTGAGGGTGTTTGATGGCTTAGGGGATATTCTCGCTTTTTGAATTATTTGAGGATGGTTCTTTGGAAACCTTACTACCATGAGGGAGTGGCAGGCCTCCCAGAAACCCGGTTGACATTTTGATTTTGATTTGATGTATTGGAATCCACCCCCATCATTGAAGCCTCAAGATACTAGGGGCCAGCGGATCCGAAGTTGTTGAAGCCATTCTCGCAGCATTCTTCAAATCGCCAATAAACACATGGAAAAGCAAGAGGCACATCAAACGGAGAAAAGGGCTGCCATGTTCCTTTCATGTTTTTAAACTTGCGAGGGGAAAAGCCTTAACATCCGAGATTCGTGAGGACCGAGTTGGGGCATGTCGTGAGTTCATGTCGGAAAAGTTTTAGGCGGTGGGTCCAAATACCCAAAGTTTTCACGTTTTGTTCCTTTTGGAATTTTGGTGTCATATGGCTGGGCTTAAAGTTTATGTGCGCAGGGATGTTGAGGAGAGGTTCAGCGGTTATGGGAGAAGTTCCATTAGCAGAGCTGCTGAAGATGCTTTTCTAATGTGGATGATGCATCATGAAGCAGCTCTTAAAGAGGTTAACGTTTGAATGTTAAACCTTCATAAGCTTCACCCGCATTTTATAATATGGGGCTTCCTCTGGCGGGTGAACGTGGATTTCAAATGGTTCTCTTATCCCAGCCCTCCACAATTCAGCGTGTACAATTGCGGGGTGCAACCCTGTGATTATGAGGACGTCTATGTCGCTTGAGTAGTTGTACCTCTTCTCCACCACGGATCCGAAGATGAAAATTTCAGCTTTCGGGTCAAGTTTATGGGCAGTTTCCTTTATGGTTTGCAAATGTTTCTTGAGGTTTTTGAAGGCTTCCTGCCTTTTAAGCGCGGTTTTCACCAAAATCTCATGCGACATTTTCCATGATCTCCTTAACAGACTTTGCCAGCCTTTCTACTTCTTGTTTAGTGAACTCTCTTATAATGTATCTTGATGTTATGTAGGCATCTTCCAGAATGCTTAGTTCTAGCAGGTATTTCTCCAAAATATCTTTCACGTTAGACTTAACGTTTTCAGAAGCTGTTTCTAAGAGCATTTCCAAAAGAGTTCTAACACTATGCGTTCTCGGGTAGTCAACCCCCTCTGCAAGCAATTTTGCCTTCAAAAAAAGCTGCAAGGCTTGTTCAAGGCTGAAAGCTGCCAAATCATAAAAACTTCTATTTATTTGGTATTCAGCAGTTTCAAGAAAGTCCCTTGACCTCTTAAGCAGATGCTCCTCTTCTTTCTTTCGAGTTGCCATAACAACTTCATTTAACATTAAATCATCATAGTATTTAAATTTGTATATAATTAGTGGCCTATTCACAACTGCAAACTCTAAAAGCATCCTAATGCTTAATTCACGATTCGAACTGAAATTGATACTCTCCAGGCTAAAGTCGGGAGATTCTTGCTTCTAGGTTGTTCATTGGTCTGTTGTTCATTGCCCTTTTAGGCTCCCACCTCATACATTCCACGTCAGAAGCAGGGGGTTCGCCACCACCCCGATAGCTGGAACGTCATCTATCGCAGAGGGCAACCATGTTAAGTACGCCTACAATGCCCATGTGAGCTTCAAATCCGGGCGCGCTGCCGCTAACCTTCTTGAACAGTTAGGTTTTCAGTTATAAGGCGCTTAGCTAGCACTGTTATGGCATATTCATGGGTTGCAAAGCCTAGAGGAGGGGTAGGTTTAGGATGCCTGACAAGAAGCGCATCGTGAAGATAGGTGAAACGGCCATCAGGATTAGAAACTTCTGCGAGGTTAAAACTTAAGCTTCGCGTAAGGCTGGATCGACAAGCTGGAGAAGCTTTTCCTCTACGCCAAAGAAAAGGCTCGAACGGCTGAAAACCGTGAGGTTTGGGTGAAAATCTGCGGGTTTTTATTGTTGTTTGTTGGCTGTTAATTTTGGGTTTCCATCCTAAGGCTCTGTCCTGTTAAAGTCCCGTTGTGTTTTGACATCGATCTGACGGACTGAGTTGACATAGCCCGAACTGGTAGGTGAACTTTTTAGGGCAACAGAAAGAGAATGTCACACGCTTGAGCCGTGGGCTTCAAACAGAAAGTGCTTTCAAATGGTTTTCGCTTATATATATCTCAAGCTTTCTCGTTTTGACGCCGATACCACTTAAGATGTCAATAATCTCGCTGCATGAACTTTTTGGAACCAAGATGCAGCCTTCACTAAGTTTAATGCCCCCTGCCTTGGTAACAGCGCCTTCACCTCCCTTCTTGTAAAGGAGGTAGAAAGCCTTCATTTTATCCTTATAGCCTAAACCAGACATATTATAGAGGATCAAACAAAATGGTTTCAGGTTTATGGGCTTGAGAAAGACTTCGAGGGGCAATCTGGCAAAAAGTACTTTTCCATTCTTGAACAACTCGTCTAAGAAAACCGGATTAGCCGTCATAAGTTCTTCAAGAGTTTCAGGAATCACGTGCAAGTTCATTCCAAGATTACCTACGGCTTGAAAAAGCCCATCCCAACTCCGCCACATTGAAGCCTTACTATCGAACACGACAAGCAAATCATAATCTGAATACTCGTCATAATCTCCCTTAGCAAAACTTCCGAAAAGAAAAATTCCCACGATGCCCGGGCTCTTTGATATTACGTCAACTACCCTGTTTAAATCTAACATGTGCTTTGCTTTCAAACTCACCCAAAACACGCTCCATAGCCTCAATAACTTTCCTGGCTCTTTCTCCATTAATACCCTCATAATCAAGGGCGCCATAAGCCCCCCATAACTCATCTACATCCTTAGACAAAGACGGGAACTTCTCCTTCACCCAACGTAATCTGTTAGTATGCGCGCTCCTCGGATGTAAATGGAAATGCAGCCCTTCCAAAGCAGACAAAGCCTCAATAGCCTGTTCAACTGCCTTGATTGCCAGATCCCCAACAACCATATATCTTTTCTTTTCGAACTCGTCCAAAGCCGCCAACCTCTTTTCTCGGGCAGCTTTAACGTGAATTTCAAAGTCGCTCATACGCCCCACGTCATATAAATAAAATTTTTCTTACATATAAGATTTCTGATCTTCCTTTCCTTACCCTATAAAATGTAATATAAACGTAAAGTGCGATTGTTAAGTTGCATGCAACAAGGGGTTGTCAGCGCGCGCATTACGTCGTCTTGCAAAGACAGGAAAATGAAAATGGAAAACGAGCTCAACCAGTATCTAAACGACGTTAACCAGTCATAACTGGGCTTGTCGGCACGGTCACGGGGAGAGGTGGGTGAAAACGATAGGGGTAGGTCTGTAATGCCTGATTTTTGATTAAAATTTCGGCCAAAAAAGAGCTAAAATTTTGACAAAAAAGGAGGTTAAGAAATGGTTGAAAACCGCATTGAAATGTTTGCGTCCATAAGGCTTCAAATGCGCTTGACCCTAGAAAACTACAAGGGTAAACGCCTGATAAACATAGCATCCATGCCTATTATGCCCATAGCCATGCTATTCACAGCCAAACAGCCATAAAACATGCAAAACCAGAACGAATAAAAGCGATAACAAGGCCTAACATAAAATTTAACTTAAAATATCGATTTAGTAGCTCTGGCGCGAGTCATCGATGTTAGTTATGTAAGAAAAAATATAACTGAGGTCTCCGTCACCAAGAAGGACCAAATAACTATACCGGTTAAGCTGAGAAGAAAGTTTGGTATAGAGGAAGGCTCCAAGGTTGAGGTTACAGAGAGGGATGACGTCATCGTAGTGAGGAAGCATTACCACCGTCCCGCCTCCGCCAGCTTTTTAACAGGCGCATGAACCATCTGCGAACAACAGCCTGGTTCAGTGTTACACTTAAACTCGCTTTCTCCTTCCCACATACTCTTCTAGTATTTCGTCAACGCTTTTTGGTTTCATTTTCCATTTCTCCATAATTGAGGATTTTTCAATCTGTTTTCTGTACCATGCCTTTTTCCTGTCATAGTGTATAACTAATATGAAGCCTGCTGATGAGATGCCGAAGCCTACTATGGTTAAAATCAATCCAAGACTTGCTGTTGCTGTTTGAAGCTGCCAATAGATAGAGAAAGGCCACCACGTCTGCCCTCCGGAAACGATTATTGTCACCACCAGACCGGCAGTTGAAAGGTGAACGCCCAAAATAATCAATAGGAAAGCTAAGATCTCGTTGTGGGCGCTCTCCTCAGCCTTTCTGTGAAGCCAATCTTCCACTAACATTCTAAGTCACGCGTTCAAAGTCTA
>CAZNKF010000033.1:0-7353 GCA_964573785.1 uncultured Candidatus Bathyarchaeia archaeon
GGCGGCTGCCTGCAGAGCAGCTATATGTGGGTTCAACTCCCACCCCCGGCTCCTATGGTGAACTATTGGGCTTTGCATTGGCTTTTGGTCAATTTTAGGTTGTGTGGTTTTGCTAAATTGACTAGCCTTCTCTAGTCATTTTTGTGCTTGGCGATCAGCCACAAATACGCTATTCTCTATAGTTTTTGGCTTATGTAAAGGCTGATAGCAACCCTTCTCTACAGATTTGGTGTTTATTGTTTTATGACTGCTTTTGCCCAGTTTCCATATTTTATCCAGATTATGGCGATTATTCCGCCTATGATGTTGCTTATTGCTATGGCTAGCCAAACTCCTATTGACCCTATGTTCAGGATGAAAGCCATAAAATAGCCTAGGGCTATTCTGATTCCTCAGAGTCTCAGTATTCCTAGGCTTGTTGGGAATATTGTGTGTCCGGAGCCTCTTCCAACTGATAGGGTTACGGCGAAAAGTCCGAAGAAGGGAAGTGTGGGAATCATTGTTTGGAGGAAAATGTCTGTCTCATTCAGGGTGCTGGGGTCGTCTGCGAAAACGTCTACTAAGTTTCTTCTAATGAGGTATATTATAGCTGCGCTTATCATCATTAGGGCGAATATTAGGAGGGCTGCTTTGAAGGCTACTTCCCTAGCTCTTTTTCTGTTGTCTGCTCCTAGGCTTTGCCCTATCATTATGGCTGGGGCCCCGCTTAAACCCCAGAGCGCGGCATCCACAATGTCCATTACTATAAAGCCTATTGAGAAGGCTGTTGCTATTATGATTCCAAACATGTTGACGAGTCTAAGCTGCATGAGGAAGGCGAAGCCATTAGTCAATCCAAGCGTTAGGATTGGCAGTCCTACGCGTAAAACAAGGCGAGCCCATGACACGTCTATTTCCTTAGTGGGTCTTACATGAAGCTCCGGGTAGTGTTTCCTTAGGATGTATGTTAGGGCTATTATCGATATCATTTTCCCCATGACATCTGTTAGGGAGGCACCAATCACTCCGAGTCTTGGAAAAGGTCCTATCCGAGAACAAGGAATGGGTCTAAGGCTATATTTATGATGAGGGATGCTACATTAACTATTGCCGGTCTTTTTGTGTCACCCACGCTTTGGAGTATTGTTGTATATGTTAAGGCTACGTAGTTGAAAAGTACATCGAAGGCTATTACACCAGAATACTTCATAGTATCTTCAAAAATTTCGGCGGGGGGTGGAAACAACAACTGTAAAAATTTGGTTTCTGAGCGTCAAGAGGAGCATGCTTAAGGCGCCGCCAGATATGAGCGACAGCGTAAAGAAGCGTGAGGCTGATATGCTCGCCTCCCGATATGATTTGCTTCCTATATACTGTGAGATTATGCTTAGGCTTGCCGTGGTAATGGCATTTGCAAGGGCTTGAAAAAGTACAAGGATGAGCCACATCTGCCTTGGAACAGCCACAGCTTGTTCACTGTAGACGCTATAGGCTACAACCACAAGCTGGTTCACAAGGGAGGGTTCCCAGCCAAAAAATTGTGCGGATAATTGGGCCGTCAATAATCTTGTCTCTATACTTGCTTATTCCGCTTGGCTCTGGCAAGCTTTCAGAGTCGTCAGCCATAGGCTTCCCTTTACGTTGAAGAAGAAATCTTAAAAGCTTTTCCGAGGATTTTCAGAAATATTCAAGAATTTTTGAAGAAATAGACCTTCGAAATTTCCTTTTCACCTTTTCAATAGGCTCTCCGACAACCTCGATGTTTTCTAATCGGCATGTTCCAAGCCCCTTTTTCTCCGCCAAAACCAAATGCTTAACCTCTGTTGGTGAAACACTCATTACAGCGGCGCCTACAGCGTCAACAGCCACAGGGTCCGTGCCAGCTATTACCAAATCCATTTTCACAGGGTTTCCACTTGTTTCATGTCCTTCTCCGGCTATTATTCCGTCAATAACTGTTAGGCTTGGTTTTAGCACAGAGGCTAAGTCTGCAATGTTTGCGTGTAGTCTCCCATTGTGCATGCTTCCCTTTGAGGCTAGAGCCCCCATCATATTCTTTATCCCAAGCGTTACTGTTGCCAGCCTGTGAAGTTTCAGTTTTGGAACACTTATTATCACGCTTTCCAGAGCTGTTTTAGCCACTTTAACCCTTCTGAGGGCTAGAGGATTGGGCGGATAAACCTCGATGAAAACATCCTTGTTAAGGTCAACAAGTTTCGCCTTCCACTTTTCGCTTATCTTATCTATTCCGGCAACCATAAAGGCTTTAAAAGTGTCTGCCCAACCACTTCCCTCTCCAATAACAATGTTGTCTTTACCATGCTCTTTAAGGAATTTAACAACCCCCTCAATCACTCTACCATCTGTTGTGATTCCGGTTGACGGATGCTGAGCCGTTATGTAGTTTGGCTTTATCAGAATTGGCTTTTCAACGGAAAGAACAGCATCTAAACCCGGCTTCACCGCTTCAAGTGCTTTGACGGTTGTTTCTATAGGGTCTGAACCCTTAATTATGGCAACTCTGCTATCTTTACCCATTCTGTACACTTAAAAGTCAAAATCAAAACGCGACAATTTAATGCTTCTCATTTTGCACTTAAAGAAAAAGATAATGGGAGAAATGAAATTTTAAGGTGGAATGGTGAAGGTCGTCACCAAAATTTGGTGGGAAATCAGATGTTTAAAGGCTCTTATTCTACAATATTTTTAAATTTGGCTTTGCTGAAGGCTTTCCTATGCATGAGTGGGCTTTGGCGGAAGCAATAATCTCTTCCGTTTCGCAGATAGCTGAAAAAGAGGGATTAAAAGAAGTTAGGGAAGTCAAAATAAAAGTGGGCGAACTTCAGCAGGTGGAAATAAACATTTTAGAATTCGCCCTATCGGAACTTAAAATTGCTAAATTCAAAAACGCCAAATTCTCCATAGAAACCGTTAAAGCCGAGTTGCAATGCAGAGCATGCGGACAAAAATGGTCTTTTACCAAAAGCAAACTTGATATTGAATCAGCGGAAGCCATACATTTTGTCCCTGAGACAGTGCACGCCTACATTAAATGTCCAAGATGTGGGAGTCCAGACTTTGAGGTTTTGCAGGGAAGGGGCGTGTGGCTTGAAAGCGTAAGAGGAGTTAAATAGTCATGCTTGACCCGAGGGAAGCCATTATTGGCAAAAGACTTGAAAAGGTGAAAAGCATAATCGCCGTTTCAAGCGGTAAGGGCGGTGTTGGAAAAAGCCTTGTTGCATCCATCCTTGCGCTAACGCTGGCGAGGAAAAACTTTAAAGTAGGATTGTTTGACTTGGATTTTACAAGTCCTTCAACACACCTAATTTTGGGCGTCAAAGACGCTAAGCCAAAAGAAGAGAAGGGTATAATTCCAGCGCAGATTCACGGTTTAAAATACATCTCAATCATCGCCTATTTAAAGGAGAAGGCGCTGCCCTTAAGAGGCGCAGACATTTCAAATGCCCTCATAGAACTTTTCGCCACAACAATATGGGGGAATTTGGGCTTCCTAATAATAGACATGCCTCCAGGTATAAGCGACGCCACCCTAGACCTGATTAGGCTTGTTAAGGACGTAAAGTTCTTAGTGGTTACGACGCCTTCTCCGCTTGCCTTTGAAACCGTTAAAAAACTGTTGGGACTGCTTGCTGAGCTTAAAGTGCCGGTTTTAGGCGTTGTTGAAAACATGAAGATTAAGGGAAGCAATTTTGTATCGCAAAAAGTGACGGGTGCTGGTTTCCATTTTCTTGGAGAATTGCCCTTCGACCAAAAAGTTGAGGAATCACTTGGAGATGTTGACGCCCTATTGAAGACGGATTTCGCCAAAAAACTGGCTGGAATCGTCTCAAAAGTTTTCTTCTAGCCTATTTTGCTGTTTTCTTAGCTGGCTTTTGCTTTGGTTCGCTTGAAATCCGCTTTTTAGAAAGTAAGACCTCTTCCATCGAGTTTGCTTTTCGCAGTTCGTTCATGTACCAGCCTCTGTCCCTTGAATAGCTTATTCCAGTAGTTATTCCATAGACTATTAAGGTTAGACCGCAGATTATTAGGGCTAAGCCAAGAACGGTTCCGCTGTGAAAGACAGCGTAATAGGGAATGATTAGAAACCACTCTGGTTTTATCCCGACCACGCCGCTGATGAGCAGATTCTCAAGTATTCCTCCCACAAAAAATATTGTTCCAGCGAGAAACATTAGATAGGCTACAGTCTCATTGTGTCTTGACTCTTCAGCCTTCTCGTGTAGGTAGTCTCTGAAAGACATGGCGCCTCAATATTCTCGTTACTGGACATATACCTAAACCTTATTATACAAAGATAAGTATTGCAAAAAAGTATTAAAAATCCGAAAGATGGAGAAAAGAGGCTTTGTCGCGCATCAAGGCTGTAATGTTTGATTTCATCGGCACGTTAGTGAGCGTAAGGGGCAACAGCCTAGAAACTTTAAAAAAGAAGCTTTATAGGGCTATTGTCGACGTTGGTTTCGAAATAAGCCGAGAAGAATTTTTAGAGGCATACAGCCAAGCCCATGAAAAGTACCGTGTTATACGCTATCAGAAGCTTGTTGAGGTCACAAATGCTATATGGATTTCCGAAGCCCTAAACAGTTTGGGGTTTAAGACAAGCCCAGAAGACACTCGCATAAAGACAGCTGTTAACATTTTCTTTGAAGATTACTTGAACTCTTTCAGGCTTAGAAAATGCGCAAAGCAAACCTTGGAGGCGCTGACTGGAAATTATAAGCTTGGACTCATTTCAAACTTCACATACGCCCCAGTGATATATGCTGGGCTTAGAAGAGTTGGTATAAGCCGCTTTTTCGATATAATACTGGTTTCAGACGCTGTTGGCTGGCGGAAACCCCACGCCAAAATCTTCAAAGAAGCATTAAAAAGGCTGGGGGTTCTGGCTGAAGAAACTGTTTACGTTGGAGACAGCCCAGAAGAAGATATTAAGGGTGCAAAACAATTAGGCATGAAAACCATTTTTGTTGCCTCCCAGTTCTTCCCGATTGAAAAGCTTCTTGACAGTGGACAGAAACCAGATGTAATTGCCAAAAACATGTGTGAGGCTAGAAGGAAAATTAGGGAAATAATCTCCAACAAGCTATAGCTTCGGTGGGCTCCTTCTTTTTAGAAAAGATTTAAATTCTGTCCGTTAGGTCCGCTTATTGTCTGGTGGCGGTCTACGTGGCTGGTCTTCTGGATATTGCTGTGCTTGTCCCTCCGTTGGTTGCGGGGATAGTGATTGGCTATTATCTGAGGGGCAAGAAGCTTCCTAATTTTGGAAAGCTTGTACTCGGCATTATTCTGATACTAATTTTCTCTCTGGGCTTTTCGATAGGCTCAAATGCTGAACTTTTGGCAATAATGCCAAGTGTTGGGTTTAATGCCTTAATGCTCTTGGTTATGGCTTTGCTTTTCAGCATACTCTTCGTGAAGGCAGCTCGAAAACTGGTGAAAGTATGATAAAGTATGTTCTACTCGCACTTGCCGTTGGTGTTCTGGCTGGCTACCTAAACAATAATTTTGGGGCTCCGCTTTTAAACACCGTTTTTTCACAATACACTTTCAACTTCTCGTTAATTGCACTGCTGTTTTTAATGGGCATGCTTTTTATGGCGGATGAAAAAGCCGTGGCAAAAATTAGGGAAGCCAAGTTTAGAGTACTTATTTTCCCATTTGCTGTGGCTTTAGGCAGCATAATAGGGGGGCTCGTTGGCGGAATAATCCTCAGAATTAATGTATTCGCCTCCATGGGAGTTTGTGCTGGCTATGGATGGTACACGCTAGCTGGACCCCTGGCTGGACAGCTTTTTGGGCTGGAGTGGGGCGCCCTCGGCTTCACAGTGAATCTTCTCAGAGAACTCGCAACAATAGTCGGCGCGTCGCTATTCGCAAAGTTGGACAAATATGCGCCAATAGCCATGGGAGGCGCAACAGCAATGGACACAACACTGCCCATAATAGTACGCAACTGCGGCCAAGAAACTCTCATAACAGCCTTCACGAGCGGCTTCATACTGACAGTGGCAGCACCATTCACCATAACCGCCCTTGCAGCCATCGCCCGTTAAGGCTTATCCCTAAACTTTTCAGAGGCCGGTTCTCCACCAATACCCCAATGCGTTTTTGGGACTTCGTGCACGATTACCTCAACAGCGCTTTCTGGAACCCCCAAGCCTCCAAACACCCTCGTTATCTCCCTCATCAGTGTTTTAATGCGGTCTTTCCCGAAACCCTCCCAAACATACACATGAACTATAGGCATATACATACCCCTCAAAGCAATAATATGTACGTTTAAAGTTAAAAGCCTATGGTGCGGCCGCCGGGATTTGAACCCGGAACAACAGCAGATGGAGACTTCTCCGTAAAACCCCCTCTTTTTCTATTTCTAACAGAAGTCTAATCTAATAATTGAGTTAAAAATTTTGAAGGGATAGTTATTTCATTTAGAGTCTGTTTTATTTTCTTGTTGTTTTACGTTTTATTACTGTGAAGGCTATTGTCAGGATTGTTACGAGGATTATGTAGGGTGTGGAAGGTTCTGCCTTTATGTTGATGTTTATTGGGATTGAGTATCCTCCAACAGGGACCGTTGCAACTGTGATGCCACTTTCATTAAAGCATATAGCAAGCGTGACCCAAAGGATGATTCTAGGGGCTATAGCGATCCTGATGCCAGGGTTGGAAGGGTTGAGAAAAACCACGAGCTTGGCTACAAACTTCATCTTGCTGTGGATTCAGCCTCAGAGCTTCCAATAGCCTGCAAGGTGGCTCTTGCAAACGAGAACGAGAAGAGGCATGCTTCAAGGCTTTTGAGAGAAAGCGTTAAAGGCTGCAAGTGGAAAAGTGAGGGTTTTGGTTGCTGATCCACAAATACTCAAGCAGAAAGCTTAGAAAAACCATCTACAAGTAGAAACACTCTTCCAGTAACCTTTACACATTAGGTCTACTTCGTATCAAAAACAATCTGAGTAAAAATAGACCGACAAACAGCATGGAAAGCCCCTAGCATCCGTTATAATAATGACTCTCCAGCATTAGCCACCAACAAATCGCATATGGCAAGATTCTTCTGCCACTATACATAGCCATAGGCGCAGCAGCCTATATGCAACGACTTGACGTTAAAAACAAAGCTGAAGAAATAGCACCGAACGACAGATTTTGACCAAAACATGGATAAAGAAGTTTTCCAATTGCAGCACGCTTTCTCGAAGACACTTCCATATTAAGGTAGGCAAATTATAGAACAATCCTAATAATCTATATTCCAAATTCGGAAGGTTTACTTGTTCATTTAACCCTTTAATGCGTAGACTTTGAACGCGTGACTTAGAATGTTAGTGGAAGATTGGCTTCACAGAAAGG
>CAZNKF010000034.1:0-7336 GCA_964573785.1 uncultured Candidatus Bathyarchaeia archaeon
TTAATCAGAGCATTCTGAAAGAATTGAGGAAGCTAAAAACCAAGAAGGATTAATTGCTGGCGCGTTTGTTTGATTGGGCTTTTGCATTGTTCAAGCCGTAACACTACACGCAATAACAAGACTGCAAGA
Source organism: uncultured Candidatus Bathyarchaeia archaeon (assembly GCA_964573785.1). GTDB lineage: Archaea > Thermoproteota > Bathyarchaeia > Bathyarchaeales > Bathycorpusculaceae > JAGTQI01. The sequence continues at coordinate 130 of CAZNKF010000034.1, forward strand.
AAAATGAATGAACATCGTTGAGGTTTTCTTTGAAGTATGCGGGTTCTCTATATCACCGAGATTTATCCGGATGTAACACGTGGGTTTGGCGTCTGGGGTGGCGGTGAAAAGCAGTTTTATGAAATTTCAAAAAGAGTGGCCTATCGTGGACATGAAGTATCCATATTGACTTGTCGTTTTCCGAGTCAGCCTGCCATTGAGGTTATAGGTAACATTAAGATTTATAGGCTCGGGTTGAGTAGAAACCCTGCAACTGGTGGAGCGCGAAGGTCGATTTTTCGCGCGCGCGATTTTTTCTTACATTATTGGAACAGCTGTGAGAGCTTTCAAGTTGGCACCAAATGTGATTCATTGTAATACTTATTTTCCGGTATATGCTGGTAAAATAACGAGTTGGGCTAATGGAGCACCATTAATTAGCACTTTCCACGATATTTATGGCTTGAAAGGTTGGATTAAAAGTCAAAGTTCATTTGGCTGGGGGCTTCTCGGACATTTTGCTACTATTTTCGCTGCTAAATTGCCATGTGACCGAATAATTGTAGTGTCTCCGCAGTGTAAACAAAAATTGCGCGCGCGCGCGCTAATGTCAACGGAATTGTTTTAAGGAGGAAAGCCATGTGAAGGGCGGGGAAAGCCCAAATTCCCATATCAACTGCAGATGTTTAAGCTTCTAAACCCTCAACTCAGCCCAGCATTGTTATAGAGTTTTTCAAGCTTAAAAAGCCTGCAAATACCAGAAAGGCGGATACTTCAAACTTGCCAAAACGCTGCACAAACCAAAACTGCAGGTTAACCATAAAGCCAAAATAAAATCATTTTTGTCCATTTTAGTCTGAATTTAGCAACGTCCTAGCGCGCCACGAATTCGGTTTCCTTTTGGGTGAACGGCTAATAACCTAACATTTTGAGAAGGTTTTCATGATTTATTAGACTGCTAACTTTGAAATTGTTTTTTAACAGGAAATTCTTTAAGTCTTCGTCCATTGTGAGGAGTTGCATGCCGTTCACGGCGGATGTAGCGTAGAGAAGGTTATCAATGTTGTCTCTATGCCCCAACATCCTCAGTTTAAAAGCTAGCTTGACGGCATCCATTGTCGGCATCAGCCACTCGTAAAAGCCCGACTTCATGAGGGATTTGACGGCTATGTCCACTATGTCATCTATGTCTTTTCTTAACCGTTCTTTTTCCCTGCATATTTTGCCGATCACCTCAACCCACGCGACTGAGAGGCAGCAGAACCTGACCTTCCCTTTTACAGCGGCCTCTCTAAGTTGGGCAACATGCTCAGCGGAAAGACCATCCACCTCAACCCCAAAGCTTGGAAGGATGTAGGTTGAATCCAGCAGCACCTTAATGGCTGAAGAGCTCATCCTGCTCCCTTTCCGACTCTTTTTCAAATTCTTCCACGGTGGTTTTAGCCCACTTCTTGATTTTCACGGCGAGGGAGAGGGGGTCAGGTATAAACTCCAGCACAAGCTTCCCACCTTCAACCCTCATCAGAACCTTGTCCTCTTCGCTTATGCCTAACCGTTCACATATACGCTTAGGTATGTAAACGGCTCCCTTTTTACCAACCTTAGATATAAAAACCTGGCTCAAACGCAACCCCAGAATAAAAATAAAATTCTGGAAAATATAAATATTCTGGTATTCCACTTCGCGAACCGGTAGACCCGAAATAGATGCTTGGGATATCGCATTCACGCCAGAGGGGCCTAAACCGCGAAAAGTACCCATAGAATTCGAGATAATTTAGCATCGTCACCATGCGCGCGAGTTAGAAATATGTTATTAGTTTTCTAGCGTCACATGGTTACCGGGCTTCCTCAGATGCGTGCTTTAAAAACGTGAAGGTCAGGTTCATGGGTAAGGATGTTGCCTGTACGGCGCTGTTTGATACAGGCTCAGGGGTTACCGTTATTCAGCGTAGATTCTTCGAGGAGAACCTTGGCACTAAGTGGGTAAGGCTTGAGAAGCCTCTGAAACTCTACTGGATTAATGGGGAATCCATTAAAGTTGACAAGCATGCTCAGCTAAGCATTATTATAGACGACTTTGAATTTCCTGAGACGGTGTTTATCGTAGACGACTTCGTTAAGGAAGTCGAGGTTGAGGATGGAAGGGTCAGACTCCCCAAGCTTATTATCGGCTCAGGAACCATGACAAGTATGGAATAGTTTTAGACCCCAAGTAGGGTATCAAAGTAACGGGAGCCGTATTAATGCTTTAAAATTTAATAAATTTAATGAATCCCAATGCGCGCTAGGACGTTGCTAAATTCAGACTAAAATGGACAAAATCGTTCTGAAGGTAGTTTTCGGTTTCGCTGGAATTCCAGCTCAAGCTTCTAAAATTTCGAAATGGCGATAAAAGCAGAGTCGGTCAAAGCCAGAAGATTGAAGCCGGAATAAAAACATTATTGTCCGGATTTAGAAACAGTGTAGTGCGCTAGAAAGGATTTAATACTTATTCCCGCTTTAAACCTTTTGATTGAGATGTCATTGGATGAGGCGTTTAAGGCTTTAGCTTACGCTCATGAGGAGTACAAAAAGTCAAGAGAGAAAGGGGATCCTCTCCTACTTAGAGATGCAGGCGAGAAGGCATGGTTGGCTGTTATTCTAGCAACGGATCTACTCCTTACAACTATGGGGGCGGGTAGGCCGTCAAGCTATAGGGAAAGAAAAGACATGTTACGAACTCTTATGGCGAAAGAGCCCAAACTCGCCGAGCTAGGAATCGACGATAAATTCTACGCAAGAGCCTATAAATTACACATACTAGGCTTCCACGAAGGAGCTCTGGAATCAGAGGACATCGAAGAGGAACTTAGCAAAACTGAAGAGTACCTAAAGACTATAGAAAAAGTAATAAAGGCTAAGTTATCCCAAACAGGCGAAAGATGAATGGAGACATCCGTGCAAAATGCCTTTAATATGCCTTTTTGGTCCTGACGGCTCCGGCAAAAACACGTTGGCTAAAGCCCTAGCCGAGGAGTTTAGGCATAGGAATTTGAAATTGACGCCCTCCAAGGCTAAAGCCGGGAGATTCTCGCTCCTGGCATGTTTCATGGCTCAGAGGCCCATCGATGGTTGCCTCGCTTTTCGCTGCGCTAGCTTGTTGCTAAATTCGGATAAAATAGGATTTTAATCTGTTATTTTTAAATCTGTTTTGCCATCTCTTGTTATACCTTTAGATGTTTTTGACCGTAAAATTGTTGATGTTCTTAAGGTGAAGGGTGCGCCTGCTACGCTCGATGAGCTGGTTAGAAATACTGGTTTTGCCCGTTCAACGGTAATAATTCATCTTGAGAGGCTAATGTCGGACGGGCTTGTTTAAGGGAGGGAAAGCCGTGTGAAAGGCTGAACGGCCTAAATTCCTATATCGACTTGAAGATGTTCAAGCTTTTAAATCCTTAATTCAGCCCAGCATCGTTGTTATAGAGTTTTCCAAGCTTAAAAAGCCTGCACAAACCAAAACTGCAGGTTAACCATAAAGCCAAAATAAAATCATTTTTGTCCATTTTAGTCTGAATTTAGCAACGTCCTAGCGCGCCTCAAATTTGAAAAGAATAGGCAATTCGTCTTAGCCATAACTCGCTTCTAGCCATCTCCCTTTTCAGGGTTAGAGTAGGTATCCTCCTTCTGGTCCCACAACCTCCAGCTTGCCAGTAACCGGATTTGGCTTTAGACCCAAGGTTTCAAGAGCGTAGGTTCCAAGTATAGGCGTGGGCACATCCAACTCCGCTACGAAGACAGGTCCCTTCCTACCCTCAGCCTCCACCTCAGCCAAGTAAATCTTTGCCTTAACCTTCCTCTCATCCGCAAGCGTCAACTCCACTTCAAAAGGCGTTTCAAGAAGCCCAACCTCAGAAATAGTCTTAGAATCCAAAACCATGTAAGCCGAACCAGTATCCACCAAAGCTCTAACATCCCTCGAAACCCTACCCCGAACAACCAAATCCACATACGTGTAACCCACGCTAAACCCTCCAACCTCAACATTAAAACTAAAGCCATAACTTATATCCTTAGCGTTGCAACACATCCAAACCACCAAAAAGCCAGTAATGAAAATCTTATTTAGCGCCCCCGTTTCTTATACTATATAGGTGCCAAACTTGGACGTAACATACGCAGGCATAAACATATACGCACATACGCTTGCACGCACATATGCACGCACATACGCTTGATGCATGATCAACAAGTTATAATAATTTTTCAGCTCTTTTAGAACTTCTTCTATTGTCTTCTCTATAAATTCCGTTGTGACAAATGTTCCCTTCCACGAATCCAAAACTCTCTTGTCTGAAATATTGTCTATAATTAACTTCGTGTTCTTCCTTAATATCTCTGGATGAGCCAGTGCCTTCTTTGCTTCCTTCAGACCGTTTGGAATGCCGTTTTTCCAAACTAGCGTAGCTACATCTCTTACGTCGCTGGGCCTGGCGGACATTATCTTCAAGAGCAAATAATCAGCATAATCAGGAAATCACAAAAAACACTTGAAAAAATCAAATCTCTTCAAAACAAATTAAGCGCGTTCTAAACTCAAAAACCTAAACCTCCAAGAAATCAAAACATTAATGGCTGAAAAACCAGCAATAGTAGACGGAAGAAGAATAATCAACCCAAACAAAGCAGAAAAACTAGGTTTCTTATATTATGGCATAGGATTCGGCAAACATAATCTTTCTAAAATCGTATAAAGAACGTACACAATTGAATCCATAACTGTAATGCAAACGCTTGGAAGGCTTGTGAGTCCTAGTTCAACGCACTTAATCCTCAGCCGAAACTCTACATCTATAATGGACAGCCAGGTAGATGAGGCGCTAGCCCGCATACTCGGCAGCCTCAGCTACGTTAAGCATGTGTCCCCAGAAAATGCTGGCAGTAACCCTAACCACAAACTCGGAGAGCCGCGCAGTCCAGATGAGGAGCGTGGAAGACATCGGCGGCTTCCTCAAGCGAGGAGAGCCTACATAAACGGAACAGCCGCGAAAAAACTGATTAAAGAAATGGACTCGTTGCTAGCCAGAGTTAAGGATTAAGAAGCCGAAATCAACAGCGAATAGAAGAGAAAAAGGAATAAGTTTAAAGTTTATTTGACGGCGTTGGATTGTTGTTTCCGATGCTATAATGCTTTATGTAATAGTCAGGGAGTGTAGAAAAAGCTTTTGTTTTCATGGGCAGATTCATAAACGTTTATATGGGTTGATTTTTATATTTTTGTGGGGTGAACAATTGTGGGAAAAACCAAAATGGATGAGCGGGGTAGAATCCTGATTCCATCCGAGGAGAGGGAGAAGCTTCGCCTTAAGCCGGGAACGGAGTTCGATTTGAAGATAGAGAAGGGGATGCTGGTTTTGAAAACCGTAATGCCTAAACCCGTCCAGGTGCAGTCTAAAAAGCAAAATTGGGGTGAAGAAGCCTTTCTAGACGCGGGAGAGGCCACGTTTGGCGATTGAAGACAGGAGAATACTGGATGTTAATGTGTTGGCTATATATTTGGTCAGCGATCACCCTGGAAATGAGTATGTGTCTCCCATAGTTGAGGATGGCCTCAGCGGAGCATACACACCGCTCATATTAGACATTCTCCCAGTGAGAGCCTATTGGATAATGACTGAGAGATGGGGATGCGACAGGGCTGAAAGCGCAAAGGCAGTTAAACACTTCGTGGAAAATTATGACCGCCCACATTACTACTGCCTCCAAAGGCAAACATTAGCCAGAAGCTTTGAACTTTCTGAAAAACTAAGACACAGCGTATACGATTGTGTTTACCTGGCAGCGGCAATGCAGGAAAACGCATCCGCCATCTTAACAACAGATACAGACTTTGAAAAACTTTGCAAAAACTTAAACCTTCAATATATAAACCCTGTTCCAAAAGAGGTTTTGAAACGCTTCCGAAAATGGACGCAGAAGCCTTAAAAATCAAAGCTTTATGAGGTATGCGGCAAGATAAAGGGGAAAGAGTTGAAGTGTTTTTGAAGCTCCTCATATCCTCATTCGCGTCCGCAAAGGTTCATTTGGAAAGTAAACAACAAATGTTATGGAGAGTCTTTTAGAACGGGCTTTACACATGTGAGCGTTAAAGTCATAGGTAGGGAAAAGGCCAAGTCGCTTGAAATGCTTGTAGATACGGGTTCCACATACATTGTTTTAGACCCGGGGACTATCAAGGAACTGGGACTACTTGAAACCCCCTATAAGGTGAAATTGACGCCAGCCGATAAAAGAGAAATTGAAGCAAACCTGTTCCTAGCGGAAGTTGAAGTGGAGGGCAGAAGGGGGCCTGCATTCATAGCTGAGCTTGAAACACCAAAGCCTATTCTCGGCGTCTACGCATTAGAAACATTGGGGTTTAAAGTGAACCCGAAAACCAGCAGCTTGGAAGAAACATCGCCTGAAGGCGGATACCTCCTGCTCAATTCACCTTTTGTTAATTTATACTGATTGACGCAAGTTTGCAAGCGAATCATAGCGTCTATGCTGAAAAGAATGCACTGCTAAAGCGATCCAATTTCAAAGAAGCTTTCCAACAATTAAGCAAAGCTCCCAGTTTTATTTAGCAGCTTCAGAAGAAGCCTGAGTTAGCCTTCTTTTGACGCCTAAACAGATAGTAGGCATCGAAAAACTTCCAGTTTTACGTCAAAACTGGGCGCGCGCATAGGATTCGGCAAACATAATCTTCCTAAACTTCTAAAATCGTATAAAGAATATATACAATTGAATCCATAACTGTAATGCAAATTTTCCCCACATAATACTAAACCCTTTTCATCCTTCAATTAAGCGCAATATTCTATACTGGCTAAAACTGAAATTTCTATGGGGGAGGCTGTCGGTTTTATTTTTTGCGCTTCTAAAATTTACATACCATTCCAAAACCTAACACACTAACACTCCAAATGTTGTTGTTAAAAATCCTAGCGCAACAACAACACAAAAGCAAAAGGCGTTAGCCTCCCAGCATCTCATTTAAAATTTTGAGAATCACGCACCTAACAATGTCTAAAAGATATAGGTGGGAAAATTTAAATAAGTGGGCAACAAATATTAGTGGGTTAAAGCCTAATGGAAACCGCGAAAGTAGACGAGAAAGGTAGAGTAATAATTCCTAAAAGCATCCGAGAAAAGGCTAAGGTGAAAGAAGGAAGCTACGTTAAGATAAGGGCTGACGAGAAAAGCATCA
>CAZNKF010000035.1:0-6870 GCA_964573785.1 uncultured Candidatus Bathyarchaeia archaeon
GGGAGGGCGGAATCCTCGTAGATGAGGCTGGTAAATCCGCTGGTTCATGGATTGGCAGAAACTTTGCCTACAAGCCAGTAGTTTTGAAAAGCGAGGAGAACTTGCTGGGCAAAGTTGTGCGTGTTAAAATTTCTGATGTTTTTCCAACGCATCTTGTAGGCGCATTATTAGATTGAAAAATATTTTTGTAATTTTTACAATGAAAAAAAGCATTGAAATGATTAATTTTTGCCTTCCTTACCGTTGATTTAGCTGAAAATTTATATACGCCCTTGTTTAATGCGTTAAGGAATTTGAAATGCAGCAACTCATCGACGAAATAAGCCAGTGCCTAGAGGCCATACGCCCAAGGATTAGCGAGAAGGATTATGGGAAGCTCTCCGCAATAAAAGTTCCAAGGGTTCACCATTTTATCGCTGAGTCTGCAGTGCTCTGCAACCCCGAAAGGATTTTTGTCTCTGACGATTCGCCCGAAGATATAGCCTACATTAGGCGGATGGCAATAGAAACAGGCGAAGAGAAACCCCTTGCCATGCCTGGACACACAGTTCACTTTGATGGACCATATGATCAGGGAAGGAACCGTGAAGCCACAAAGTATCTTGTGCCTAAGGGGGACTACTTGAGCAAGGCTTTAAACCAAATTGACAGAGATGAGGGACTAGCTGAAGTGAAGGGGTTGCTTAAGGACTCGATGAAAGGGCGTACGATGATTGTTCGCTTCGTTTGCCTTGGACCACCCAACTCCGTTTTCACAATCCTCGGCGTGCAGTGCACAGACTCGTGGTATGTTGCCCACTCAGAGTACCTTCTCTTCAGACCGGGTTATGAGGCTTTCATTAAGGCTGATCTGCACACGCACTTTCTGAGGGTGCTTCATTCAAGCGGAAGGCTTAATGAAAATATGGTTAGCGTAGACCACGATAAGAAGAGGGTTTACATAGATTATACTGAAGACATAATCTACAGCGTCAATACGCAATATGCTGGCAACTCTGTGGGCTTTAAAAAGCTTGCCTTTAGGCTTGCCATAAGGAGGGCAAATCAGGAGGGTTGGCTTGCAGAGCACATGATGATTATGGGGGTGCACGGACCTGGCGGTAGGAAAACCTATTTTGCTGGAGCCTTTCCAAGCGCTTGTGGCAAAACAGCAACCGCCATGCTTCCAGGAGAAACAATACTTGGCGATGATATTGCCTACATACGAAACATAGGCTCTGTGGCTAGGGCGGCAAATGTGGAGTGCGGAATTTTCGGCATCCTCCAAGGCATAAATCCACATGACGACCCAGCACTTTACAAGGTGCTCACAAGCCCATGTGAAGTCATTTTTTCAAACGTTCTGGTGAAGGATGGGAAGCCCTACTGGCTTGGAATGGGCTGCGAACTACCAAAGGATGGAATAAATTATACTGGTTATTGGTGGGAGGGCAAGAGGGACGAAAATGGCGAGCCCATACCTCCAGCCCACAAAAACGCCCGTTACACTGTTTCCCTAAAGGTGCTGGAGAACTGTGACCCGGAGCTTGACAATCCCATGGGCGTTGAGCTTGGCGGAATAATGTATGGGGGCCGCGACTCCAAAGCCTACGTTCCCGTCCAGCAAAGCTTCAACTGGGAGCATGGAATAATCTGTTATGGTGCAGCCCTAGAAACAGAAACAACCTTCGCAATAGTTGGAAAAGAAGGCATACCGGAAATAAACATGATGAGCATACAAGACTTCATCTCCATACCCATGGGGCAAAACATCCGGAACAACCTAAACTTTGGGAAAAAACTCAAAAAACCACCCCTAATATTCGGGGTAAACTACTTCTTGAGAGACCTAAAAACAGGGGAATACCTAAACTCGCCAAGGGACAAGCATGTTTGGGTTAAGTGGATGGAGCTACGTGTTCATAAAGACGTGGGTGCAAGGGTTGCACCAACAGGGCTCATTCCAAAATATGAAGACTTGCGTTTGCTCTTCAAGAAGGTGTTGAACAAGGAATACAGCAAAGCAGACTACACTAAACAGTTTACCATTCGAGTGCCTGAAAACCTTGCAAAAATTGAGCGGGTTGAGAGGTTTTACAAGGAAAAGGTTGCAGACGCTCCAGAAGAACTTTTCATAATACTTAATCAGCAGCGAGAACGCCTTGTAGAGGCAAGGGAAAAATCTGGAATGGATTATATTCCGCCAGAACTCTTCGAAGAAGAAGAATAACAGCCCTAAAGGAGAAAAGCCTAATAATACTATGATTAAATTATTTATCCCATTAAAGCGTATTATCTCTGGAGATGAGGGTGTTGGTTGAGGAAAACCTTGTTGAGGTTGGACGTGTAACCCACTACTTCACCAAGATTGGCGTGGCTGTTGTTGAGCTTAAGGCGCCATTAGCCGTTGGAGACCGCATAGCCATTAAGGGGCCAACGACAGACTTCGAGCAGGTTGTGGAGTCCATGCAGATTGAGCATAAAAATGTGCAGAGGGCTGAGGCTGGACAGAGCATAGGCTTGAAAGTGGTTCAAAGGGTAAGGGAAAAGGATATAGTCTACAAAAAACTATTGCCATCCAAAATTTCCCTCATTTTTGATGCTGGGTGTTTTCCATCTTTAGACTGGTTTTTCCCAGTCTGTTTGGCAGCCGTTTTCAGGGATTAAAATCACTGTTGCCCCGTCAGGCAGTTGCATTGCGGGATTTTCTCTAACATTAATGGGTTTAGAATTGGCAGTAGCGTGTATCGCCACTTGTTTGTAGAATCTCTTCTCATGTGGATGATAAACCATCTGAAGCAAGCTTTCATAATTCTTAACAGGAAAAGCGCCCGTCCTACTTCTTATTTCCTCATCCAAAGCTTTAATGGCGTCAATTACGGAGGCTTCATCTTTTAGGGTTAGTTGAAACGCTTGAGGGAAAAGCTTGTTTATTTCCCGTTGTCGGATAATTACCGTGACTCTTTTCATCAATGTTTCTATGTTTTTAATTAACTTAACCGTTTCGCAAGGGTTTTCTCATGCAGTTTTATAGCTGCAAACGCAAATGCCACAGCGAAAGCTATAACAGCCATAAAGTCTAGCGCCAGTGGATAAAAGCCCCTGCCTAGGAATAGCCGCCTAACCATGTCTGTGAAGTATGTTAATGGCGAAATGGAGGCTATGATTGTTCCCCACGTTGGCAACTGGTCTACTGGTATGAAGACTCCGCTTATAAAGACAAGTGGGAACTTGACTAAAGATGAAAGCATCATTGATGTGGCTGGTATGTCCGTTGGCGGGTAAGCCGAGAGCAAAACGCTTAGGGCTGCGAAGCAAAGGTTTGCAACGATTAAGCCGAAAAGCAGCACTATGAAGTTTAATGGCTCAATTGCCAGCGCCAGCGTCAATGCTAAGGGAATAATTGATATTATGAGCCCGAAAAGGAAAGAGGAAAGCATATCTCCAACAATAATGGTCCATAGGGCGACTGGGCAGCACAAAAGCCGTTCAAGGGTTTTTGAGCGGGTTTCCCAAGGCACAATGGAAGGCCCAACAGAAGTTGCTGTGAAAAAGGTTGTCATGCCAATTAATCCGGGCAAGACCTCTCTTAAGGGTATGTTTCGCCCTATAATGTAGGCTAAAGCCAAAAACAGTGGAAAAACTAGACCGAAAATTATGACGGGCCCCTTTGAATAGTAGATTTTAATGTTCTTTTCCGCTATGACAAAGGAACGCTTAAACTGTTCTGTTAAGCGGCTCATTAATGGGGAGCCTCCTTTCCCTTTATGAGTTTGAGGAAAACGTCTTCAAGCGAGGGCATCATGGTGTTTAGGCTTAAAATTTTTAGGTGTTTCCTTTTGGCAAATTCCACCATAAACTCAATCACCTCTGATGGTTGAGCCGTGTAAATGCGCATTTTATTCCCTGCAGTCACGGCCCTTGTAATGTTTGGGTTTTCCAAGAGCTCTTGCTGGTTTACTGGTTTGCTGAATGCAACTTCAATGTATTGGAGTTCCATGCTTTCCGCTCTGAGGTTTTCTGGAGTGTCTATGGCCGCTATTCTTCCATGGTTTATTATGGCTATTCTATGGCAGAGCTGGTTGGCTTCATCCATGTTATGAGTTGAAAGAAAAACAGTTTTCCAATCCCTATTATACTCGTTTATTTTCTCCCTAAGAAGCCTTGCACTTTCCACGTCCAGCCCGGAGGTTGGCTCGTCTAAGAATAGCACTTCTGGGCCGTTAACAAGAGCCATGCACAATAGAAGCCTCTGCTTCATCCCCTTTGAGAAGGCTCTAACAAGCTTGTCCCTAACCTCATATAGCCCAAATTCTTTCAGAAGTCTTGTGGCGTTTTCCCGAAGCCTCTGCGTTGGAACACCGTAAAGCCTCCCTATTAGGACTAGGTTATCCCATGCTGAAAGGTCTACGTAGGCGTTGGAAACTTCTGGGACAACACCAATGCGCTGCTTCGCCTCTACAGGGTTCTTTAAGACGTCAAATCCGGCTACGAAGGCTTCTCCTTCATCCGGCCTTAAAAGCCCTGTTAAGATTCTAATGGTTGTTGTTTTCCCAGCGCCGTTTGGTCCCAGAAATCCGAAAATTTCGCCCCTTCTAACTTCGAAGCTTACGTGGTCAACAGCGGTGACATCCTCGAAATGCTTTGTCAAGCCTCTGACAGCTATTGCGTTTTCCATTTCTACGCCGCCTCTAGTGGGGTTCCTGTATGCCAAGCACAACCATGCGCTCTTTGCTTCTTATACCTCTAGCTACGTTTGCTAGGACAAAGACCATTTGACCACTGGACAAGTCGGCTTTTTCCTTGCCAACAGTGAAGGTTCCAGAGCCTTCAACAACATAGAAGCACACGTCGTAGGGTTCAGGTCTGGACGGGATTTCCTGTCCGACGTCAAGGCAGACAAGCACAAGGTTGTAGTTTCTCGTCTTTAACAAGTCTTTTTTGACGCGTCGAAGCTTCTCCATAATATCCAATAAGCCTTTGTCCTGTGAATACCCTACAAGCTTTCTCAAATCTATTACATCCATTTTTCTTCCATCTTATTTTGTGATTTCGAAATTGGAAAGGGGGGAATTTTGGCGGTTTTAGCGTTTTAGGGCTTCTAGCCGCTTGTTGATTTTCTCAATTCTTTTTGTTAGGGCTTCCTTGTATTCTTCCAGCATTTTTATTTCCTCTTCAATGTCAATTATTGGCCACTGGAAGCCCATATGGTGCTTATGTTCGTGTTCATGCTCGTGGTGGTGATGGTGCCTTTCCATTCCACAACAGCAGCATCTACACATCCGGCTTTTCACCTCCTTTCCCACTTTTTTCAAAATTTTCATGATAGAATTTCACAAGGTCTTCAAACAGCCTCTTCCGCTTGACTATAGATGCCAGCCCCATTTTTAGGGCTTCAACGCCTTTGCCAGTAAGCCTATAAACACGCCTATCCGGTCCACCTTCAACCTTCTCCCATTGCGATTCCAATAAGCCTCGTTCTTCCATACGCCTTAAAAGCGTGTATACGGAGCCCGGCTCTAGCCTGTGGCATCCGCAGCTTCGCTCCTCAATTTCTTCTAGGAGCTGGTAGCCGTGCATTGGCTTTTCATAAAGCACTCGCATTATTAGGAATTGTATCCATCCCCGCTCTGGGTATTCGTGCCAGCATCCGCAGTGATGCCTTCTTGGTCCACACATCTTAATCGCATATAGATAACAATGTTACATATATAAGTGTTACGCATTTAAAACGAAACAATAAATTTAAATCCTTGAATATAAAGTTAAAGGCTGAGGAAAACACATGAGCGAAACAAAACAGAATAAAATTGAATGTGATCACGAATGGAAGGCTGAAGGGCTAACAGAAGACAAGTCCCATGTCAGGCTTGTCTGTGTGAAGTGCGGCGCAAAAAAGGAGATTGAACTCTTTCCATAAGAAGCGTGAAGTGTGCAAGCCTTAAATGGGAAAACGAAACTATTGGATGAGGGAAGCCATGCAGTCAAAAGAAGGTTCCGGTGAAGGCGTTGTCAAAATTAGGAGTTGGGCTGAGTTTAAGCGTCTAGCCGAAAGCCTAAAGCCAAAAGCCGTAGTCTACAACATAGAACAGAACGGCCTATCGCCAGAAAGAGAATTGACAAATTTGAGGCTTATACTGCCAGCTGGGCCAGCCTACTATGTTTTGATAGATTCTCCGAGAGGCGAAGAAAGGCTTAAGGAGACTGGCATACCACTGCGGAAAGACGAGAAAGGAAACCGTTACTTGGAGGAGGAAGACGTCATAAAATTCTTGAAGGAGCAGTTTAAACGCGAAGACCTAATCATATGCTCATACTGGACCATTTAATACATTAGGCTATGTCAGATTTAATGCATTTTTCTTTCATAAAGATTTTCTTGAAACAATAAATTTAAATCTTTGAATATATGCAAATATCATCTAACGGTGAAAGAATATGAGTGAAAGGAAATTGCCAAGATTTATAATGTGTTTCTGTACAGGTGAGTGCCCTGGGTTCGCAAAGTTGGATTTGTGGAAGTTGATAAACTTTGTTAGGAACGAGCTTGACGTGGAGTACGCCATAATTCATCCACAGCTATGCGTCACAGACGGAGACAACTTTTTCAGGGATTACTTGAAGGAAACGGATAAGGATAAGATATACATCATAGGCGGATGCGATCCAAGGATGCAGAGGAAAATGTTCAAGGATGCTTTTGCTGAGAAGGGCTTGGACTTTGATAAGCAAGTGATTTCTTTGGATTTGAGGAATATGGAAACTGCAGAGGCTATGAAGAAGGTTGAGGAAGCTGTAAGTAAGGTTGTTGGCGGATAACATGGGCGAGGAAAAGAAGGAGAAGTACCTCGCTGAGGAGCGGTACTACGGACCTAAGGTTATGGCTCCGCA
>CAZNKF010000036.1:0-6777 GCA_964573785.1 uncultured Candidatus Bathyarchaeia archaeon
CTTGTTTTGCCAAACTTGACATTTTTTCACCATGCTCTTTCAACGGTTTCTGGGCTACGCCAGAACAGCCTGTTGGAGCAGAAGCCGACTCAATAAGGTAGTGGGGATGCAGCAAGAACCAGTCTCTTATTTTAGGCTCATCCCACCTTTCACGGGCGAATAGGATGGCTTGTATCCGCCTCTTCTCAGGCTCATTGCGTAGCCTTCCAACGAGGGCTAATATGCCGTTTTCGCGGTCCAGCCAAACTGTGCTGAAATGTTCAGGTAGGAAGGCGTATGGGTCACGGTGGAAGCCTAAAATGTATTCGCCTGACGTAATGTATTCCCGCCCGTCAAGGCGGAAGTCGTCCACCAAGGCGGCTGCATGAAGCGGGAAAGAAGCCTTCTCCAAAGCCTTAACTTGAGGCTTTTGGCTTTGTAGGCTCTCCAAAACCTGAATGTTTGTTTCTGGAACGCCCGGCACAGCCACGAGGCTTAACTCGGCGTTATGCAAGCCATGTGGAACCTTCCCATCCAAAATGTCTATTGTCTCGTAGTCTGCTCCGACGCTAACGTGCTGGATTAAGCCCTTACGGATTTTCTCGGCTATCTCTTCATCGTAAATCTCAGCCTCATAAAGCACCGCTTGGCTTTGCGGATCCCACCAAGCCCTAACCACTTTTCCGACAGCATTAGGAACAGCAACATGCTCAACATAAACAGGCGAGCCCGCAAGCTTTTGGGTGAAGCATTCAAGTTCCTCGGGCGTGTAAATGTTCAAGTTGCGGCTGACGCCAGCCTTTATGGCTACGCCTTTAATGCGTAGCGGCTTGTCAACAACCTTCTCCAGAACGGTGAAGGGAAAAACAGCCGTATAATGCCCCTTCACAAGGCTTTCCTTATGCTTCTCAAACCATTCCTTGGCTTTCTCAAGCGTCCAACCCTTGCTTTTATCGAAGAGGTAGCTTTGAACTTCCATTGTGTCTTTGCCTTTAGGCTTGCCTACGATTGCCTTTAAGCCCTCGTCCTCGCTGAGCGTTATGGTGCGGAAGCTGTCTGGCTCAAAATCGTGTGGGCTGCGGTGCCCGCTGCGAATATACTGGTCTGTTTCCTCCCAGGGCAAGCCTAATCCAAGCCTTAAGGGTTTAACAAGCAAAAATTCGGGCTTCAAAGATAAAAAGGGGTGAGAAACGAGCTGATTAGCTGGCTACTTGCACAGTTAAATACTTGTTTGTTAAGGTTATTTATGGAAATGCCAAGTATACCAGTTTACATTCGGGAAGCAAACTATCAGAAGCTTAGAAGGGCATCCGAGAGAACAGGTAAAACCATAGGTCAAATAATAAATGAGCTTATAGAGAACGGTTTGCAGAACATTGTGGACGCGATGCCCACTGATATGAATAAGCGTTCTTCCATGGGCTTGCCCAAAATTAACCTGCGGAAAGGGGAATTTTAGCAAACTTTTTGTTATGTTCAGTTTTTAATTAGATGTGTGGTGTGACTGTGAATGAGGTGTTTGTTGGTACTTCGGGCTGGCTTTATTCTTGGAATTTGAACGGTAGTTTTGATTGGTTTGTTAGGTTTTCAGGTTTGAACGCTGTGGAGTTGAATATGAGCTTTTACCGTTTTCCCAGCCCAAGCATGGTTCGCTCATGGGCTGTTAAGGGTAGGGGTTTAAGGTGGGCTGTTAAGGTTAATAGGCTTATAACCCACACGTTCAGGTTTGGCGAGAGGGCCTTTGAACTGTGGGAAAGGTTTCGCAAACTGTTCTCCCCACTTGAGCCGAACATTGACTTCTATTTGTTCCAGCTCCCACCATCATTGACGCCTAAAGCAGCTGGAAAAATTGGGGAGTTTGTAACAAGGACAAACCTTGAGGAGAGGTTCGCCCTTGAGGTGAGAAATATTAAATGGTTTGAAAGCGCATACGTTGAATGGGCGTCTAGGCTTGGTGTGACATGGGTAAGCGTAGACTCGCCCGACTTTCCACTCGACGTGTTTAACACTAACGGCGTGGTTTATGAAAGGATGCATGGAAGGACAGCATGGTATTCCCATTATTATACGGTTGGGGAATTGAGGGATGTGGCTGAAAGAATTTTGGCTGCGAAGCCTGAAAAAGTATACGTCTTCTTCAACAACAACCACGCCATGCTGGAAAATGCAAGAAGAATGCAAAAAATACTTACAGAGCTAACAACAAGCAAGTAGCCTAATTGAGAACTAATTGTCTTTCACCGTAAAGAACCTCGCTGCGAATTCTATTCAAATCGTAGCCGAAAACTTCAAACAACGTTTCGGCAGCCTCAAAGAGCATCACCAAATATTTTTGAGCATCATATCGCTCTTTCGAGCCTATAAGCTGCGCTGCCTTAACTCGACTATTTGGGTTTTTGTTGTCTGCGTCGACAATTAAATACTGAACCTTCTGCCCGGGATAAACATCAAAACCAGCCGATGTTAACTGGCGTGCAGTCACAGCGTGAAAAACATCATGCGAATATTCATTTGGATGCTTTGACAACCTTTTAGTTACGAGCAAATCGCCAATTTCAACATTCCCAGCCAAAATTTTTTCAGCCTCCCTTTTCAAAACGCGGAGGGCTAAGGGGATTTTGGCCACAAAATCGTTAAGTTCTATAGCCCTGCTTAGAACATTTATCATTTCAATTTGGGCATTCCTAATAAGGGGTGGGGTGTCGGAACGCCGGGCTTCTAACCCCCTCATTTTAATTCTTCCGTCATCAAATACGCCGTAATAACGGTTGAGAACGGCAACTTCCGGGAGGACTTTCGAAGGGAGGAAGACTATCCAGCGATACCTCCCTTCAACGTTTAATGGGACGCCTATACGGCTTGAAGCTTCTTGGCATAGATCAGCAACATCTTTTGGAACAGCGCCGGGCTTCTTAATCCATAACGAGTCAACTATTCCATGCACAACCTCAAAACCGCGCTCCTCAGCCAAACGGGCAGCCTTAAGAAGTGCATCCCTAGCAAAGGCGCATACGGCGATGTGGGCGTCAACCTTACCGAACCTCGCATTCCTATAACCCAAATAGCCGAAGCATGTAACAAGAATCCACTTTAAGGCTGCCTGCCTTGCTTCGTAGGTCCTTCTACAATTAGCGTCAACTGTTTCCCTCATTAACCGTTTATATTCTAGGCGTTTACGCAGTAGAAGTTCAAGGGTTTTGGGCACTATACCCCTTCTTTTCTCGCAGATGTTGTAGCCGAGCTCCGGCACCCTTAGCTTCGAGTTTGGGCAACACTTGCATTGGACCGTTTCAGCCGAGATGTTTCTCGTTAACATCAGCATCGGAAACATGGATGTGAAGTCAACTTCAACCACATCCTTGTGGAAGCCAATTTTTGGCTCGAATACGAATCCGCCGCGGTCTGCGACGAGAAGCTCCCAGGCTGTTTTGAAGGATTCAGGCTCCCGCTTTTTCCATGGAATTAGAATTTCATCCTTCCATGCAGTGTATAGCTGTAGCGAGGTCATTATGCTGCCTATTGAAGCCCTTGCAGCCCTATGAAGTGGGACGCGGCATGTTCTTGAAACTTCTATTAGGCCTTCAAGCCCGCAGGCATCATAAATGAAGGTGTTTTCAACGTCTATATGGATTCTGCCGTAAAGCCTTCTTAAAGGCGCCTTATAATAAACGCGGCCATAGGAGAAGTAGCTTCTACCCCTACCCCTCCTCGCTTTAAGCGGTACATCCTCTCTGCTCAAAATGAGCTTTTCCAAGGCGCCGTTTGCGAAGGCTCTATGGGCCAAATATGGAAATAGAAAGGAGTCGCCGCCTTTCGTGAAGATTATGTCTGGGTCTATATGCTTAACAGCCTCAACAAACCTTAGAATTTTGTCAGCCTCATCGCCCCTGTCTATTGTAACTGATTCGCCGTTATGTTCCAAAGCTATTTTGTCGATTTTATCTGAAAAACGTGTTGCCTGACCTTGTTTTTTAATTTTCACATCCACGGATAAAGGGCGTAATGGCGGTATTGAATAAAGGCAGCTTTCAACAGATTCCATAAGCTCGTATGTTAGACCATCTTTGGATTCGAAGGCTGAAACGTGGGCTAATGGGAAGACGTTCTTTTGGTACAAGTAGGCTTGCGCTATTGGAACATCCACGTTGTAAAGCCTGTATCTTTCATACCCGCCTAAACGCAGAATTTTCCTTGCAAAGAACGCTGTCCGCCCATAATCGGTCATGTCAATTTCCAAAACCCTTTTTTTAACGGCTTCCATAAAGTCCGCGTACTTCTCCACAAAGCGGAAATCCGCCACTGATTCGCTATTGATTATTTTACGCGTCAGCCCCTCAAGGTCTGTCTGGTTTCCAAACACGTAAATTCTGTGCACATATTTATCAGCGAGTTTCACACGTTCACCATTCTCGCCTATCATCCAAACTGTAATCTGGTTTAGACCTGAAGGATAAACGTCTAGAATCCAGCCTTTTATGGTGTTAAGCCCCCCTGAAGCTGCCTCTCCAGTCGCTCAAGCCTCTCCTTTATCTCCAAAATTTCCTTCTGCATGCCTAACAGAATGCACATGAACATGCCTTCAGTTACGACTGGTCTGGTTGCCATTCCTCCAGCGGAAGCATAAGCTCGACAAGCGTTCATCATCCTGTCGAAGGCTTCAAGTTCCTTCCCCCTCAAGGCTGAGCGGAACGGCCCCCACTTTGCGATTTCATCCTCCAAAGCCCGCCTATATGATGGAATAGTCCTGCCCAACTCACACCACCTCCATAAATTCTGTTAGGGGAACATCCTCCGTGGGGATTTCAAGGCTGAAGGGCTTAACCTTCGGATGGTCAAGCAGGGAAAAGCGCAGCATCTTCCCCCGCCTATCAAACCTAATTAAAACGTTGGAGCGGCCTAAGAGGGCGGCTTCAAAGAAAACTCCCCGCCTTGAACTTTTGTCCGGAGTGAATGTTGCCAAAACAATTCTACTCTTTTTCGAGGCTATTTCAGACAAGGCTGAACAAACTTTAATGAAAAGGTCTTGAGCCTCTTTTTTCGGGATGTCCTCATCTAGGAAAAGCCTAGAAATGTCGGAAACAAAAACTAGTCCCGCGTTACACTGCTCAAGGAAGCCTCCAAGCCTTTCCAAAATTAGGGCGGATAACTGATAAGCCGTAAAAGCCCTCGAAACATAAATCCTTTCCAAAACATAACGTGGATCTAAATTGTAACTTCGCGAAACCTCAGCCACAAAATATGGGTTAAAAACGTTGCCGCCGTCAACAAAAACAACATTTGAACCTAACCCGCCCACATCAGCAGGCATAGCACAGCGGACACACAAAACAAAGCCAAATGGCAAGGCTTCACTTCCATAAAACACGCCGAAATCTCCAACCTCAAAGCCTGGAAAAACATTATCCAATACGCTGATTCCAATGGAAAGACACCTAACATCCTCAGCCGACAAAACGGACAAGCCTAAACCCTTCCAAGTGCTGGTAAAAGAATAAAGAATTTGAAAGTATAAATAAACGTTTAGATGAATATCCGGGCTCCACACATTAAAAACAAGTTAAAATGTCGAAATTAAGCGGCCGCGCACTAGGATTTCGCTAAATTCAGACCGAAACGAACAAAAATGGGCTACCGGATGGCTACGGCTGAGCTGATCCGCCTAAATTCTCCCAAATTCTAGAAAAGAATGTACGCGCTAGCCTGTTGCTAAATTGGTTAAAAATGGTTTTTATTTTCCTTTTAGGATTTGGGGGCAGTTTTGGGCTTCGCATCTCCGCTTAGTTTTCTTGCAGTATCCACCCTTCTCGTATCTGCAGAGGTGTTTGAGTCCTTGGAATGTTAGGCTGACGATGGTGGTTTGAGGCTCTGTTATGGTTAAGGTTACTCTATGCCTTATTTCTGTAGGTAGAGAATAAATGAAAACAGGTCTACCACGACTCTTAGTAGGCTTCTTCTCCTTAACGATGAAGCCTTGCCTTTCCAAGTTGGCTAAATGCATCCTTAAGGTGTTATGGGAGAAGCCAACATCCTCTAAGAGGATGCCTGAAATCCCTAGGCTTTCCGTCCATAAGAACGCCTAATATCCGCCTATCAAAGGAGTCCATACAAGGCTTAAAATAGCGAAAGAAGAATAAAAACCATTTTACACCAAATTAGCAACAAGCTAGCGCGCGACATAATAATTATGAATAATCCTTTCACAAAGCACATTTAAACACACACTGGTCTGCGCCTCCATATTTAAAGGAACATGTCGAGCATACCAGTTTACACACGAGAGGCAAACTATCAAAAGCTCAGAAAAGCCTCAGAAAAAACAGGCAAAACAATAGGGCAAATAATAAACGAACTCATAGAAAACAGCCTACAAAACATTATGGAAGCGGCACCCGCAAACATTAATAAACGTCCATTCACGAACACGCCAAAAATTAACTTATAGGAGTATGGTTTTAGCATACTCCCTATTTGCTAAAAACAATATAATTGTTAAGCTGTAAAGTGTTCTCTAACCTTTTCCTTCGGCATGGGCTTGCTGTAATCCCAACCATTTTCCTTGCACGTAGCATAAAAAACCTGTAAAGCCTTACGACAAGTCTTATTCGGATAACCCTCAGCCGATTCGGTCCTGCTTGTTTCCTCAGAATCCCCAGTGCAATACTGTTCAGTCATGCTGTCAAGCATGGAATGAAAATCTTTATGGATTGGCAGAGACCTTAACCAGCCTTTCGCCAGCTCTGCCCTAAACAAATATATCTTTCAAAAAATAAATTGAATTATACAATGGGATGGTCAAAA
>CAZNKF010000037.1:0-6734 GCA_964573785.1 uncultured Candidatus Bathyarchaeia archaeon
ATCTATCTTGCACGTCAATTAGCATATGGCGCGTAAGAGGTTAGTTAAGGATTATGACTTTTAGGCTTTCTTTGTTTTCTAGGGCTGTTTTGAAGGCTTCAGCTGCTTCTTCCAGTCTAAAACGGTGAGTTATAAGTTCTTTTAGTTTCAGTTTTTTTAACCTTAAAAGTTCGAGTGCTGCGCGTGTTTCAACGTGGGATGTTGAGTAGGATGGGATTATTTGAACTTCGGAAAAGAACAGTTTTTCTGGGCTTAATTGGAGCTTGTCTTTGGGTTCTGTTGGCGCGAATACGCAGAGTCTTCCGCCTTTGCGGCAAACGCTTAAGCCATCCTCGTAGGCTTTTAGGCTTGGAGCCGTGACGAAGGCAACGTCAACGCCAAGCCCGTTGGTTTCGGCTTTAGCTACGCTTTTTAAATCTTCTTTTTGCGGGTTAACTGTGGTGTCTGCCCCAAATTTTTTGGCGGTTGCTAGTCTGAAATCTACGATGTCGCTTGCAATTATTTTTGATGCTCCGAAAATCTTGGCTAATGCCACGTGGATTAGTCCTATAACTCCAGAGCCGATTATGGCAACGGAATCGCCGACTTGCAAACCAACCTTTTTTATTGCTCTTAAGCAGCAGCCAACTGGCTCTATGAATGTTGCCTCCTCGAATGTTAGGTTTTCTGGAATCTTTAAAGTGTCGATTTGTAGGTTTGGGGTTGGCACTCTGAAGTATTCTGCGAATCCTCCTGGGTCTAGGTGCGTTTTGTGGAATTGTTCGCATAGCGTGTAGTCGCAGTGTAGGCAGTAGTGGCATTTTAGGCAAGCTACATGATGGTGGACAAAAACTTTGTCGCCAACTTCAAAATCCTTGACTCTCTTTCCTTTTTTGGCTATTATGCCCGTTGGCTCATGTCCAAGCACAAGTGGAGCACGTCTTTTTAGGTACCACTCCATCATATCTGAGCCGCAGATTCCGCAAGCCTTCATTTTTACAAGCGCTTCGTCTTCGCCTATTTTTGGCGTTGGTAAATCTTCAATTCTTATGTCCTTTTGGCTGTAATATATGGCAGCTTTCATTTTCGCTCAACCATTTTTCTTTATGGACTTAACACTTAAGACTTTTCAAGAAAACCAAAAGCGTTTTCAAAATATTTTTGGAGCGAAAATCAACCAATAGCGACTACCCCCTCTAGATTTTCAAAACGATAAGCTTTTATGTGGAATTTAATACGTCCATACGGGATGCCTATGCATAAGGAAGTATTGCAACTCCTCGCATGTCCAATTTGTCGAACCCAGATGGTTTTTGATGGAGAAGCTGCGGATAATCGCTTTGTTAATGGATACTTAAAGTGTGCTGGGGGACATTTGTATCAAGTTAAGGAGGAATTAGGGTTAGTTAAAGATGCAAAGCTTTCGGCAAAAGAATTTGAATGGAAAGTCGATGTTGCTGATGAAAGAAAGTATGATGAGATACAGAGGCAATATGCATCATATTTAAGTGACGATTTAAAAATTGCATTAAACAATCTTATAGAGAAGCTTGTCCGAAGCGTAATCCATTCATGCAGAGGAGATGATAACGTGGTTCTGGACGTTGCAAGTGGAATGGGAAGACTTATTCTAGAGTTAGCAAGGAAAATCCCAGAAAAAACCATAGTTATCGGAACCGACGTGAGCGAAAAACCATTACGTGGAGCAATGAATAAAGCCAAAAAGGCAACGGTTTACCAAAAACTTTCGTTTATTGTTACAGATGCAAAACGCTTGGCGTTTAAAAACGAAGCGCTTTCAACCATATCTTCAAACTTTGGGTTTGACAACATTCCAGAGACAATTTTGGCGCTTAAAGAAACTTTTCGCGTTCTGAAACCAGCTGGAAAGGCAATTTTTTCATCAATTTGGCTTAGAGAAAACTCCAAGAGCATTAAATTGGCTGAAAAGTATGGAGTAGGCCAAATAGCAAGTGAGAATCGGCTAAAAAAATCCTTGGAAAAAATCGGGTTCAAACTTGATTGGATTGAAGAAATATACTCTGGAGTTTGGCCTTACAATCCAATGGACTTGCTGCCCGTTCAAGGCGACGAATTTTCCCACGTTATTGTGCAGATAAGTAAACCAAAAAATGCTTAACTTGCATTTTTGGAATAAACCTTTTATGAATTAGTGATGTATTCGCTTTTATGAAGTCTGAAAAGAAAACTGAAAAGATTGTTGGTTATGTGCTGCTTGCTTTGGGCTTAGTTTTGATAGTGATTCCAGCGGTTCTTGCCATAATCACATTCACAAGTCAGGCGAAGATTCCGCAGTTCATCCAAGTTCCAGCGGGTGCGGGCGATTTCGTTGAGGCTATGGCTGTTTTTAGCAATGCTTGTGTTTTCCTCTTCATTTTCGTTGTGATTGTCTGGGCTGGCTCGATAATTACGAGTCGCGGTGTGTCGATGGTTAAGGATGTTAGACTGAAGCTTGTCAGCAAAAGCCTGAAGGAAGCTATTGAAACCTCTGAAAAGGTTAAAGAAGCCCAGTAAGAGCCTAAACCAAGCCTTTCTCGATTTTTTCTTTGATTTTGTTTAGGAATTCTGCTGCTGGTGCGCCGTCGATTATTCTATGGTCGTAGGAGAGGCTGAGCATCATTAAAGGTTTAGCTTCAACTTGTCCATCAATAACTGTTGGTTTTTGGGTTATTTTTCCAACTCCGAGGATGGCGGCTTCTGGCGGATTAATTATAGGCGTGAAAAAGTCCACGTTATACATGCCCAGGTTCGTAATGGTGAATGTTCCGTCGCTTACGTCTTCTTTTGAGAGTTTCCCTTGCCGCGCTTTTTCCGTCAACTCTTTTATGGCTTTGTCCAGTTCCTCAACAGACTTTTTATCCGCGTTGCGAATAACTGGAACCGCTAAGCCATGTTCTGTGGCTGTTGCCACTCCTATGTTTACGTCTTCAAAAACTTTTATTTTCTTGCCTTCTAACGTGGAGTTCACGATTGGATACTCGCGAAGGGCTTTTGCAGTTGCGCCCACAATTATGGCAGTGTAGGAAACATTAAGCCTCTCGTGGAGTTCCATTGCTTTTGAAGCGTCAACCTCCATCACTAATGTGCTGTGCGGCGCTGTCCTAAAGCTTAAAGCTACGCGCTCGGCTGATGTCTTTCTAAAACCAGTTAGAGGGATTATTTCCTTAACCCTCGGTGCAGCGCCAGAATACTCTTCAATAAATCTTCTAACGTCTTCTTCAACTATTCTGCCTTCTGGACCGCTACCTTTGACGAGGGACAAGTCTATGCCATGTTCTCTTGCGAGTCTTTTGGCTGCTGGTGAAGCCAAAATTTCCTTTTCCGCTGGCTTTTCTGTCGGGAGTTCTGTTTCTGGTAGCGGCTCGTCTGGGGCTGTTATGAAGGCGAGAGCAGCGTCAACTGGAGCGTCTTTGCCCTCTTCTACGAGTATTTTGCGTAGTATGCCCGATGCTGGAGCTTCAAGGTCGTAAGTGGCTTTTTCGGAGATTATCTCAACTATTGGTTCGCCCTTTTCCACTTTTTCGCCTTCTCGCTTATACCATCTGCCAACAGTGCCTTCCTTCATTGTTAGGCTTAGCTTCGGCATAACAACTTTTGAAACCATGTTGATTCCGCCGTTTTCATGTCGCTTTGCTCTTTTATTTCATTTTCGCTTATGCAAAATCTTTTAGGGATGTTCCGTTATTTGCTATATCTCTTTAATCGAAATTGGAGTTGCTCAAAATGGTGACTGTTAGAAAGGCGGATGATAACGATGTTAGGGCTCTTAGCATGAAGCTTCTTTCACTTTTAGAAGATAAGAAAAGCAAGATATACGTTGATAACGTTGTTAAGTTTGGCATTTCGGAAGATTATGTCAAAAAAGCCTTTGCAGAAGAAACGCTGCAAAAAGCAATCAAAGAAGGTAAAGCAACATTTTATCTTGCATTCGAAAATAACGGTTTAGTAGGGTTTGCCCAGACAATTCAAAGAGATGCGAACACTGCGGAACTGGATAGGATTGTGGTTTTTCCGCCGCATGAAAGGAAAGGAATTGGAACTGAACTGCTACAATTTGCACTTTCAGACTTGGAGCAGAAAGGAGTCAAAAATGTGCTTGTAATTGCGGGAAAGGAGGAAGTCCATGCTAGACGATTTTACGAAAAGAACGGTTTCAAACTAATAAAAGAGGATACGATTGAGGCTCCATGGGGCAAAAGGCTAAACATCGCTACGTATCAGCTACATCTAGGACATAAAAAGAATTAGCGAATAGATTTAAACAACTTCTTTCACGGCTTTAATTATCGCTTTTTCGTCTGGAATCACATATTGCTCTAGCGGTGGGCTAAATGGTATTGGCGTGTCTGGTTCGGCAACACGCTTTATTGGTGCATCCAAATAGTCTATAGCTTCTTCAGCCACTATTGCAGCTATTTCCGCGCTTACACCCGCAGTCTTACAGTCTTCACTAACAATTACGAGGCGCCCAGTTTTCTTAACAGACCTTATTATTGCTTGCTTGTCAAGCGGCGTTAAAGTTCGCGGGTCAACGATTTCGACGCTTATTCCCTCCCTTTCCAAGGTTTTTGCTGCTTCAAGTGCCTTGTGCACCATGTAAAGCGTAGCCACCACCGTTGCGTCTTCGCCTTCGCGTTTTACGTCTGCAACCCCAAACGGAATAGTGTATTCTTCTTCTGGAACTTCGCCCTCAACTGGATAAAGCAGCTTGTGTTCACAAAACACGACTGGGTTGTTGCCCCTAATTGCCGACTTCAAAAGCCCCTTCGCATCGTAAGGCGTGGAAGGCACAGCCACATACAAGCCTGGAACATGCATGAACCATGCCTCTAGGCTCTGCGAATGATGTGAGGCGATGTTCACTCCAGCTCCGAATGGTGTTCGAATGACAAGTGGACATTTGGCTTGCCCGCCGAACATGTATCGAATCTTCGCCGCTTGATTTGCAATCTGGTCCATGGCTAAAGCTGTTAAATCGCCGAACATTATTTCCGCAACTGGACGCATGCCGGTTATGGCGGCGCCAACACCAGTTCCGATAATTGCGGACTCTGAAATTGGCGTGTCCCTAACCCTTTCCTCGCCGAATTCTTCCGCCAAACCTTCTGTAACTTTAAACGCGCCGCCGCCCCAGTACTTGCCAATGTCTTCGCCTAAAAGAAAAACTGTAGGGTCTCGACGCATCTCCTCTCGCAAGGCTTCACGCAAGGCTTTCCTATAGGTTATTCTGCGCGTATCATCACCATCCAATTAGGCGTAAACGTCCTCCAACGCTTCTTCTGGAGCTGGATACGGGCTTTCCATGGCGAAACGAACAGCCTCCTCAATTTCAGCCGTAATATCCACCTCAATCTTCTTAATCTCCTCTGCCGTCAGAACAGCCCCTTGCAGAAGCCTCTCCTTAAAGCGTTTAATCGGGTCCTTGGCAAGCCACTCTTCAACCTCTTCCTTAGGTCTATACCTCGCTGGGTCAACGCGAGAATGCCCCTTATGCCTATAGGTTTTGCACTCAATAAGCGTAGGTCCCATGCCTCTTCTCGCTCTTTCAACAGCCCTTCGCGTAGCTTCGTAAACAGCCAAAACATCGTTTCCATCCACAACAACGCCTGAAATTCCGTAGGCTGCTGCTCTGTCCGCGATGTTTTCTATTAGCATGACTCTTGATTGGCGCGTTCCCATGGCGTAAAGGTTGTTTTCGCATACAAATATTACTGGAAGCCGCCAGACTGCCGCTATGTTTATACCTTCGTGGAATGTTCCTTGGTTTGAGGCACCTTCGCCGAAGAAACACGCTACAACCTGGTCTGTTTTCCTAAGCGCTATTGATAGTCCAGCGCCAACGGCTATTGGTATTCCAGCGCCCACAACCGCCGTAGCGCCAAGCATGCCAATACTGAAATCTGCGATATGCATGGAGCCTCCCTTACCCTTACAGTAGCCAGTTTTCTTGCCCAAGATTTCCGCCATAGTCCGCTTCAAATCAGCGCCCTTTGCAATACAATGGCCGTGACCCCTATGAGTACTCGTAATATAATCGTCTTTTCGGAGGTTACTACATACACCTACAGCGACAGCTTCTTCTCCAGCATAAAGGTGAATTGTGCCTGGAACAAGGTTTTGCGCGTACAAGTCGAAAACTTTCTCCTCAAAGAGGCGAATTTCAACCATCTTCCTAAGCATGTAAGCAAGCTTGTCTTTTGTTATGTTCAATGTCATTGCAGTTTCCCTCCTTTATAGGACATATGCCTCCTATATTATTTTGTTATTGAGCATTAGTGCCTGTTTATTTAAGCTTCCACCAAGGAACTTAAAGAGGTTGCCCTAAAAGATTCGCCGATTATGATGTTGCTATTATATTGACTGTGCGCGGGAAAGAATTTTGAAAAAGCGGTTGGTAAGATGGAGGAGAGAATGAATGGAAAAGCTCCAGAATTGGAAAAGATAGCGAGTGGCTTATCAATGAGGGTCAAGGAATTAAAGGACCCCATTGTGGAAGATGAGTTTTAAAGATGTAAAGAACCTGGAAAGAGCATAATGGCACAAATAAGAAAGGCAGATGCAATATGGAAAAGTAGTAAAGAAATTGTCTCTAAAAGATACAAAACGCAAACCATATACAAACTCTCTAACAAAATATTTGCCAGGAGTCAAGATGCAAAAATCCTACTCACGGTTGTTGGGTATTGTCGGTAAACCCAACACTGGAAAATCAACATTCTTTAGCGCAGCAACCT
>CAZNKF010000038.1:0-6564 GCA_964573785.1 uncultured Candidatus Bathyarchaeia archaeon
ATTAGCGATATGCTTTTGCGTATTCCATGAATAACAAACGTTTCATTAATAATAACACATTAGATTCCTGATAATTCACCCTTTCGCATAGAACTCTACATAGCCGCAGTTTTTGCACCTAAAACCGAATATTCTGTAGCCTCTTAGTCCGAATATGCTTCTTCCAGGTTCCAATGTGGTGCCCCTGGAAGCCAGCCCTCCTCCACTTCACCGCCACATTTCGGACACTTCCCAACCTCACCTTTACTCAAAAGACCACCACGCCTTCCTTTAAACATGGGACAAGCATAAAATTTGCTAAAACTATACTCCCTATTAGTTAATTTTTGGCGTGTTCTGAATGGACGTTTATTAATGTTTGCGGGTGCCGCTTCCAGAATGTTCTGTCGGCTGTTCTCTATGAGTTCGTTTATTATTTGGCCTATTGTTTTGCCGGTTTTCTCGGAGGCTTTTCTGAGCTTTTGATAGTTTGCCTTTCCGTATGTAAACTGGTATCTATCCCGTGGACATTTCTGTGTTCTCGTATCTATAGGGCATTCCGGTAAGGGTCAACAACGAAAGCATCAGGTGGAATTTTCAAGAAATTCTTCTCCGCAATAAGGGCATTTGCAATAAAGCGGAGGGTAAAATAAACCATCCATGTCTGGCGCATCTACCTGAACGTAAAAGCATCGATTTTCTCCACCATTTTCATTTTGGACCACTTATTTTCGGTTTGTGCGTGTGCGTGTACGTGCACGCTTCCGCGTTTTGTAGTCTCTCTTTTCCTTTAAGGAACTTGTTTCTTCTTCGCGCGCGATTATGGTATATGCGACAAAACAAGCTCTTATGATTATTTCTCCAACTATTGGATTGTTGTTTGAGAATATTGATGAACATGGAAGCCTCATGCTTGTGAGTTAGCCGTATCCAACCAGCATAGATGTTCTCCCAAACCTTTCTGACCTCGCATCCCTCTCTGATAGAACATTGATGCATGGGAGACTTAAGTTGTGTGAATTTTCAGTATAGATCTTTCATATTTTAAAGTCAAATTCAAAATAAACAATGGATACTTTAGCTGAGGTCGAGAACAAGGCTTGGCACAAGGCTCATATACACTGGTTTTTGTATGCCGCCACTGTTTACTAAAAGCGGGTCTATGTAGGCTATCAGAGTTTTTCCGCTGGCATCTCCTCGGATTCTCCAGAACCTTTTCAAGTCTTTTTCAGCAAGCTTTTTCCTTCCAGCCAAATCCGATTTTAGTGCAAGCTCTATGGATTTCGTGTAGAAATCGGTTATGGCATAGTTCACAAGCCGTAGGTTAAATTTTAGATCTTTGTCTCCGAGCTTCTTCTTTGTTTTGAGGGTTACAACTACGGCGTTTTCAAAGTCTTTTAGGCTTTCCTCCTTCAGAATTATTAATGGACATACGAAGCTGGAGGCTTGAAAAAGCGAATCAAAAGCTGGGTTATTCACTATTTTTGGCAGGGTTAATAGCTTCTTCCATTTTAAATTGAGCTTTAGGGTTTCAGAAACTCCGAGTTCTCTATACCTAAACTTTCTTTTAAGCCAGTTCAGCTCGTTTTCTGGAGAAACTCCTCTGGAAAGGTAGATTATTCCCCTAAGGTTTTTCACGAAATATAGGCGTTGGTGCTCTGGAATTTCGTCCACAAATAATCACGCCTATTTTTGAGGCTTAAGCTTTGCCTAGGGCTTCTTTAACCATGGATAGGCGTCTGCAGAAAGCACAAACTTCGCTTGATGATGGAAAACCACAAGTCTTGCACTCGCCAAGCAAAGGCTTTTGCGTAATACTTTCGACCAATGGCATGATTTCTAAGAATCGATTCAGAAGCTGATGCCTAAAGTAGGGATTATCCTTTGATAAAAACTCCAGAATTTTGGCTCTTTTCCGCACTCCAGTTCCAGTTGCAAAGGGACAGTCGATTTCGCGGAAGGGCACCTCACCATAAAGACAGTAGAGCAGGTTCTCGTTTTCAGGACATTTTATGAGGGGCTTAACCTTTGAAGCCATACCCTCTGCCAGAGGTGGCAGGACTGGCTTAAGCCTAACAAACTGTTCCCAGCGTCCATAAAGGAAATTGTTAAACATCACGCCGGCAACATCCTCCAAATTATGCCCAGTTGCTAAAACCCGAACTTGGGTTTTGACAGCTAGTTCTTCGAAAATGCGGCGTTTAATTGTTCCACAAGCAGAGCAAAGCCTCTTCTTAAAAGGCGTTTTCTTAAAATCGCCTATCCCTATACCCAACTCTTCTGGAAGGCTAAAAACATGAAGTTTAACGTTTAACATGCCGGCAAGCTTTTCAACCTTTTCTTGGCAGTGAGCGGAATATTCTGGTATGCCCAAGTTTATGTGTAAAGCCTTAAGCTCAAGCCTTGGAAAAGCATCTCGCAAAACATGCAAAAGCGCAGCACTGTCCTTTCCACCCGAAACTGCAACTCCAACAGTGTCGTCTTCTCTGAACATTTTGCATTCTTCAACAGTTTTCCGCACTCTAGCCTTATAGAAATCCATGAAGCAGCTTGGGCAGAGGCTCAGCTTGGCATATGGGATTTGAACTTCAGCCTTTGCCAAGCGACACTTACTGCAAATTATGGGCATAAGCAATCACTTATCATACTTCAAGTGAGATGCTCCCTTTTCCATGCTAGGCCAGACAGAATAGAAATGGAACAATTTTCCTTTAAAAATTACTTGATTTAGAAAAAGTTTGGGGTTTTGCTAGAACTCTTCGCTTTCACCTTCGCCTGGAGGCTTTTCCTTCTCCTTCTCCTCTTTTGGTTTTGATGCAGCTATGACATCGTCTATTCGGAGTATCATTGAGGCTGACTCTGTGGCTGATTTTACCGCTTGCTCCTTGACTATGGCTGGTTCCACTACGCCATTGCCATACATGTCTTCAACCTTCCCCGTGAAAACGTTTACTCCCATGTGGTGTCCGTCGGTTTTTTCATGTCCAGACCTAAGCTCGACTATTATGTCTATTGGCTCTAATCCAGCGTTTTCAGCCAGCGTCCGCGGTATCACTTCTATGGCGTCTGCGAAGGCTTCTATTGCCAGTTGTTCGCGTCCGCCAACCTTTGCTGCATAGTCTCTAAGCTCTTTGGCTATTTCAACTTCTACGGCTCCGCCTCCAGCAACGATTTTGTTGTGTTCTATCACGTCTGAAACTACTGATAGAGCGTCTGTCATGGCGCGTTCTGCTTCGTCAACCATCCTTTCAAGTCCAGCCCTTATGAGAATGCCCACAGAGCGGGGATTCTTGCAATCCTCAACGAAAATCATTTTGTCTTCGCCGATTTTGCGTTCTTCAACAACACCCGCTGTGCCCAGGTCTTGTGGTGTTAAGTCGTCTAGGTCTGTGACTATTCTTCCGCCAGTAGCCCTCGCCAGCTTTTCCATGTCCGACTGCTTCACTCTTCTTGCGGCTAGTATACCCTCCTTTGCTAGGAAGTGTTGTGCCATGTCATCTATGCCCTTCTGGCAGAAGACGATGTTAGCGCCTACAGACTTAATCTTCTCAACCATTTCCTTAAGCATTTGGGTTTCCTGGTCTAGGAAGGCTTTCATCTGGGATGGATCGCGTATGCGTATTTCAGCGCTGAACTCCGTCTTCTCGATTTCCAGCGAGCAGTCTAGCAAGGCGATTTTTGCGTTTTCAATTTTTTTGGGCATTCCTGGGTGGACGACTTCCTTGTCTATAATTACGCCCCTCACAAGTTGGGATTCGAAAAGCCCCTTACCAGTTTTCTTTATTATTTGAATGTTGTCTATGTCCGCAACCAGTCTATCGCCCCTTTTCTCAACAATCTGCTTTACAGCGTCTATGGCTATTTCCGCCAAGTGCTCTTTGGCTGGGCCGACGGCTTTGCTCGCCATAGATGTTAAAGCCACCTTGCGGAGGGTTTCTCTGTCCCCAATGTCCACTGGCTTTGCTATGCGGTTTATCACCTCAACAGCCTTCTGCGCTGCCTTTCGATAGCCACTAACAATTATTGTTGGGTGAATGTTCTGGTCTAGAAGTTCCTCAGCCTTTTTCAGAAGCTCTCCGGCTAAGACGACGGCTGTTGTTGTTCCGTCTCCAACCATGTCGTCTTGTGTTTTGGCAACTTCAACCATCATTTTGGCGGCTGGATGCTCCACCTCAATTTCGTCTAGGATTGCGGCGCCATCATTGGTTATTGTTATGTCGCCGAGGCTGTCAATGAGCATCTTATCCATTCCGCGAGGACCAAGAGTTGTTTTTAGGACTTCGCCTATGATGCGGGCTGCCATAATATTGTTTCTTTGGGCTTCCCTACCACGGCTTCTGGCTGTGCCCTCTTTCAGGATTAATACGGGCTGACCTGAAGCTGTTGTTGTTAAGTAAGCCATATTCCTTTTCCTCCAATCAGTGTTAAAATGGTTTCGTGGTTAAGCAAAAATGCGGTAAAATATAAACTTTTCCAAAAGAAATTGTAAGTTTAACCTAACATGTGCGCGGCTTAAGCCATATGCTCTAGGAGGATTTTTATTCCTATGGCTATTAGGATTGGCCCGCCTAAAACTTCAATTTTGTTGGATAGAGTCTTTCCAAGTTTGTCTCCTATGGTTGCACCTATGAAGGATAATGTGAAGGTTATTGTGCCGATGATGGCTATTGGCGTTGTTATGGAGACTTTTAGGAGGGCGAAGCTTAAGCCAACTGCCAGGGCGTCTATGCTTGTGGCAACAGACAATAAAAGAAGCGTGGAAAGGTCAAGCCCAAAAGCAAGCCAGTGGTCAAAACCCGCTATAAGCTCTAATATCTCAACACCCATGAGCCATCCCAGAACTGGCATGAAGGCTTAGAAGGCTCCAAAGGACAAAGCCATTTTAAAAGGCGTTGATTTTGCCGTTGCTTTTGATGGTTATTCCGTAGGCTATGGATACGCTGAAGTCATCCATTGCAAGTCCGAAGGCTATGGCGAGGATTGTTATGGCATCCAATGGCGTACACTTTGCCTATTGAAAATGCGGTGGCTGTGGGAAAAGCTTTTCCATTTGTTTGCCGCATTCACTTTTGATGGTGAAAGCCTTGAAGGTTTCAGTGCGCTTCTTCACCACATTGCGGGAAATCACCGGCAAACGCGAAGAAACATTGGAGTTCTCAGATGGCGAAAATGTTACGGTGGAGAAGGTTCTTGGAAGGTTGGCTGAGCGTTATGGGAAGGGCTTTGTGGAATATGTTTATGACAGCAAGACTGGCGACGTGAGAGGTTTTCTCCAGTTCCTAATAAATGGGAGAAGCGCCTCAACCCTTAAGGGGCTTAAGACGGAATTGGCTGACGGCGACGTTTTGGCTATTATACCACCAGTGGGCGGCGGCTAAAAAGGGCAATTTTGGTCAATTTTAGTTGTGTGGTTTTGCTAAATTGACTAGCCCCTCTCTAGTCATTTTTGTGCTTGGCGATCAGCCACAAATACGCTATCCTCTATAATTTTTGGATGGAAAAGCCAATAGCAGACCCTCCCCCCTCTAGATTTTTAGGTTTGTCGCACAATAATATCTTTTGAGCCTTCATGGGTAAATGCCAAATCTGCGGTGAAAATTCGCCCCTAATTTCTGGAAATTTGGGCGTTTGCCTAAAATGCATTAGGGAAAAGCCCGAAAAAGCCTTAGAAATAACTAGGGAGGCTCATGCGAAAAGCCGTGCTGTTTATGGTTTGCCAGCGGAACCTCCTAGGGATAGAGGGGGCTTGGCTTGTGGTGTTTGTGCCAACAACTGTATTATAGGCGCTGGCGGTAGCGGTTTTTGTGGGCTTGTTTGGAATGTTGGCAATCGCCTCGTGCGTTTCGGCGGCACAGCCGAACAAGGCGTTTTAGAGTGGTATTATGATGGACTGCCAACCAACTGTGTTAGCTGGTGGTTTTGTCCCGGCTGCACTGGAAGTGGCTATCCGAAATATGCTTACAAGCCGGAGCCAGAGTATGGCTATTATAATTTGGCTGTTTTTTACGGCGCTTGCAGTTATGACTGCCTCTTCTGTCAGAACTGGCATTACAGAAACCTTTCAGCAAAACACAAGCCAGTTATGAGCGCAGAAGCCCTAGCCCAAAAAGCTTTCGACAAACGGGTTTCATGCATATGCTATTTTGGAGGAGACCCATCACCACAGATGCCGCATTCGCTTGAGGCAAGCCGCGTAGCCCTAGAAAAAGCCAAAATGGAAAAGCGGATACTGCGCGTGTGTTGGGAAACAAACGGCTACATGAACCCGCGATTGGCGGAGAAAGCCGCAGAGCTAGCCCTAAAAAGCGGAGGAAACATAAAATTCGACCTAAAAGCATGGAGTGAGCCGCTAGCCACAGCCCTATGCGGAGTATCCAACAAGCCATCCCTACAAAACTTCCAAATGATAGGCGAAAAATACTACGCGAAACGTCCAGAACTGCCAGTCTTAACGGCAAGCACACTGCTAGTGCCAGGATATGTGGACGCTGAAGAAGTTGAAAAAATAGCCAGTTTTATAAGCCAGATAAGCCCAGAAATCCCCTACACGCTATTGGCGTTTTACCCATGCTATGTGATGAACGA
>CAZNKF010000039.1:0-6110 GCA_964573785.1 uncultured Candidatus Bathyarchaeia archaeon
TCCAGCTATTAAAAGACGAGTATTGGCTCAGAGACGCACCAGCAATCGGAAAATTCGGAGTGAAGTGACAGCACATGGCTGAGGGCGAGGGCGTGAACGAACGAAGTTTCAGTTTAAGCCTGCTTGCTCGGTTCATGCATCAACCCGTCCAGGTTGATACGCCCACGGGCGTGTTCACCGGCGTTTTGCGAAAAGCCGCCCCCAGCTTCCACATGGGCATAGGTTGCCTCCTGCTGGAGGCAGGGGGAGGGCTGGCTGCTATCAAATTTTGGGATGCTGTTAAACGGAGAGTTTAAGATATGACGTCTGCGAGAGAGACGTACAGCCAGCCTTTAGTGGATTTAAAGGACGTTTACAGTTGGAGACGCTCCTCCATTTGCATGCGACTGCCATACATGCCCGGCTACCAGCTGCAAGAATGCATAGACGACTTAAACGACGATTTGAAGGAACTGAAAAATGAAATTGACGAGTGTAAGGATGCCATACGCCAACTGAAGCAGGGAAAAGACCCGGAGGAAGCTCGACAAAAGTACCGCGTTCCACTTCTTGTAGGTGGCAGAACAAAAGACTACATTCGAGAGTTTCAAGACGAGATTGAGAGGCGCAGGGAAATCGCAAGGTGGGTGAGGCGGGAGAGGCAGATTTACCTCTTTGAAAAAACAAAGCGGAGGATGGCTGCTGTTAAGCTTCCGTTGATGCGGCTGAAGTTAAAGGGCTTGAACGAGGAGGCCTACAGGCTGCTGTGCGAAATGAAAAGCTCTGCTGAACGGTTAAGCCGGATGATTGCAGCCTACCATAAAACGTGCGGTAAATATGGCATGCTTAAGGAAGAAATAGAAAAGCTCACTTTCACCCGGGAGCCGCCAGTTGAAGGTAGGATTTGGGTAAACTTGCCTGTTCCAACGGATTTGAAGGAACTCAAGTTTTTCAGAGATCTCGAGGTTAGAGCATGATGTCGTCGTTTGAGGATGCTGTTTCGCTTAGGCTGTTACAGCTGAAAAGCCTATTGGTGGACACGCAGAGGCTTCGCAGAGAGCTTATACAAAGCCTCAAGGAGCTTTTTGAAATCGCCAGCGAATGGGCTAAGAGGGATCCTAAAGCTGCACGGTTAGCTGGCTACATAGCCCAAGTAATGAACAGTTTAGCGAGAAGCTACGAAGAAAGGGAGCTTAACGATGACATAAGAGAGCTTGAAAGGATGATCGAGCAGGCCAAAGCTTGGTTGGAAGCTAAGGAACAAGAGGAGGCATAGGGGGAGGGGGTTAAAATTAGGCCCTCACGGTTTCTGAAGCAACTGACAGAGCGTAAACAGTTCAAGCTATTTCTGAACCCCGCTGTTTACAAGGCTTTCAGGCTTAGGTGTAAACTCAAGAAATGCAAGCCCAACATCGTTGTTGAAGACTTCATGATGGCGTGTCTTGCAAACCCCATGCTTATAGACCTAATCCAACGCCTCGCCCACAAAAATGAAACGTGAAACAAATGCAAGAGGAAACCAGAGAATCATTGGGGCTTAAATGCCCACAATGCAGCTCAACAAAAGTTTGCAAAGATGGAATACGCTACCTGACAGATGGCTCTAACATTCAACGCTTTTTATGTAAAATCTGCGGCTACCGATTCAGCGAAACCCGCCTAAACAACCCTGAACAATATCAACAAGTTCAGAAAATTCATACGAAGTCATTAAATTGCCCAAAAACCCTATCTTATAACCGTCAAGGAAGCGATGAAGCCATAAGCAGAGCGTCTACCGCCCAAGGCGGGACGGTGAAAGCCTTGACCGAAGTGGAAACCCGCCAAGAGATGCCACAGCGGGAGGGCGCACCGCAACTAACACCACAAAAAATCGTTGAATTCATCTGGTATATGAAAAGAAACGGATACGCTGAAGCCACCATCCAAGGCAGAGTCAGACTCATAAAAAGGCTTGAAAAACTTGGAGCCAACCTCTACGACCCAGAAAGCGTTAAACACGTAATAGCCAAACAGCCATGGTCAGCTGGAAGAAAGGACCTGGCATGCGAAGCTTACACAACATTTCTGGCTATGCACGGCGGAACATGGCAACGCCCAACATACAAAAGAGTGGAAAAAGAACCCTTCATACCTCAACCTTCTGAAGTTAAGCAGCTAATCGCCGGATGCAGCCCAAGAATGGCATGCTTCCTACAGCTATTGCTTGAAACAGCCATGCGACCCGGAGAAGCCTGGCAACTCACATGGGCAGACTACGACAAAGCAACAAGAACCATAAGAGTAACGCCTGAAAAAGGCTCAAAATCAAGAACCTACAAAATCTCAAAAGAATTGGCTGAAATGCTTGACAACCTCCCCAGAAAATACGGCAACAGAATATTCTCCAAACCAGAAATGCCAATAGACCACCACAACCGCAACTTCGCCATACAAAGAAAACGCATAGCCCAAAAACTCAAAAACCCAAGGCTACTGCAAATAAGCTTCAAAACCCTCCGCCACTTTAAAGCCACAATGGAAGATGGCGAACCAGAGACCCCTTCCATGTCCAAGACTTCCTCCGCCATAAAAACATCAAAAACACCATGCGATACATTCACCTCGCCCAAGTGCTCTTCAAAAACGAGCAAGAATACATAACAAAAGTAGCCCACAACGTTAAAGAAGCCTGCGCTCTCATAGAAGCCGGCTTCGAATATGTCACAGGCGAATATGATGATGGAGGCAAAATCTTCAGAAAACCCAAAGACCCCGTGGCTTATGAAGGATAAGCCGTTTCGGAATGAACCCCCCTCAAATTTCAACATAGTGATGCGGGGGGTGGGATTTGAACCCACGAACCCCTACGGGACAAGGTCCTAAGCCTTGCGCCTTTGACCAGGCTTGGCGACCCCCGCTTTCATAGTGCATGGTTGAAGTTCAAGATTATAAATTGTTTGTTGGGTGCACGAAATCCTTTAAAGTGTTTATGTGCCCTATTGTGGATGGTGGGTGCCTCGGTAGCCTAGCCTGGTGGGGCACCGCCTTGGTAAGCTGCAAAGCTACAAAGAGGCGGTGGTCGCGGGTTCAAATCCCGCCCGAGGCTCCACTAAACGTTTGATAAGCCTTAATAGTCGTGCTTCTTGTCCTATGTGTGGTAAAAACTGAATGGATGAAACTGAAAACCTAATCAGCCAAATAACTTCAAGGCTTAAAGTTTCAAGAGAAGAGATTCTCAAAAAGCTTGAGGACAAAAGGCAAAAGACTGGCGGCCTAATCGCCAACGAGGTTCTTCTACGAATGATAGCCACGGAACTTGGTGCTAAAATTGCCACAAACAAGATGGATGAGCCTGCCCTTCTAATGGGCAACTTAATTCCGGGCTTAAGCGATGTAACAGTTACTGGACGCGTCATCGCTATTTTTCCTCCAAAAGATTTTGAGAAAAACGAGAAGAGTGGAAGAGCGAAGACTGCAAGCCTAATAATCGCCGATAAAAGCGGCACAATAAATGTCATCTTATGGAACGACAAAACAGCTTATGCTGAACAAGGCAAAGTGAAGGTTGGACAAATCTTAAAATTTCGTCATGGCTACACGAAGGAAGGTCGCCTTGGAAATGTTGAACTTCATATAGGCGAAAAAGGAGAAGTTGAAATAGAGCCCAAAGATGCTGTTGCAAAAAATTTTCCAAAAATCTCAGAACTCGCAACAAAGGTTGAGGCGCTAACAGGTGCCATCAAGAACAAGCGGGTGAACATAATTGGTGAGGTGAAGAAAATTTCGAGGGTGTCAACCTTTACGAGGCAAGACTCCACCACCGGGAAAGTTATGCGCCTCACATTAGCTGATGAAACTGGTGAAATATCAGTAGTAATATGGGATGGCAAAGTTGATGAAGCAGAAAAACTCGCCGAAGAAGGCGCTAAACTTTACATAGCAAACGCCAAAGTCAAGAAAACTTTTGGAGAGGGTCTCGAACTGCATGTTAATTCAAGGACGTACCTAAATATTTTCAAAGAAGAGCCAGAGTTCCTTAAAATAGCAGACTTAAAAGAAGGCTTAAAAGGAGTATGCATCCAAGGCGAAGTTACAACTAAACCATTAATAAGAGAAGTGAAAACCTCAAAGGACGAGACAGTAAAACTAGCAGTTTTTGAAATAAAAGATGAAACTGGAAAAATATGGGTTTCAGCATGGCGAAAACAAGCGGAAAAAGCCGCAAACCTAAAAATAGGCGAAAAAATAACCATAAAAAACGCCTACATCAAAAAGGGCTATGGAGATCAGCTGGAAATATCAACAACAAGCTTGACTTCAATAACACAACTTAAATCGTAACATTTGAAGTGGGGCTGCCCGGATTTGAACCGGGGTCTAGAGAGCCCAAGTCTCCAAGCCTAGACCAAGCTAGCCGACAGCCCCGCATATTATATCTATAGGGTAAAATTTTGAATAGGAGATTTAAAATGTTTCTCTGCCTAAAGAATGTTGTCTAAAGCAATCATCAACGTTTTCTAACGCTGCATTGGAGGACTTTTGGGCACACTAGACACTCGTCTGGAATTGGCATATCCTTCGGAATGGAGTTCAAAAAGCCAAAGTAGTGGGCGCATTTAGCTGGAGAATCAAGAACTTTTGGATATTCTGCAGGCTTTACATCAACTATTCGCATGTTCTCTACAACAATGTCTATTTTTGACATGCAATAGGGACAAGCGTAATAGGTTTGCCTTGGTATGGTTGAGTTGTCTGTTAAGACCGCTGGCTTGCCAAAAGTTTTCCCGCATCCCTTATAGGGACATCTGAGCTTTTCCTCGTGATGAAGGAAGCGCATGTAATTTTCCTCTCCAGCAGCGAATTCAAGTTTATCTGTAATATTGATATTTAATAAACATTTCTCTCACAAGCACAACACAAATACACATATCGCGTTTCATGGAGCCTCGGCCGGGATTTGAACCTCTAGTTCTGTGTTCTCACCTTTGTTTTCGGGTTTGTTTTTCATGTGGGGACACCGCTTAAAGTTTTCTTATGTTAGTAGTGTTCATGTGGACGGCGTTTTCGTGTTTGTTGTTTTTTGTTTTTCAGTTTTCATTTGTTAGGCTTTGGGTTGGCGGGTTTGGATGGCTGCGATGAGGTGGCGGAGTTTCTTTCGGTCTTGAAAGCTGGGACTTGCGGCGTGTATGCTGCTGGGTTAAAGGCTTTTCAGGCAATTCTATTCCAATAGAGGCGTTATTAGAGACTTTTTGGATCGTGTGGAGCGTGATAGGTTTTTGCCTAGGCATGAAAAGAGGCGTATAGCCACTGAAACCCTTAACGGTTTTGTGGCTTGGCTTCAGAATTGCGGCTACGCCTCAAAGCTTAGCCAAATACTACGACATTCCAATAAGCCTACGCTATGTGCAATTACCGTCAGCCCAACCAGTCTATAGGAAGTATCCATGGATGATTGAGGAAGTAGGCGAGTTTGTAGCCGCCATGGACAAGCCCATTTATCAGAGCATAGCTGCTTCCATAATTCAAAGCGGACTGAGCCTATCAGACCTGTTGGCTTTAACCTGCGGCGACATAAAAGAAGAGTTGGAAAGGGGTGTCACACCTTTATGCCTAGAACTGACGCGAAAGAAACGGGCGTATCCTTCATAACTTTTCTCGGCAGCTGGGCTGTAAAACTGCTCAAAGAGTATTTAGCAGGCCGAAAAATGGAAGGCAAAACGCCAATCTACAGCACATCAGCCAGAAGTGTACATGCATATTTCCGCAAAACAGCCAAAAATACGCAGGTGCGTTTAAGGGCAGAAACCCATACACTCCCCATCCGCTACGGGCGGCTTCCGCACTTTTCTAAGTGACCATAAAGTGGACCCGCTATACATAGAGTTTTTGGATGAGCCACAAGCTACATGAACAACTACGCGCCTACATAAACAAAAGCAGAGAAAGCTGGCGCCAAACATACCGCCAACAAGCAGAACCATGGCTGACACCACCACAACACAAAAACATACTCGTTTAGCAGCAACTAATTGCAATGGTTTAGATTATGCCTTTTGTCGTTTTAGTTTATATTGTTTTGGTTAATTTTTCTATAGTTAGTAGGATTGTTCCGTATGATTGTGGGATGTGGCTTTTTTCATGTTCGGCTT
>CAZNKF010000040.1:0-5534 GCA_964573785.1 uncultured Candidatus Bathyarchaeia archaeon
TGCCCAGATTTTGACTTTGAACAAAAGCGATAATTTAAACCTTGACCTGCCCACGGTGTAATGGTAGCCCGGGGGAGATTCGAACTCCCGTCGGCGGGTCCAAAGCCCGCTATGCTTGTCCGCTACACCACCGGGCTCCAATACGCCATATAAGATGGTTAATTTAACTCTTTATGTGTGTTTTGATTAAGTGTTTCCTCTCCTTCCTAATCTTCAATATGTTTCTCTTAACTTTTTCAATGGTTTCTGCTGCTTCTGCCTTGTCCACGCATGCGGTGTTGGTTAGGCTTAGAAGCTTTATGATGTTTTGGTAGTTTTTGGGATTGCCCTTTT
The DNA here is from genome assembly GCA_964573785.1 of uncultured Candidatus Bathyarchaeia archaeon. Taxonomy (GTDB): domain Archaea; phylum Thermoproteota; class Bathyarchaeia; order Bathyarchaeales; family Bathycorpusculaceae; genus JAGTQI01. The sequence continues at coordinate 334 of CAZNKF010000040.1, forward strand.
CGAGTTTTTCTATTGAGCGCATTAGGCTTGTGTAGTCTATTTTCTGCTTTTCTATGGCGGCTTTCAGCCAAGCATAATTTTCAACGATGTTTAGGGATATGCCAGTCAAGTAGTGCACTATTTCAGCAAAATTTTTAGAGCTTATCATTGAGTTTGCCCTTAAAATTGTGCCCTGCATGAATGCCGAATTGAAATAGTAGTTTATGCCAGTCTTAATTTTGAAATGCATGCTTTTTAGCGCTTGAGGTTTCCGCTTTATTACGAAGCTCATTTCATCCCAAACGGCCTTAAAGAGTTTGAGTTTTTCTTCAGCCAATGCTGCGTCGGCATTGTTTAGTTTGGCTATTTCCATATAACCATTAAAAATTTCTGGCATGCTGAGCTTTTCCGCTGCGGCTTCCACTTTCTCCAAGAATCGGCTGTTTGAAAATGGTTGGAGGGCTATTTCTAACAGCACTCGCAGAGTGTTTTCTATGGCAACTGTGGCGAAAATCTTAGCGCTTAAATAGTCGCCTTTTGCATGGGCTGAGGTTGCACGGCTTAAGTATATGTCTGACTCTATTACGTGGGTTTCTGCTCTCATCTCAACCCTTTCCGGCGAGCCATAGAACTTTGCCATTGAAAGTCTTGTGTTTGTCAAAGTCCAGTCTCTATCATAGAGGATTTGGACCTCGTAGAGCTTTTGATCAAGCTTTGGGTGTATTGGACCTTGAATCAAATGTTTTGGAACAAAATTTAAGTCTATAAATAGGTCGCCAACGGAAATTCTCTCCACATACTCGTCTTCGGAAGGGTTGTTGCTGAGGATTAGCAGGTCGACGTCGCTTGATGGTGCGGCTTCTCCGCGGCTCCAACTCCCAAATAAGCCCAATCCAGAAACGGTTTCGTTGGCAGCCATTTCTTTTATGATTTTCTCCAGTGTTTTTCGAAGTTTCTCTGGAAGCTTCATCATTTTGGCACAAGCTCTTCTGTTTGATTAGTAGCGTGCATCATTATTCAAAATTTGTGAAGGGGATATTTTAGTTTAAACCGTAAAATTTATATATTAAAACATTTCATCTGGATAGACACGCGGGGCCGGATGGCGTCTTCTACTCCTATATAATGGGGAAATGAAAAGGGGACGGTTCTACGCAGAAATCGAAGCGTGAGAAAATGAGCGGGAAAGAAGGCGGAACCCGTCAACGCCTAGCTGACAAGTGTCCAGAATGCGGTAGTGTAAACCTTATCCACGACTATGACACTGGCGAAACTGTTTGCGGAGAATGTGGACTAGTGCTTCACGAGCAAATGATGGATAAGGGACCGGAATGGCGTGCCTTCACACAGGAAGAGAAAGCCTCAAGAAGCCGCGTGGGAGTGCCAACATCATATTCCGTCCATGATAAGGGCTTATCAACAGCCATAAGCCAAGTTGACCGCGACGCCTTCGGAAGAAAACTTCCGCTTTCAACACGACTGCAAATGTGGCGCCTAAGAAAATGGCAGATACGCTCAAGGGTGCACTCCTCAATAGACCGAAACTTGGCACAGGCAATGGCTGAGCTTGACCGCCTTTCAGACAAAGTGTACATTCCACCGTCAATCAAGGAGAAGGCAGCAGTCATATACCGCAAAGCCTTAGACAAGGGCTTAGTGAGGGGAAGATCAATAGCAGCCATAGCCGCAGCAGCACTTTACGCAGCTTGCCGTGGAAGTGGAACCCCAAGAACTTTACGGGAAATAGCAGAAGCCAGCCTAGTTGACAAGAAGGATGTCGCCCGCTGTTATAGGCTTTTGCTCCGTGAGCTTGACGTGCAAATGCCCATAGCAGACCCATTAACATACTTGTCAAAAATTGCTGAAAGAACAGGGATTTCTGGCAAGACTCAAGGGCTGGCCATACAAATTCTGCGTGAAGCAAAAGTGAAGCGTGCCGCAGCTGGAAAAGACCCTATGGGTTTGGCTGCCGCAGCATTATACATTGCATGCTTGCAAAATAATGAGAAGAAAACTCAAAAGGACATTGCTGAAGCTGCTGGAGTCACTGAGGTTACTGTTCGAAACCGCTACAAGACATTAAAGAGGCAGCTTAACCTAGAATTGCCGGACTAGCCGCACTCACTCTATCTTTCATTTTCTTCCTTTTCAATTTCCATAACTATTGGACCAACATACCTGCAGTCTTCACAAACATACTTTTTAGGCGTCAACCAATAATCAAGGCTGCTTGACAAGTGGATTCTGGGGCTTCCACATCTTGGACAGTATATTTTTGACGGCCCACGGCGTTTCAGAGTCTTAAATACCTCGCGCATGTTTTTTAGTATTCCCATGGGCTTACACCTTGTGGACGGAGCTGTGCTACTGAACTTCTATGTTTTCTGCGGGGTATCCAAGTTTTATTAGGTATTGGCGGACTTTTTCACGGTGATCTCCTTGGAGGATTATTTGTCCATTTTTGGCTGTGCCTCCGCATGCGCAGAAGCTTTTCAGTTTTTGGGCTAGGCTTCCAAGGTCTGTGTCCTTGTCGTTTATGCCTTCAATTATTGTTGTTGGTCTGCCGAACTTTCTTGTTTCAAATCTTATGCGAATTCTTTGCTGTTCTTTGCCTATCTCGCCGCAGACACACAAGTCTTTGGGAAGCCCACATATTGGACAGATATCAGCCATGACGCTCAACATTACAATGACAACGGCTGTATATAAAATTTTCAAATTTTCAATCAATAAATTTCGTAGAATAATGAAAAGCGCGGATTGGAAAAGCTTTAATGTTTTCACACAGCCCTTTTGACATATGCAAGTCATAGTCATAGGCTGCGGAAGAATGGGTTCTGTGGCAGCTGAGGACCTAGCGAAAAGAATGGGCGAAATCGAAGTTTTTGTTGCAGACAAAGACGCTGATAAGGCTAGGGAAACTGCAAGGAAAATTGGAAAAAGCAATGTTAAATGGCTTCAATTGGACACTTCAAACAAAAAAGAGCTTGTAAACGTTTTGAAAGATTTTGATTTGGCTTTAGGCTTTCTGCCGCCTACGTTTGGCTTCAGCCTTATAGAGGCATGCATCAAAGCCGAGAAAAATCTTGTTGATGTCTCCTATATGCCTGAAAACCCCCTAGTGCTACATGATAAGGCTGTTGAGGCTGACGTCACAATTGTTCCAAGCTGTGGATTAGCACCAGGTATAAGCAACATTCTCGTGGGTCATGCAGTTGCAGAACTCGACCAAACCAGTAAGGTTCACATAATGGTTGGTGGGCTTCCAGAAACGCCGATACCGCCTTTAGGCTACGTTATTACATGGTCGCCGGAAAGCCTAATCGATGAATACACAAGCAAAGCACGAATAGTTAAGAATGGCAAAATAGTCGAAGTTGAAGCTCTAGATGGACTGGAAGAAGTGGAGTTTCCGAGAATTGGAAAGCTGGAGGCGTTCTACACTGATGGACTTAGAACTTTGCTCTACACCATAAAGGAAGTTGATGAGATGTGGGAGAAAACACTACGTTATCCTGGGCACGTGGAAAAAATAAAATTGCTCCGAGAGCTGGGCTTATTCAGCGACCAAGAGGTAATTGTTGAAGGGCACCACATGCTGCCTAGAAAGTTTACCGCAAAACTTTTCGAGGAAAGACTCGTCAAGCCAGAGGTGAAAGATGTGGTTGTTTTAAGGGTTGATATTCTCGGCTTAAAGAATGAAAGGAAAACAAGATACACTTACGACTTAGTTGACTTCTACGATGAAAAAAGTGGGACAACAGCCATGGCCAGAACCACAGCCTTCACAGCATCGATAGTTGCAAATCTAACACTCGCAAAGACTATAAACCTCAAAGGAGTTGTGCCGCCCGAAAAGCTTGGCATGAATAAAGAAATCTACAAAAAAGTTATGGAAGAATTGAATAATAGGGGAGTAAAAATTATTGAAAAAGTATTTACAGAATAAGCCAAATTTTTCAAAATTTATATCGGCGTTCATTCCAATTGTGATTGAAAAACCATGCCTATAACAAAAATTAGGAAGAGAGACGGACGGATAGTCGACTTTAACCGTGAGAGAATTAAAAACGCCATACACAAGGCTTTTGTCGCCGTTAAACTTGAAGATGGAGAAAAAGCTGAACGGTTAACAAGGGATGTTGTCAGCCTTCTAGAGGAAAGATTTGTAGAAAGAATCCCGTCGGTTGAGGATGCCCAAGACATAGTAATAGAGGTTTTGAAGAAAACTGGTTTTGAAGAGGTCGCCTCGGAATATCAAGCCTATAGGAGGAAGAAGGAGGAGATAAGGCGGCTTAGGGAAAGGCTTGGAATAGAGGAGCCTAAACTAACGGTTAATGCACTTGAGGTTTTGAGGAAGCGTTACCTTCGAAGGAATGAAGCTGGAAACATAATTGAAGACCCAGCCAAAATGTTTAGGAGGGTTGCTAAAGCCATAGCAAGAGTTGACCGAAAATACGGCGAAGACTCGGAGAAGAGCGAGGAAACCTTCTACAGAATGATGGCGCGGCTTGAGTTCCTCCCGAACTCACCGACCCTTTTTAATGCTGGAACAAAACTAGGTCAGCTATCTGCATGCTTTGTCCTGCCAATTGAAGACTCTCTTGACAGCATCTTCACAGCTGTTAAGAACATGGCCTTAATTGAGAAGAGCGGCGGCGGCGTCGGCTTTGACTTCTCGAGGCTTAGGCCTAGGGGCGACATAGTCATGTCCACCAAAGGAGTGGCTTCCGGACCAGTAAGCTTCATGCGGGTTTTTGACGTTGCCACAGAGGTCATCAAGGCTGGTGGGAAAAGGCGGGGTGCTATGATGGGAATTCTGCGGGTGGATCATCCGGACATCTTGGAGTTTATAACCGCTAAACAGCAGCCGGGGTTCCTATCAAACTTTAACATATCAGTTGCCATAACAGACGAGTTCATGAAAACCTTGGAGGTGGATGGCGAATACTGGCTGATAAATCCGAGGAGTAAGGAGAGGACTGGCAAGCTTAAGGCTAGGGAGGTCTGGGACCTAATTGCTAGGTCTGCTTGGGCAAGCGGGGACCCGGGCGTTGTGTTTATAGATGAGATTAATGGGCATAATCCCACTCCAGAGGTTGGGAGGATAGAGTCCACAAACCCATGTGTTCCATCTTACACGTGGGTTATGACTTCTGAAGGTCCTAGACAAGTTGGGGACTTGGTGCACAAGAAGTTTAAGGCCATTGTTAATGGAGAAG
>CAZNKF010000041.1:0-4733 GCA_964573785.1 uncultured Candidatus Bathyarchaeia archaeon
AACCCCTTTTTGACGATTTTGTGCTTTTCTTTATCTCCTCTTCGTGTTCTCTCCAATAATAGTTTATTAAGGCTCGAATAACCTCGGTGTAGTTTTTGAGTCCTAAATGCTCCTTGATTTTTAGGAAGCGTTCGGCTATTTCACCCTCAGCCCTCAAGTAAACCTTCAAAACTTCGCTTTCCTCTGAGCCCTTAGCCATTTTTAAACTCCTCCTTTTTGTCGCAAAATGTGTACATTTGACACACTCTTTTTAGGATACAGCCCACCCCCATATTTAAGTATTCCCAACGCCATGCTCATTTCGCCCTCTCCTTCCTAATCCAGCTCTTAACGGCTTCGCGGATAAGCGTTGAGAGGCTGCGCCCAGTTTCACTGTTCTTCTCCCTGAGGAACTTGAGGTCTTCAGGGTCTAGGAAAACGGTTACACCCCTCTTTTTTGCCATGTGTTCCACCTCTAAATAATGTAGTTGAAGCTATTTGTTTATAAGTTTTTCCACTTTTTGCAACTATCGGAAGTTTTATATTTCTAAAAGCCACAAAAAGCTAAATTGTGTGGATAAATATGTCTCAAGGCGAAAACATCCTGGACATCCGCGTCAAGCTTAAAGGCGAAGTTAGAACCCGCTTCCTCCAGATAAAAAATGCCAAGGGCTTGACAAACAACACCGAAGTCTTGCGGCTTGTCATCAACGAGTACTTCGAGAAGAACCTTGCAAGGGAGGCCCAATAGCATGAACCAACCAAAGAAGCCCACCGATTCCAGCCTTCCAGACTTGCCCCATCAATTTGTTGAGCACTTGAAGGAGGGCAGGCAGTGTTTGGCTCCAGAAGAACTTGTTAAGGAGTTGAAGGAATGGCGCGAATCATCCGCAAACATGGTTTCTGTTGAAGATCGTGAGTTTATCCGCGATGAGCTGGCATGGCTTGCTGATTGGATCCGCAACAGATACCCGAAACTCAACTTTGGCGACATCCGACGCTTTTTGGCGGAAATGGTTTCCGTTAGCGTTTAGGAGGAAACGGTTTGGCTCGTAAAGTGAAGATTTCAGTCCTCATCGAACAGGAAGACCTTCAAAGGCTTGAGGACTTAAGCCGCGAAACAGGCAAGTCAATAAGCTCCCTAGTTCGTATGGCTGTTAAGGAGTTTTTGGAGAGCTTACCGCTGAAAAGGGGTGAGGAGGCTTGAGCGAAGCTGTAGGCGAAATAATCAGTGAAGGCGAGCTTGAGGAGTTTAGGGATCCGCTATTGAAGCTTAAGGGTGTGACGCCCGAGTTTGCTGCTTTGCTTAAGGAGGCAGGCTACTACACCATTGAATCCATAGCCACCGAGGTTCCACACTTTCTCTTCCAAAGAGTCGGGGAGAGGATGGGCTTTAACATCGACAAGGCTGAAGCCCTCATCAGAGACGCGAGAAGTAAGCTTGACATCCGCATATTGTCTGCTAAAGAACTTTACGAGGAAGAGCTTAGGCGCAAAACAATTCCAACAGGCTCAAAAGCGTTAGATGAGATTTTGGGCGGCGGGATAAGAACGCAAGAGATAACTGAGGTCTGTGGAAGCTTCGCCTGTGGCAAAACTGAGCTTGTCTACACAACAGCCGTTTTGGCGCCTAAAGCCTTGGGCGGAGACGTTCTCATACTGGATACGGAGGCAACCCTAAGCATAACACGAATGCGTCAAATCGCAAAGACGAGGGAGCTTGACCCAGACGAGGCGATAAGCCCCATTCACCTGCGGAGGGTTCCCTCATCCTCAGACCTTATAGCAACCCTTGAAACAGCCCATAGGTTCGTCAAGGAAAAGAACATCCGCTATTTGGCTATTGACAGCTTCGTATCCCCATTCAGGAGAGAGTATCCTGGACGCGAGCTTTTATGCCCACGCCAGCAGAAGCTGAACTACGCCATTGGCTTGCTGATAAAGTTTGCAAGGGCTTATGACATGGCTGTTCTCGTCACAAACCAAGTTTTGGCAACTCCAGTAGCCCAGTACACAACGACAAGGCCGGAGTTTCTGAGACCGCCGATAGGCGGATATGTTATGGCTTACGGAGCCAACAACCGCATATACCTGCAGGAAACGGACAAGCCAAATGTGAGCATAGCCACGCTGATAGACTCCAGCTACCTTCCAAGACAAAGCAGAACCATAAAGATAGCTGAAAGGGGAATAGAAGACGCAGGTTAGAAAAAGCCCAATTTTTGCCTCTTTTCGGAAAAGGGGCAAAACTTCAACATAATACTGAACTCGAGTTCAGGGTGATGATTAAAAAATGGCGGAAATTGGAAAAGAAGGCAAAATTGAGCTTATTCCAATAGAGCAGCTTAAGCCTCTACCAATGCACTTTACAGTTATCGGCAGAGAAGAAGAGGACATGCTTAGAGAGGACATGAAAACCAAAGATGTGAACAGCATAGACCCAATCCTTGTCAGGAAAATGACGCCCGAAGAAATAGAAGAAGCCAAAGAAAAATACCCTTTTGCCAAGTACGAAATAATCGACGGACACACAAGATGGGAAATTGCCAAACTTCTCAAATGGACGGAAATTAGAGTAGTTGTAAAGGAGTGCAGCCGCGATGAAGCCTACATTCTAAACTATAAGCGAAACAAGGAGAGAGGCATTGTCGACCCGATGCTTGAAGCCCTATGCTTCAACCATTTCTACCAGAAAGGGTTCACTGCCACTCAATTGGCTGAGAGGTTTGGGGTAAGCGAACGGCGTGTGTGGCAAATACTCAAGCGTATGAAAGTGGAGAAGGAGGCAAGACGCAAGATAGTCCAGCAGGCCTTCATGGGCAAACCTATAACAGCAAAACACATCGAAGTTGTAGCCGCACTCCCAGAGGGTAAACAGCCAAAACTTGTTGAAGCGATAGCTGAAAAAGGGTTAAGCGTCAAAGAAGCAAGAAAAGTCGCCAAAGCGCTTGCCACAAAACCTGAAGCAGTCGAGAGAATCCTTGAACTGCCCAAGCCGAAGCTTGTTGAAGAGGCTGAAAAAATTGTAATGCCTCCTGTAAAGCCAAAAACGCCTGAAGAATCAGCCTACGAAAGGGCCATGGAGTTAAAAGAACATTACCCAACGATTATAATCGACTATATCTACACCAGATACAAAGGCAAATTCTTGAAAGACGTCATCAAAGCCTCAATCTTCATCGTCTTCTGGGAAAAACTAACCGAAAACGAGAGGGAGGAAGTATCCCAGAAGGCCATCAAAATGGCTGGAGAAAAAGGTTTTGAAGAACCAGTCATTGGCTGACACGCCCGCAGCGACTCACTGGGAACCGCGCAAAACGTTTAGGCATTATGGAGATGATTAAATGAAGCGTGAAAAGCTGGTGCCTCTTGAAAAAACCAAATGTTGGAGTTGCGCGCTGCTCGAGTATAACGCCGTCTTTAAACGCTACAGTTGCCCAAGAAACAGTTTCCGTCCAGAAACGCTTTTACCCCCCTACTTTGCCCAAAAATGCAGCCTATATAAACCCAAAGAAGGGAGGTGATTACCTAATGGTAAGGGTTTCAATCACCGTTAATAAAAAAGAAGACGTTAAGGAAACCCATGAGCTGGGCGTTGAAGTTCACGAAGATGACGTGATATTCTACGTGGACGGTGAAGAAGCCTTCTTCACCAAATACGAAAACTTTGAGGATTTAATTGTTGCCGTTTCGCTGATTTGGGGAGAATGGACTAACTTAGAAAAGAAGGAGTAGGCGTAAATGAAAGGCGGAAATAAAGTGTTCGTAAGCTAGTGAGGTGAGTGGAATTTATTTTCGCGTTGCGCGCGCGCCTTTAAGTTCGAAGCAGTAGAGCCACTCGCGTTCAGCAACAATCTGCTTTATGATGCACTGCGATCTGTCGCCTGCGCTAAGCCACTGGGCTGTCTCCTTCACAAGCACGTTAACATCATAAACCAAAGACATACCGTTAAACCTCGACTTTAAAATATGTGCGTGTGAAAATAAAGAGTTTTGCTCTGGAACCTAACTCCATAAGCTTTTAAATACTTGCAGTTTACTAGAATTATTGTGAAAAAGGAAAAGGTGAAAGGGAGGGAGAAGGCGAAAAATGGAACTCTCTAAGATAACGCAAGTTGCGTTGTTGCTAGTAATCCTCTGTGTAGCATACATTATTTTTCCAGCATACGCTACAGCGAATCCAATAACGGTAGAGGCTTCAGAAACTTTAATCCTTTATAACATACCGGTCCACGTAAAGCGCTATGACATCTATCAATTTGATTTACACCTTGTTAAGTTTGAGATTAACTTTAGAGTCGGTAATTCAATAATATTCATAAAATCAGATCCCTATCCAGCCTATAAATTAACGGAAGCATCGCCGCTTTCCACAGACCCAATGCCAAAATATAGATGGGATGAAATTCTATTTGTAAAGGCGCCAGGAAACTCGACTCATTGGGTAAAGTATGACCACCCTGACAATTACGACACGTATTATCGTGGTGAAGTAAACAGAGACTACTACCTCTCTGGAAACTCAAAATACCATCATCATATAGCTAAGTGGAGAGTGGAAAAGGCTATAAGTGATTTGGATTTCTGGACACTTATAGGAACTACTGCGAACACAATTGGAGGTGCAATTGCTTTTCTTCTTGCAATACCATTAGTAGGCAAAATAGTGCTTATTATATTAGCACTAATCGCTTCAGTTTGGGGTGTTGGACGATGGTTCATACAGAATGTGATTCAAACAGAACTTGGCGATG
>CAZNKF010000042.1:0-4513 GCA_964573785.1 uncultured Candidatus Bathyarchaeia archaeon
TTAAAGCACAGCTACTTTTACTCCAAAATCTTTGGACGAAAATCGGCAACAAAACTTGAAAGAGATTGATTATTCCATTAGGAAACGCTAAAAGTGATTTTGCGCCCCTGCTCATTCTCGTGTTTTGGATGTAACTTTCGTTTTTTCTATTATTCCGATGTAGATTGATGTGTTTTCTGGTTCTATGAATTGTTTGGCTTTCCATCCTGTTCCTTCGAGTATTTGTTTCATTTCCTCTTTTGAGACGAGGAGGTAGTCGAACCATTTTGTGGCGTATTTTTGGAATCTTATTCTTATCCTTGTTTGTCCTGGCATTCTTCCTCTTTTCCTGTTTAATTCATGGTATTCCAGGTGGGCTGGGTTGTCTGTTTTGTATGGGTTTCTGGTTTCAGCTATGATTATGGCGTTTTCAGAGGCTATTTTATGCAGTTTCTTCAATATTTTTTTGGCTTTTTTGGGGTTGCCGAAAAGGCCGAAGTTACCTCCAAGCATGAGAATCGTGTCGAAAGAGTTTGGTGGAAAGCTCAGTTCTTCTATGGACATGACTTCCGCCTTTCTCAACCCCCTCAACTTGCAGACCTTAATGGCTAATGGAGAATTGTCGATTCCAAAGACATCGAAGCCCTTCTCCTGCAAATATAAAGAGTGTCTACCAGCTCCACAGCCAATGTCCAAAACTCTTCCCTTAACGAATTTCAGGGCCTCTTTTTCGATTTTGGACCATTTTTCATAGGCAGAAATAACGGATAAGAATTTTCCACAAAAGATTATGTTTTCCATTTCGAAATTAAGTTGTATCTTCTGAGAATATCTCTCCAGTCATGTAGTCATAGGATTCTTTAGCTGAAACTTCTTTAACGATGTAACCGATGGATCTGAGCGCTTTCTTAGCTGCCTCGATCTTATTTTCAATCTCTGAATAACATAACTCAAACGCTTCAGGAATTTAACCACAAGGCATTATTTTGGAATTTTGAATTCCTTTTCAAGCTGTAGAGATTCCTTTGTTAAACCGTGCTTCTTGTATAGTCGGATGGCCTGTGCGTTATCAAATGCTGTTACTACATGGATTTCTAAGGCTCCCATTTCTTTGGCTCTTTCAATAATTTTTTGTAGGAGCCTACCTCCAACTCCCATCCGCCTATATTTCGGCGCAACATATAGGTTTTGTATATAGCTTAACTTTCCGCCATGGCAGAAGTCATGTATAGTCCATAAATCTATGAAACCGATGATTTCGCCATATACCTCGGCAATCCACAACTCGTAATCCGAATCCTTTAAAGCGCTTTCCAAAAAAGATGAGCGTTCTTCATCTTTTGCAGCTTCATGCATAAACTCCTCTGCAAGCGACATTAGCCTTGAAACATCATTCTCGTCGGCACGTCTAATTTTAAAATTGGACATGACAAGCCCAGAAAACATAGCCAAGTGGTGCAATTAATATTTTCGCTTGCTCCTTGTGACAAATGCGGAGAGAAAAGCATTTGGTATTAGTGTGCTCTTGAAGTAGGGTTGTAACGAAAAACATTTAAATGTTTAGAGCTGAAATTAGACTTGCAGGATGCTGTTGGGCATGATTGTTCAATAGTTGTTCAGCGTGTTTATTTACTCTTTAGATTGGCGTCATGTTTGGGTGATTTCTGATGTTGAAATATTTGAGAAAGGAGTTTAGCTTCGTGTTTCGGAACGTTTTTCTACTTCTGATTGTTTGGGCGTTTACGGATTTTGCTCATCTTCTTCCCGACACTTATTATTCGCTTTACGTTGAGTCTTTAGGGGCTTCGTCCCTTTTAATTGGAGTTATTTTGTCTTTATCATTGTTTGTGATGGCTTTTCTTCAATTGGCTGGTGGTTATTGGGCGGATAGGCATGGAAGGAAAACTCTGATTGCCGGTGCAAGTTTTGCCAGGGCTTTCACATATCTCATTTTTGCTGCAGCGCCTACATGGCATTATATTCTTGTTGGCGAGACGGTGGCTGGCATGTTGGCTATATCTCAACCGGCGTTTATGGCTATTGTTGCAGATTCATTACCTCCAGAAAAACGTGGTTTAGGTTATTCCCTATCCACGTTGGCTGGTATTACTTCAATTCTTTCCCCAGTTATTGCAGGAGTCCTATATTTAAAGTATGGTTTGGTGATCGGCATGAGAATAGCCTACATTATAGTTTCAGCTTGCTGGCTTATTTCTGGGGTAGTACTTCTAAGGCTGAGGGAAACGTTAAAACCTGAAAAGGCTAATTTTGCCTTGAGAAACATTATAAAAGAGTATCCAAAAGCGTTTAGAGAGTGTGTAAACGTCTGGAAGTTTGTGCCAAAAAATATGTTCTACCTTTTCATCGTCTTTACGCCCGTCACATTTTTCGTGCGAATGTGCATGCCATACTACGTGCTTTACGCAAATCAAGTTCTCGAAGTGGACGAATTTCAATGGGCGATGGTGCAAACCTTCTATTCAATAATCCTTTACAGCCTATTGCTTCCTATAGGCAAGTTAGTGGATGCCTTTGGCAGGAAAAAACCTCTGATTTTATCCTCCATATTCGGTGCTCTTGGAATCGCGTTGTTCTTGCACAGCAGTCCTACAGGTCTATACTTTTTCGCCGCATCTTCCGCAGTTTGCAATGCCTTAGTTTTTACGGCATATCCCTCCTTACAAGCCGACTTAACGCCAAAAGAGTATAGAGGAAAGGTTATGGCCTTTTCAAATTTTGTTGACTGCCTCCTCGGCTCTGGTGCTTTACTTTTAGGCGGCTTTCTATACGAAGCGGTTTCTCCAATAACCCCTTTCATTTTGCTACTAACCGCAATGACCTTTACTGCTGTATCCACAGCCATTTTCATAACTGAACCTCAAATAAAGGAAGAGTAACAAAAGTTGGCTATACCCTCAACAAAAAACTCCAAGATTAAAAGAACTTAATAATGCACTAAGTCGAAGACCATGCAAGTTCTATTAGGAGACATCAAAGAAAACCATTTCAAGAATATGAAGGGGTGTTTGTAGAAAATGTAAATTTGGGAGCGAATTTAGAGTTGAGTTGTGGGGTTTTAAATATTTGAGAAGCTGAAATTGACGCTGGCTAGGTTGTGGTGGATTTGGCTAGAAAGTTTGGGTCTGTGAAGGTCTCATCTTCTCGGGTAATTTATAATAAGCATGGTTCTACTATAGTGGAGGACACTTTGGAGTTTGCGGATGGTTCAGCTTTTGAGTATGTTTACTTTAAAAGCTGCGGAACTGTTGCTGTGGCGGCTTTCACCGAAGATAACAGAATGATCCTGACAAAGCAGTATAGACATCCGTTAGGGAAGATTGTTTACGATATTCCTGGAGGAGCCATTGAAGATGGCGAAACTCCCCAAGAAGCTGCGCTGAGAGAATTAGAAGAAGAAACTGGTTATACAGCTGAAAAGCTCGAATGGATTGGAAGGTTCAGCCGCGGACCCAGCAGCCAAGCCATAACGGAGATATTCTTTGCCAAGGCCACAAGGAAAGGCACTTTTGACGCAAACGAGATAGTGCAAGTAGAGTTGATGGATTTTAACCAACTCTTACAGAGAATTCTAAACGGTGAATGTTTTGATGCCGCACTGGTTAGCGCTGCCTTAATCATTAAGACAAAGAAAATTCTAAAATAAAACTTTACAAAACTGGAGTTTTCTAATGATTTCATGTTTGCTTTTCTTGCAGTAGGCCCATTAATTCTGTTAGCTTTGATATTTTTGGACACTGCTTGTCTTTGTGTATTCCCTTTCTGTCGATTAGCAGCGCGTTTAAACCTGCGTTGTATGCGCCTAAGTAGTCCTCTTCGTATTTGTCGCCTACATGTAATATACTTGATGTGGGAATGTTTAAAGCTCTCGAAGCTATTTTAAAAATTTCTGGACTTGGCTTCTCATATCCAACTTCGCCAGAGGCTATAACGGCATCAAAGTAGTCTGGGACTCCTGCTTTTCTCATGTATGTTTTGAGGTTCTTCGATGATGAAACATTGGACACTACTATCAACTTGAACCCAGCGTTTTTAAGCTCATTTAAGGCAGGAACAGCATCCTCATAGGCTCTAAACTCAGCCTCGGACAACCAGTAATCGCGAAGCTGCCCAGCAATAAAAACCGAATCAGAAATACCTAGATCTGACACCATCCTTTGAAGTAGGCTAACCCAGCAATTTTCATTCCAAACCTTCCCAGTCCCCGCTTTCACATGGCTCCACCATAGACGCGCGTTATCTAAAGCATCTTTAACCCTAGCCAATTCAAACCCGTACCCAAGCTTATGAAATATTCTATGGAAAACAACATAGTCTTCCTCAACCTCATAGTATAAGGTCCCCCCGCAATCAAAAGAAATAGCCTTAATCCCTTTAAACACACGCATACTCACGCACAGCCACTCACAAAAATTAAGCTTTGTAATATAAAAATAAGGGGTTAAGGTTTCACTTTCTGTTTTTCTTCAGGAGAACGGCTGCGAACAGCGTGGTTAGCATGAATAACGTTGCGCGC
>CAZNKF010000043.1:0-2812 GCA_964573785.1 uncultured Candidatus Bathyarchaeia archaeon
AGCTGACTATGTATCCATCTGGGTCATAGCTTTCTGTGGCGTTGAATGTTACTGTCTCGTTGGTTTCTGGATATTGCGGCGTGTAATAGAAGCTTGCTATTGGGCGCTGAGGGGGAGGGGGACCTGGCTGTAGCAGAACGGTGGAATCTTCAGATAGCCCATTGTGTGTTATGTCGCCCACCTTAGTCGGTGGAGGTGGACTAACCTTGCTTCCGTAAGCGTCAAAATGTATCCTCACATTTGTGGCGTTTGAAACTGTTATCGAAACTATCAGGTCAACGTATCCTTTTCTTTCGATTGTTCCAACATTTACGAGCGTGTCGTTAAACCATGTTGGGTAAACGTCACCTGAAGGCCAAGTCCAAATGTTGTATGGTGTTGGTGTCCCGTACTTGAATGCTGACTTCGGGACTTGTGTACCATTTATGATAAGTGTTTCGAGGTTGTTATATCCCTCATCGTTAAGCGCAATAATAAGGCGTGTATCATATGATCTGACGGATTTGCTTGTGTCGTTAATTCTTAAAATGAAGGTTTGGGATGCTCCTGTAAGGTTGAGGAGCCAACATTCACTTAACCATGGGTCACTATTATAGCCGATGTAGGCTCCCTCCGGTAAGGAAACTTTTAGGATGGCTGCGGGATCTGCTAAAACTTGGGATATTAGCATGGGGGAGAGCATTATGAAAATTATAGTAAAGAGTGGAAAGAACCGTTTCACCCTTATGTTCAACTCCCTCCCCCTCAGCACTTAAGTTTAAGGTGGTTACGCAATAAAAAGATTTTGGAATAATCTTCTATGTGAGGCTTCTAACGAAGTTCCTAAAACATCTGCGTTTTTCATCCTTACTTGGATTATCTACTGAGGGGGTGAAAATGCTTGAAAATGTTAACTTAACATTTTAAGTCATGATCGTGTCTTACGCGTTGTTGTGGTGTTCTATGCGAGATAACTGTGGACTGTTGCTAGGTTAGGCTGCGGAAAAGTTTCTCTGGTCTGTGAAACTCCTCTGTGGCTTTCAGGAGCCATATGTTTTTGGATTTGGCTTCGTCTATTAGTTCTTCCATTGGCAGTGAGGCGTAAATGACGAGTATGAGTTTGCTTCTAAGCTTTTCAGGGTGATTTTTCTTCAGCTTTTCAAGCTTCTCCAACAGCTCATCTGCTAGTTTTGCTCCAGCCCTCACCGTAGCCTCTCCGATTAGGCACGTGTCTCCGTTTGCCCCGTAAAGGTTTAATTCCACGTCTGGAAGAGTTAATGATGATATATCCATTGTTATGCCCATCTCTTTTATTTTATGTTTAACAACTGACCTTGCCTCGTCTTCAATGTCCAACGTTAATTTCTCCAACGTCCTTTCAACTCTGCCCAGCCTTACATTGATTTTCTGAATTTCTCCTAACATTTTGTTAAAGTCTTCTCTAAGGTTGATCTGCTCTTGTCTAAATTTAACCTGCTCCTCCTTAATTGCGGCTATTTCCAATAAAATTTTATTCTGCTCCTCCCTAAGGCTAACCTGCTCTTCACCAAGCTTAACCTGCTCCTCCCTAAGGCTAACCTGCTCTTCACTAAGCTTAACCTGCTCCTCCTTAATTGCGACTAACTCTTCCCAAATTTTACTCTGCTCCTCTCTGAGCTTAACCTGCTCTTCGGCAATAGCGTCTAACCTCTTCAATACCTCTGATAATCCTAGGTAACCTGCCACGGCATAACGAAACTCTAGGTCCTTTTCGAGAAGCTCAAGAATTTCCTTTTTTAAGGCTTCCATTTTTCCCAATTATAAACAGTTAAAAGTTGTATTTAAATGTGAATTTGCTGGATGAGGCTTTCCAAATTTGTTAGGGGTGACTTATGTTGTGTGAATGGGATGAGGTGTTGCGTATTCAAAATTGTTCTCGGTGTTTCTCTGACATTGCTTTTGCTGATAGTGCTGTCAGTTGTTTGAGGTCTAAATAGTTCCTCACGACCTGGTCAGCCTTTTCGATTCTTAGGATGTGCATCGAAATCTGAGCGTATATTGATCCACTCCTTCCGGATTTTATCTTTTAGGGGCTTCGCCAATCAAATACGCTTTTTGCTATTTTAAACCCTTTTTAATTTATAATATTATTCAGAATTTCAATTCTTTATAATGCACTTTTTATCAGCCATTCTGAACCTACCCCCTCTACCTGGAGCCCTCATAGGCGGCGCGCAGTTTCGTGGACTTTTGGGAAAGTTTGGACATCGAGGAGAGGCTTGAAATATTAATATGGTTTTAAGCTCCACGTTTGGCTTGCAGGCGCCATTGTTTATCTGAGAGCCCTTTTGGTGTATATGGCATATAAATCTGTGTTTTGTAGAATTTGTTGATACGCCCTTCTCTCCCAGGCTTTCCTTTGATTTTCATTTTGCGAGTATATTGGAACACCGTCCTTGAGCACTTTTGCGATCAGCGGGTAATCCATGGTGTTTAATGATGCTATGTCAACCATGCTTGACGGAACCTCAAGTTTTCTAGCCACATCTATTGCTAACTCTGCCTCTCTAAGGATTCCAACATGTTCGCCCTCAAAGAGCACGGCTATGTCATAGTCACTATCAACTCTGAAGCTTCCTCTACCCCTGCTCCCGAAGAGATACGCCAACAAAACTGAGTGTTTTTTGAAAGCCTCAGTCAAACCCGCCAGTTTTTCCACGTCTAAAACGTGACCTTTGTTTTCAGAGTCGAAGCCCCCCCTTTTTCCATAACCGTTTTACGTGAGCTACCCACGGCTGTAAGCCTGTGGGCTTCCTGCTTCAATGATGAGGCTTGCGGGGACTTGGATAAGCTC
>CAZNKF010000043.1:2822-4453 GCA_964573785.1 uncultured Candidatus Bathyarchaeia archaeon
TAACCCGTAGAGGCTTCATCTCCACAGGCGACTTGGGGTCGCCCCAACCCCGCATCTTTATTCTATTCGCAGAAATCCAATCCCTCAAGGGATTCTTATAGGTCAAACCCTTCGATGTGCCTCTCGGGTTCACCTTCACCACCAGAGCTCCAGCTCTTTCAGCCTTGAACTCCAGTAGCTGAAGGAATTTGCCCCAAGAGGCATCCAGTATCTTAGAGGCTAGCCTATGGTTTCTAACCATGCCTTTCATGTTGAGTTTCTCAACGCAGATTAGGTTATAGTTGTTGACGTAGAATCTTGATAGTTTGTGTAGGAAGTCGTCTCTTTGATTTACCAGCTTCTCATAGGCTCTTGCGAGTTTGATTTTTGCCTTCTCCCTGTTTTTTGACCCTTTCTTCTTCCTCGATAGGTTTCTATGGAGAACCCTTATCCTTTCGAGCGTTCTCTCGTAGAACCTTGGGTTCTCAATTTGTCTTCCATCAGTATCCGTTAGAAAGTGTTTCAGCCCGACATCTATTCCTACGCTCCTCTTAGGCTCTCTCTTCTCCATCTCAGCCTCTTTTTCTACGCATATACAGGCGAACCACTTCCCTGAGTTATGCCTCTTTATAATGACTTGTTTTATCCTCCCTTCGACTTTTCTATGAACTCTTATTGGTATATCTCCAATCTTCGACAGTTGTAACAGGTCAAGTCTTTTCCCTGTCTTTACCAGCTTGAAACCACTCTGGTTATAGCAGAAGGTCTTGTACCATCCTTTACCCTTGAACCTTAGCCTTCCAACTTTCTTTCCGTTCCTTTTCAGTTGCGATAATGCTCTCAAATTTGAGTATAGCTGATAGAGAACCATCTGCAAGACCTTAGAGTAGACACCGTTCAGTTCAGGTTTCTCTTTCTTCAGCTTAGGTAGCTGTGCCTGAAGCTCCAGTCTGCTCGGCACCTTATTCCTTCCGCTCAATTGAGCCAAGAAGTAATTGTAGACTTGCCTGCACAGCTCTAAAGTCTCAATTAGCCTCTCCTCTTGTTCTTCGTTCGGATAAAGCCTAAACTTATAGGTTATTTGCATTTTTCTAATAGCCTTTTTATCACATCTTGATACGGTTCTCTAGGGTGAACTTTTAAGCTGTCAAGTCTCTTCTTCAGCTCTCTCGAAACTCGAATAGTCGTATATTCTTTGTTCATATACTTCATTATAACATACTATGCTTGGTTATATAAACGTTCGCTCTCATCCCACCGCTAAAGCGTGTGGGATTTCCCGCTCACAAAGGTTAAAGCTTCCGAAAGGATCATTCTAACTTCCAAGCTTCCTCACCGCATAGATGCCAACATGCCCATTTTAGAATGGAAGACGCGAATTAAATAGTTTTACTTTGATGTTAAGTTGGAGTCCTCCACAAATTCCCATTTTTGTAGTATTATACACGCGTGCACAATACGCTTTTATTAGCATTTCTAGACCTACCCCCTATCGTTTTCACCTACCCCTCCCCCCTACTGTTTTTTGGCTTACAAATGCGAGGTCTACTTTATGGTTTCTCCCATTTTTGGCTGTTTCTTTACTTACAGCTCTTTGAGGCATAACGTTGCGTTCACGTTTATGGTTTGTATCGCCATTAACTTTTATTCCT
>CAZNKF010000044.1:0-3998 GCA_964573785.1 uncultured Candidatus Bathyarchaeia archaeon
TCGCCCTGGGATGCGCCGTCAACCGTCCAGTGGGTGAATTTGTAGCGGGTGCCTGTTGAAATTGAAACCGTGTCTGGTGCTGCTAAGTTGACGTTTGTGTTTTCATCGTACCATCCCTGTCCAGGGATGGTTGTGACACCGGTAGGATCTATTTTGACTTCCAAGTAATATCTTATGGGGACAACGGTTATTGTTTTTGTCTCCGTGTCCCACCTGCCTTCACTACTTGTAACGTTTAAGGTTACCGTATAGTTTCCAACGGCTGTGTAGTAGTGCGTTATTATTGGGCTTGTTTCAACTATTATTGGGGTTCCATCTCCGAAGTCCCAAGCGTAGCTTATGATTGCGCCATCGTCAGGGGTTGATGTTGAAGCGTCGAAGGTGACGTTTTCATATCTTTGCGGGTAGTATGGCGTCCACCAGAAGTCTGCTATTGGAAGGCCTTCAACTGTGATTTGCTTAGATGTGATGTCCCATTTGCCTTCGCTGTCTGTGACGTTTAGCGTCACCGTGTATGTTCCATATGTTGAGTATGCATGGGTTATTATGGGGTCTGATACTGTTGTGGTGTTTCCATCTCCAAAGTTCCATGTATAACTTACGATTGTGCCCCCGTCTGGTGTGGATGATGAAGCGTCAAAAGTTACTGTTTCATGTGCAAGAGGATCTGTTGGTGTGAATGTGAATGAGGCTATTGGATGTTGGCTTATGTGTATTGAGGATGCTGCTTCGCCGGTTAATCCACTATTATCTGTCACTGTAAGCGTGACCGTGTAGTCCCCAAATGTTGTGTAGGTGTGGTTTGTCACTGGGTCGCTTGTTGTGACATTTGGTGTTCCGTCGCCGAAGTCCCATGTGTAGCTGACTATGTATCCATCTGGGTCATAGCTTTCTGTGGCGTTGAATGTTACTGTTTCGTTGGTTTCTGGATGTTGTGGCGTGTAATAGAAGCTTGCTATTGGGGGCTGAGGGGGAGGGGGACCAGGTTGTTGCAGAACTGTGGAATCTTCAGATAGCCCGTTTCGTGTTATGTCGCCCTCCTTCGTTGGTGGAGGTGGACTGACCTTGCTTCCGTAGGCGTCAAAATGTATCCTCACATTTGTCGCGTTTGAAACTGTTATCGAAACTATCAGGTCAACGTATCCCTTCCTTTCAATAGTTCCAACATTTACGAGCGTGTCGTTAAACCATGTTGGGTAAACATCGCCTGAGGGCCATGTCCAAATGTTATATAGTGTTGGTGTCCCGTACATGAATGCTGACTTCGGGACTTGTGTACCATTTACAATGAGTGTTTCGAGGTTGTTATATCCCTCATCGTTAAGCGCAATAATAAGGTGTGTATCGTATGATCTGATTGATTTGCCTGTGTTGTTAATTCTTAAAATGAAGGTTTGGGATGCTCCTGTAAGGTTGAGGAGCCAACATTCACTTAACCATGGATCATTATTGTAATTGACATATGTTCCCTCTGGAAGGGAAACTTTTAGGATGGCTGCGGGATCTGCTAAAACTTGAGATATTAGGATGGGGGAGAGCGCCATGAAAATTATAGTAAGAGTAGAAAGAACCGTTTCACCTTTATGTTCAACTCCCTCCCCCTCAGCACTTAAGTTTAAGGTGGTTACACAATAAGAAGCTTTTGGAACAATCTTCTATGCGAGGCTTCTAACGAAGTTCCTAAAACATCTGCGTTTTTCATCCTCGCTTGGATTATCTATTGATGGGGTGAAAATACTTGAAAATGTTAACTTAACATTTTAAGTCATGATCGTATCTTACGCGTTGTCGTGGTGTTCTATGCGAGATAACTATGGACTATTGCTAGGTTAGGCTGCGGAAAAGTTTTTCTGGTCTGTGAAACTCCTCTATGGCTTTCAGGAGCCATATGTTTTTGGCTTTGGCTTCGTCTATTAGTTCTTCCATTGGCAGTGAGGCGTAAATGACGAGTATGAGTTTGCTTCTAAGCTTTTCAGGGTGATTTTTCTTCAGCTTTTCAAGCTTCTCCAACAGCTCATCTGCTAGTTTTGCTCCAGCCCTCACCGTAGCCTCTCCGATTAGGCACGTGTCTCCGTTTGCCCCGTAAAGGTTTAATTCCACGTCTGGAAGAGTTAATGATGATATATCCATTGTTATGCCCATCTCTTTTATTTTATGTTTAACAACTGACCTTGCCTCGTCTTCAATGTCCAACGTTAATTTCTCCAACGTCCTTTCAACTCTGCCCAGCCTTACATTGATTTTCTGAATTTCTCCTAACATTTTGTTAAAGTCTTCTCTAAGGTTGATCTGCTCTTGTCTAAATTTAACCTGCTCCTCCTTAATTGCGGCTATTTCCAATAAAATTTTATTCTGCTCCTCCCTAAGCCTAACCTGCTCCTCACCAAGCTTAACTTGCTCCTCCCTAAGGCTAACCTGCTCTTCACCAAGCTTAACTTGCTCCTCCCTAAGGCTAACCTGCTCTTGACTAAGCTTAACCTGCTCCTCTTTGATTGCGACTAACTCTTCCCAAATTTTACCATGCTCCTCTCTGAGCTTAACCTGCTCTTCGGCAATAGCGTCTAACCTCTTCAATACCTCTGATAATCCTAGGTAACCTGCCACGGCATAACGAAACTCTAGGTCCTTTTCGAGAAGCTCAAGAATTTCCTTTTTTAAGGCTTCCATTTTTCCCAATTATAAACAGTTAAAAGTTATATTTAAATATGAATTTGCTGGATGAGGCTTTCCCAAGCTTGTTAGGGGTGACTTATGTGGTGTGGATGGATGAGGTGTTGCGTATTCAAAATTGTTCTCGGTGTTTCTCCGACGTTGCCTTTGCTGATAGTGCTGTTAGTTGTTTGAGGTCTAAATAGTTCCTCACGACCTGTCAGCCTTTTCGATTCTTAGGACGTGTATCGAAATCTGAGCGTATGTTGGTCCACTCCTTCCGGATTTTATCTTTTTAGAGGCTTCGCCAATCAAATACGCTTTTTGCAATTTTAAACCCTTTTCAATTCTTTATAATGCACTTTTTATCAGCCATTCTGAACCTACCCCCTACTTGGAACCCTCATAGACGGTGCAGTTTCGTGAAGTTTTTGGATAGTTTGGACATGAGGAGAGGCTTGAAATTTTATATGGTTTTAAGCTCCACGTTTGGCTTGCAGGCGCCATATATTCTTTATCTGAGAGCCCTTTTAGTGTATATCGCATATAAATCTGTGTTTTGTAGAATTTGTTGATACACCCTTCTCTCCCAAGCTTTCCTTTGATTTTCGTTTTGCGAGTATATTGGAACACCATCCTTGAGCACTTTTGCGATCAGCAGTTAAAGCTTCCGAAAGGATCATTCTAACTTCCAAGCTTCCTCACCGCATAGATGCCAACATGCCCATTTTAGAATGGAAGACGCGAATTAAATAGTTTTACTTTGATGTTAAGTTGGAGTCCTCCACAAATTCCCATTTTTGTAGTATTATACACGCGTGCGCAATACGCTTTTATTAGCATTTCTAGACCTATCCCCTATCGTTTTCACCTACCCCTCCCCCTACTGTTTTTGGCTTACAAATGCGAGGTCTACTTTACGGGTTTCTCCCATTTTTGGCTGTTTTCTTTACTTATTGCTCGCTGAAGCATAACGTTGCGTTCACGGTTTAAGGTTGTATCGCATTAACTTTTATTTTTTGGGCGCAGAGGATGCGCGTCTGGGTCTGTTCTTGCAGAAGCGCATGTACCATTACTACAAGTGCGTGCTGCTGTATGCTGCAGCGCTGGTTTTTCCATCCATTGCTTCCTCCAGGGCTCCATACCCGAGGATTGACAGCCATGCTCAACAAAGAGTTTCAAAAGAAAAATATAGGCTAAGTGATACAAAATGATATGTAAAACTGAAGCTAGCTTGAGAGGCTACATCAAAGCTATATGAAAGAAAAGCGGGTTTATAAAATGGGTGATGCGTAGTGACGAAAGACATTGATGATATAAAGAGGAAATTAGAGAGCTTAAAGCCAAAA
>CAZNKF010000045.1:0-3961 GCA_964573785.1 uncultured Candidatus Bathyarchaeia archaeon
TTCAATGCTTCTTACAACGGTTATCGGAAACATTTCCATGGCTGGAAGGCTAAAACTAGTGGATTTAACCTTTCCAAAAAGCTATCTTGAAATGTTTAAAGGTCCCAAATTCGGGGTTCAAGGCTTAAGGGAATACTTGAAAATAAAGGCGAGACCAATACTTAACAACATGATTAAGCCGTGCACTGGCTACCCGCCAGATGTGGGCGCAAAACTCGCCTATGAGGCTTTAGTGGGTGGCGCAGACTTTGTTAAGGATGATGAACTTTTGGCTAATGCACCCTTCAACACTGTCGAAGACAGAATCGTTAAGTATATGGAGGTTGTTGACAGAGCCGTCCAAGAGACTGGGGAAAAGAAAATGTATACGATAAATGTGACTGCGGACGCGCCGAAAATCTTCGAGTTTGCAGAGAAAGTCATAGAGCTTGGTGCAAACGCCATAATGGTTAACCACCTAGTAGCCGGCATAGGCGTTTTAAAAGCCTTGGCGGAAGACCCAAGCATAAAGGTTCCAATTTTAGGCCACATGGACTTCGCTGGAGCCATCTACGAGGATCCAGAGTCGGGTATGTCATCCCACTTGACCTTGGCGAAGCTTCCGAGGCTTGCGGGTGTGGACATACTGGTTTATCCGGCACCCTATGGAAAGCAACCCTTCTTCCTAAGGGAGAAGTACCTAAAAGCTGGCAGAACCATGCTATTTCCAATGCACAACATTAAGCCCACGTTGCCTATGCCATCAGGTGGAATAACGCAGCTTCATGTCCCACAACTAATAAGCGATTTGGGCACAGACATAGCCATAGGAGCTGGCGGGGCAATCCACGCCCATCCCATGGGGCCTAGGGCTGGAGCTAAAGCCTTCAGACAAGCCATAGAAGCCGCAATGAATAAGATTCCGCTGGAGCAGTACGCCGAGCAGCATCCAGAACTGAAAGCAGCCATAGAAGCATGGAAGGCTGGGCCTGTCTCGCTTCTCCTCGAATAAGCCTTTTAGATGTTGCATTGTGCCAAATCGACGCTGTATAGGCATTCGTTGCATGTTAGTGCATTTGCATAGCAGTCAACTTCATTAGCCTTTGTGTAAAAGCATCCTAAAGTCGAATACGGGCAGTCTCCATACCAAGGAAAGTTTCTAGCCATGTCTCGCCTAATCTCTCTAAAGTTGGCGTAGGGCTTCCTCTGCCAAACATCTTTAATCCTCTCCTTTGTTGCATCTCCAAAAATTACTTCATGAACGTCTTTTTTGTGGGCGTTAACATAGACTGGATGGGAGTACATGAATTCTTGGCATGGTGAGACTGATCCATTACTTCTTATAACCAAAGTCTCCCTCTTCTAAACGGGTTAATGCCTCAAGCTTATCTGTTGAACTTAAGAGCAATGGTCGGTTTGCTCAAAGTTAGATACATGGGTTTTGCAAAAATTTCAGGCGTGTATGACACAACATGGGACGCTAGAATATAATCAACATCCTTCTCAGCTGCAAACTTGACGAGTTCTGGAATATCTGAAAAGTTGTCTTCCATGATGACTGTTTCCAAACCTAGCGTAAAATCTTTTTTAGCTTCATCCTTGCTTTTCGCCAACGTTTCAATGTTGCTGGCTATCAAGTTGAAGTCAGAGCCTTCTCTTAAAAGGCTTGGTTTGTCTTGGCTAACAGTATCTATAGAAAAGATACGGAATCCACGCCTATTTCCTTCACAATTTTGCTGGCAATTTCCGGATTTATCAGCGAGCCGTTTGTGCTTATGAGGATTTCTCCACTGTCTGGAAGGCGTTTTCTGGCTATTCGGAGCTTTTCAAGAATTTTTGAGTAGATGAAGGGCTCACCAAAACCGTAGAGCACAAGCCTCTTCAAAAATGGGAAACGCTCCTCTGATTTTTTGTATATGGCTATGTCCATGTCTAGGGGTTTTACGTTCCAAACACGCCTAATGCACATTTGACAGTTGAAGTTGCACCTGTTTGTAACTTCTATCTGCAGTACCTCTGGGAACTCATCACTCTTATGAATGCTTTCCTAAAGAATTTAGCCCCCGGCTAAGGGTGAAAATATGGCTATTACATCGTTGTCTTTTAGGATTATCTCTCCTTCCAAGTCTTTGATGTTTCTCCCATTCACCATAATAATCATGTCATCTCTAACTTTTCCTCGCTTTTTGTCATAAACATCGTCAACAAATTCCTGTCCTAAAATTTTAGACGCGTTCTCAATCATGCTTTGAAGGGTTCCATCACAAGCGACAGTAAGCTCTCTAGTTTTATATTTGCTTCGCAGGGTTGCGAAAAGCATTATTTTTACGGATACCAAAGCCAAGCGCTTCCGGCAAAATAAAAGGGAGAATAAAGGGGGATTTTTGCTTTTCTAAATTTCTATTTCAAGCTCAGCTAACTTCTCCCTTGTTGGTACGCCGTTAACCCAGCCGCGGAGCTTGTAATACTCATCCTTCATTTTTTCAAGTTCTGTTACTTGGCCTTTTGCTGGGCCTTCTGGCATGGGCTCTTCTAGCAAGCGTCTTGGCAGTGTGTCGTCTTTTCCGTCGAATCCGTACTTGTTGATTATAACCCTTTCTAGGTTATAGATGCGCTCTCCAATTTTTAGGATTTCATCCTCTGTTAATTCCCAGCCAGTAACAGCCGACAAAAGCTCTGCATAATCCTTTGCGCCTAAGGCGAATGTTGTGAATAAGCAGTTTACAGTTGAGTTAACCACGCATGTGAAGTCTTGGAATATTTTAACCCATTTCGCTTTTCCTTCAGCCTTCAACGGGTCAATTTTCTCCGGTATTCCCAAGACTTCAGGCGAAACGGTGTATCCTGTTACATGGCAGCCCCCTCTGTTGGCTGTTGCGTAGGTCAAGCCTATGCCTTTAATGGCTCTAGGGTCGTAAGCTGGCATTTCTAGGCCCTTAACGCTCATGGAGAGTTCTGGATGCCCGTAAATTTCGCAGAGCTTCTTCGAACCTAAAGCCAAATATTTTCCAAATCCGGTCTTATAGGCTGTTCGCCAAACCGCTTCCACAAGCGCTGCAGCGTTGCCAAAGCGCAAGTCTAAGCCTTGCAAGTCTTCTTGTGGAATGTATCCCCTCTCATTGAGTTCCATAGCTGCTGCTATTGTTGAGCCCATGCTTATCGGGTCCAGTCCAAGTTCATCGCAGTAGTGGTTGGCCTTAACAACTGCGTCTAAGTCTTTTACGGCTGTGCTGCTTCCCAAAGCCCAAACTGACTCGTATTCGGGACCTTCTGAGGCTAAAACTTGGAATGGCCCAGATTTGACGCTGGTGACTCTTCCACATTCAATTGGGCAGCCCCAGCATGCCCTTCGGCTTGTCAGATATGTTTCTGCAAGAGTTTCTCCACTTATTTTCTCAGCGTCCGGATTCACGCCTGTCTGCCAGTTCTTGTAGGGCAATCCGCCAGCAGTGTTAATTATGTTTATGAGGATGGCTGTGCCATATGTTGGCAGTCCAACGCCCGTGACAGCATTATTCTTCATCGCGTCTAAGCATCTTCTTGAAACTTCAGCAAATTTTTTAGGTTCGGCAACCGGAACCTTTTCCTCTCCGGAAACAACAATCGCCTTAAGCTTTTTAGAGCCCATAACGGCTCCTAAGCCTGTTCTGCCAGCAGCCCTATGCTCGTCATTGACTATGCATGCCATATACGCCAGATTCTCACCAGCGGGCCCGATGCAGGCGACGCTTGTGTTTTTGCCGCCAACCCTATCCCTCAATATTCTGCAAGTGTCGAAAATGTTTTTGCCCCATAGGCTACTTGCATCCCTTAACTCGGCTTCACCATTCACAATGGCCAAGTACACCGGAGTCTCTGAGTCTCCTTCAATTATAACAGCGTCAAATCCTGAAAACTTTAGGAAGGGCCCGAACTCCCCACCAGAATTTGCGCTTCCAATGGAGCCTGTCAGAGGCGATTTTAACGCCATCACATGGTATCT
>CAZNKF010000046.1:0-3911 GCA_964573785.1 uncultured Candidatus Bathyarchaeia archaeon
TTTGTTTTCCGTTAGCGTCTACAACAATGCATGGCAAAGTGATGCCTATAACAGCTAAACCGTTAACAACGTCTATGGCGGGATGAACTTTCTTGGATAAGCCATTAAAAAGGGGTTTAACGGCTGTTTTGCCTATGCATATGAAGTCTTTTTCGGAGCTGGTTAAAGCCTCCTCAAATTCCCTTCTTTCTTTAGTTTTCGCTTTTGTAGAGTATTCTCCGCACTTTTCACACTTAAACCATTCAGTTCCAACATCGTCCACGTGGCTGGGCTTCAAGCAGTCGCTACCGCAGTGGGGGCAAAAAAGTTGCCTTATAAAACCAAGCTGATCATATTCTCGCTTGATCTCAGAATCCATTTTTGAAGAGTTTTGGTTGTTCCTTTGTGTAGAGTCAGCCACTTGTAAGCCTCTATTGCAATTTCGGCTTTAACGGGCTTTGACGGGTTTTGTTGGAGCTGGCGGTTGCGGCTTTAAGGCTAGTGGTTTTTGGCTGTTTGGTTTCGTTTTTTGCGGCCTACAGTTGTGCCGTTTTGGAAAACCCAGTAGAACCAACCTTCGCGGGTTAAGCGTCCGCCGTGAGCCTGCAAATCCTTAAGCATGGCTTTGAATTCTGTGTTGTTTACGTCTTCGCTGCGTTGATAAGGTCCACTTGAGCCTTCTGCCTGCTCCCATTTTATTTGGTCTGGGTTCCAGCCTATTTTGGCTTCTTTTAGGATTTGGCGTGCGTTGGCTATTCCGGTTTCAACGGCGTTTAGGAATTCTAAGAGCGCTGTTATGGCCGTGTCAGCGTCATTGTTCTCTGTCATGGAACTAACGCTCCTTCTGTGGAGCCTAATGGCTTAGCGTATTTTTCCACAAAGTTTAGGTATTCTTTTTGTTGTTGTTCAATGTCGGCGAAGGTGCTGGTTTTCTGGGCTTCGAATATTATGATGTTGCTGTTGTTTTTGTTTACGCCGTAAAGTCTGAAAATCAGCTTGTAGAAGAAGCCGTTTCTTGTTTTGATTTTTGCGGAGTGATGTATTGGTTTGGTTTTGTCAACATTATTTTTGAACTCTTCGTAGTTGTAAAGGATTTCCTTCATTGCATTCTCCCTCTTATTATGGCTCTTTCTAGTGGTGTCAGCTCCCATGTGGCTAATACGCCGAATAGGTTGTTTGTTAAACGCTTTAGCAGAATTGGGTCTTTAGGCGGGATGGGCTTCCAGGATTCGACTTCCCATAGGATGTGGTAGTTTCTAAGTCTATGTTTGACTTCTTCAACTAGGATTTTAGCGGGGATTATTGGCGTTGGACATGTGACTATTTGGTTTTTAATGTTGTAAGAGTTTGGTGGACGTGTTGGGTCTGTTGGCTGCCATTGGAATGTTCCAGCTGGAAGTTTTACTTCTCCAAGTGTTTTTCTGGGTTGCCTTTGCCAACGGTCCGGTCTTTGCATTGTGAATATGGCGCTTCCATCCTCGATTTTTAGGCAGTAGCACTGTTTTGAGTCTGCGCGGCATATTGCAATCTTTGGGTCTCCATCAGCGTTTAAGCCAGCTTTTCGGAAGCTTTCGTAAACGTCTATGATTTTCTTTCCATGCTTCAAATGGCCATACACAGTCATTAGGTCTTTGCGGATTTCCTCTTTTTTCAGCTGGGCGTGACGCTTTAAAGCTTCTTTCAGGCTTTTCAGTTCAGCTTCAGCCTTCTCCTTTGGCATTTGAAGCTGTTCAACTTCCATTGTCTTTCTCTCCCGAGCATCTTTTCTCTAGGAAATCTCTTACGGCGTCTTTCACAACTTCAGCCCTTGAGGTGTAGCCTAAGCTCTGCTTTTCAAGGAAGGCGTCTACGCGTTGCATAAGTTCTTTTGGAAGCCTCACAGTCGTGTATCCTGTCATGCTTGTCACCTACTTGAATCATGGATGTTTTAATTTAAAACAATTGCCGACTTGAAACTTTAAAATTGAAATTTTCTGAGTTTTGTTTTTTATGCGGAAAAGTTTAAATTTATGTTAGTCATACTTGACTACTGTATGTAGCATGTCAACCAAGCCAAACAAGCCAACAGACGAATACGAAGGTGAGTATACCACCATTAGGTTGCCGAAGGAACTTGTAGAAGCGATTGACAAGATTTTGCGGCGTGGAGTTATGGGTTATAAGAGCAGGGCAGAGTTCATCAAGGAGGCTATTAGGGAGAAGTTAAGGACAATACCGCCTGAGGTTGTTGAGGAGCCTCTTGAACATTTCAACATATGCGAAGAAGGCGTGCGAGTCCTCGACAGAAACATTAACAAACCTAAAGGCTACATTGTAGACGTCTACTTTAAACCCGAAAATGCATGGTGCGAATACTGCGAATCAACAGACTGCAAACACGTGCAGTTCGCCCTAAGCTTACCAGAAGTTCAAAAAATACTAAAAAGAAAAGGATGGAAAATACGGCTAAAAAATCCTTAAACAGGATTCTAGCTGCAAATGATCTCGCTTTCTTCGATCTCGTTAGTTTCAGGCGGCTTGTCTGTGTCTTCTATGCCCCTCTCTGTTATTATAAACGAGGCCTTGTCTTCTGGCAAGTAGGGTGAGTCTATTATTTTTGCTACTCGAGTTCCCTTTTTGCCCCTCAGTAAGTGCACTCTGTGGGTGCATGCGTGAGCCATAACGTTGCCTCCCGCTGGGCGCTCTGGAGGACCATAGAACTGAGCTGGGTTTGATTGAACCTGGTTTGTGATTACGACGGCTATGTTGTAGGCTTCAGCAAGCCTCAAAAGCTTATGCAAGTATTGGTTTAATGTTTGTTGTCGTTCAGAAAGCATATCCCTTCCAACATATTCGCCTCTAAAGTGGCTTATCATACTGTCAACTATCACAAGTTTAGCCTTCTCCTCTGGAACCTTTTTGAAAAAGTGATCCATTAAGAAGCATTGATGGTCACTGTTGTAAGCCCTCGCCACAACAACACCATCCAGCATTTTCTGTCCATCCAACCCCCTCTTAACAGCTATCTGGTAAACCCTTTCAGGGCTGAATGTCCCCTCAGTATCCATGTAAATAACGTTTCCGCCAAGCCCACCCTGCTCTGGTGGAAGCTGAGCTAAAACCGAAAGTGTTAGACATATTTGTGTTTTACCCACACCGAAGCCGCCGATAAACTCCGTCATGGCTTGGGTTTCAATTCCTCCGCCAAGAATACTGTCCACATTTTTGGAGCCAGTTGTGCACCTTTTAAGGTGTTTCCGCTTCTCCCAAAGTTCACGAGCCCTCAAAAAGCCGTAATTCATAAGCTTTCTAGCTTCTTCGCAGACCTTGAAGGCTGTTTCTTCGTTCACACCGCTTCGCAACGCAACTTCCTTGACAGGCGTAACTGACAAAGCCTCTATCGTTGTAAAGCCAGCAGCCCTAATCTTAGAAAGGGTTGATGGGCTGACGCTCTTAATTTTTGCCAAGTCGTCTGACACCCTTAACAACCTCCCCTAAATGGCGACTTCAAATCCGAAACCTCCACCCTAACGCTGCCAATTTTCCTAACCCTCAAAGTTGGATAATCATCGCCTAAACAACAGTAAACACTGAAGATCCAGTTGCCCCTCTTCCAGCAGACACCAACTGCAAACATTTTCTTCATGCCTCCTGCATAACAGCCCTAGAGTGCTTAGGTTCGCCTCTACCCCACTCAATATCGCTTTCGGCGATTTTGCTCCAGCAATGTCTACAAATAGGAAGTCTATCACCCTTATAGAGGATGAAAACCTCAATGTCCGTGTTCCTGCATTTACCGTTCCAAGGGTTCCTGCAATGCTCAACACCATTCATTAAATTGCCTCCACAAAAAGGCGTTAACCATAAAAAGCCTTAAAAAACAAACGATGAAACGACACATCCAATAAGCGGAGAGAGGTAAGTTAAAGTGAAATGAGATTCTATGGAAAAAA
>CAZNKF010000047.1:0-3227 GCA_964573785.1 uncultured Candidatus Bathyarchaeia archaeon
GAATCTTCCCATTCTTGTGTCCATCATCCACCATATGTTGGCGTAGTCTCTGCTTATTACGAAGTTTCCAGTGCACTTGTAGACGAGGTAGTCTTTGCAGTCGAGGAACTTGTAGGTTTCAGCGTAAATTTTCGGCTGCTCTTCCTTAACCCATAAGATTTTGCATATCGGGTCTTTCCCAACATGCCCGTAAATCCCGCCAGTTATGCTTAGAAACTTTATTAGGGTGAGCAGCCCATATCCGGCGATTTTTATTATTCCGCGGCTCATTTTTTCAGCTTGCCCCTTCGCTCTGGTGTCAAGCCATATCATGCACGGCATCAGCGGCTCGCCGTCTTTGTCCACTGGAAGCGTTCCAGACATTTGAGTTGCAAATATGATGGCAGCAATGTCGGAAGGCTTAATATTCGTCTTTTCCAGAAGTGCCTTTGTGGTTTTTGTGACGGCGTTCCACCAGTCTAACGGTTTTTGTTCTGCATATCCGCTTTTTGGATAGTATACTGGATATTCTGCAGAGGCATGTCCAACTATTTCGCCATCTAACCGCACCAGCACAGCCTTATTGCTTGTTGTCCCAGTGTCGTGGGCGAGTATGTATTTGCCTTTCAAGGTCCTTTAACCAGCGATTCTAGGCTTAATCTGTGAACTTTGCCATCTTTATCGATGTGCTCGACACGGATGGGCAAGCCCACAGTTCCGCCTATTCTTATCTTTTCCTTTGCAAGCGTAAACAACTCAATCGGGTCCACGGCGGCTTCTGGTGGAAAAACGCCCTTCAGCTTTATCTTCCCCATAGCCATAAGCATGGTTCCCAAGGCGGCTGGCACACCTGTCCCTTCCCGCATTCCCATGCCCCTCGAAGCCATAGAAAACACATATGTGCTTGGCTGACCTTTCTTCTTGCCTTTAACAACTATTTTTAGACAACCCATGGGCTCAGTTATCCCGGCTTCCTTCAAGAGTTTAGGCCTCTGATGCAAAGCGAAAGCCACTGCAAAATCTATTGGCGCAATCTTCTTCCCGTCAACTTCTATTGGCTCCTCGCTTGTCATTCCAAGGCGCACAATACCCTTAATAAGCTCGGCATATGCTGGGGGCAAAACCAAGCCGAGGTTTGTTACGCGGCGAACACCCTTAATATACCTTGGAAGAGTTATCGTCTCCGGATGGGGGTAGGCGTAAACCCTATATGTTCCGACATCTGCAAACTCAACATCCTCCTCTAGGGCTTTGCCACTTTCCTCCAAAACCTTAACAGTCTTAAATTCTCCATCAAGAAACATCGGCACCGGTATTATCATGGAGTGTATCCTATGCTTAACAACCGCTGGTCCTTCGGTTTCCTCTCCTCCGTGAGCATGATAAATGTCTATGGCTTCAACTTCGCCCAGAAGCATGTCTGCACAAAATCTAACGAGGACATTTGCAACGCCTGGAGAGCTACCCATGCCTATAAGGGCTGAAATTCCAGCCTTTTTGGCTTCAGCGTCCATTTTTAAAAGCGCCTCAGTTGCGTCAACATCATCACATATATCCACATGGTTTACCCCAGCCGCAATAGATGCTTTCAAAACTATTGGGGCATACTTGTAGAAGGGGCCAACGCAGCTGAGTATGACATCAGACCCTTTAATCGTCTTTTGAAGCTGGCTTGAATCTGTAACGTCAATTTTTACCGCTGAAACGCCTTTAACGCCTATTTCCGATGCAAGCTTCTTCGCCCTTTCAAAGGCAACGTCTCCGATGACAACTTCTGAAAACATTCCACTTGAGGCTAGAATTCTTGTGGCCATGCTTCCAATGGTTCCAGCTCCACCTAAAACTGTAACTTTCACGTCATACACCAACCTTTCAGAAATTAATGTTCAGGTTTAAGATTATTTAGCATTTGTGGGAGCCCCCAGCAGACAGCAAAACATATCAATTCAAACACCGAAAACAGAGGAACATGGGAAAACCAGAAGTACATTCTTACCGTTGGGTTGTACTGTTCACGTATATGCTTATGGCTGTTGTTTCCCAAATTCTTTGGCTGAACTTCGCTCCAATAACAACGCCTATAATGACATCCATATTCGGAGTAACAGAGTCTGACGTTGGACTCTTATCAATGGTTTGGCCGCTGCTCTTCATACCAGTCTCCATTCCAGCTGGAATACTCATAGACAAGAAGGGCTTCAAGTTTGGGGTTTCAATAGGAGCCCTAATAATGGCTGTTTTCGCTGTTCTGCGAATCTTTTCAGGAGAAAACTTCACAATGCTTCTCATCTTCCAATCCTGCGCCGCACTGGGTCAACCATTTGTTTTTAACGCTGTATCAAAACTTGTAACTTTATGGTTCCCTTTTGAAGAGCGTGCATTGGCCACAGGAATCGGCATAATGGGCCAATACATTGGAATGATAGTGGCTATGATGCTCACGCCTTTTCTTGTGCCAACGCCAGACATTGCATTATTGACCAACATGCTTGTAATTTACGCAGCAATATCTGTGATAAGCGCAGCACTCTTCATCATATTGGCTAGGGAAAAACCAAAATCCACCAGTCATGAGGCATCAGCAGAAGAGGTTAAGGCTTCCATCTCATTCAAGGACATTAAAGGGTTCTTTGGGAAAAAAGATTTCATAATCCTTGAAGCCCTATTCTTCATCGGAGTTGGACTTTTTACGGCTCTGCTCACATGGCTGGAAACAATCTTAAACACTCGGGGATTAAGCGCCACAGACGCCGGGCTAATCGGCGGAATAATAATCATTGGAGGAATATTCGGGTCCCTAGCCATTTCTGGAATTTCGGACAAGACCGCGCGGAGGAAACCCTTCATTGTTATAGACTTGGCGGTTGCCACAGTCATGCTTTACTTTTTTGCTGAAACTGGCGATTTCCTAATTTTGGCCGTTATGGGCTTTATTTTGGGCTTCTTCCTCATGTCAGCCCTGCCAATAGGCCTAGAAATGTCAGCTGAGATTGTCGGTTCAGCTTTAGCTGGAAGCGCATCAAGCTTTCTTTGGCTATTCTCCCAAGCTGGCTCAGTAATTTTAATCTTCTTCATGGATGCTGTTAAATCTGCCACGGAAAGCCTTTACCCGTCAAACCCCTACTATCTTTCCGTCATATCCATATTCATATTAGACATAATCGCTTTAGTGCTGTGCTTACTGCTTAAAGAAACAGCGAAAGCCAAGGGTTAGATTCTGAAAACCTTAAACTTGCTCTTAAGAGCCT
>CAZNKF010000048.1:0-3207 GCA_964573785.1 uncultured Candidatus Bathyarchaeia archaeon
TAAACAATTCCTTACGATGTGACTTATTGTTCTGTTAACAGCGACTAACAGAAGTCATCCAAGATTTTTTGCCGCATTTTGGACATTTCAAGTAGTAGGCTACTTTGGGGATTATTGTGGGTCTGGTTGTGGAAATGGAAGGTTTGTGTGAGGGGTCGCGTAACCCTTAAAACGCTCGGTAAACAGAAGCCTAAGCTTAGAGACCTTAAATTCATGGCCGCACTCGGGACAGGAGAATTGCAACGCCTGCCGCCACATCTCGGGTTACTTCTATGAATAGCCACTTATGTTTTTTCCTAATACCAGCCAAACCTCCTCCCCGCCCTGTCGCTTACATACGCTCCAACAGCTATTAGAACAAGAAAAAGCAGGAAGGAGTATAGGGGAAGGGGACCACTGAGCACCCTCCATATAGTCATGATTGCGAAACCAGTAAATAAGCCTCCGCTTACTACGCATAGCAGCCTACGTGCTTTTGGTGAGAACTGCTTGCCATACCCTTTTTTATAAGCAACAACCGCCAAAATACATAATATAATACCTAACATAAGGCGGTAGTACACATGGACGAGGATATATGCCGCAAGAAGAAAAGCCAAAGCTATCACTAACACGAAAAATGTAATTATCGCCGTAATTCTGAAAGCTTTGCTTCTCGCCCAGACAGAATCGATCACCTTTTTAAATTTACTGATCATTTCACCATCCTCAAATGTTTTTCTTCTTCATTTTATAGGAATTCATAATCCATGGTAGGGTTAGGACGAACCCAATGGGGATTGTTGTTTGGCTTAAAGTTTGCATTTTAACCTTTGGAGCCATGGTAAGGAGCACTAAGCCTTCGTAATTGAGTTCAACAAAGCTTAGGATTGGATTGTGGAAAACTAATGTGATGTTTGTTATTTTTGTTGGAGTATATTCCAGTTTGGTTTCACTATTGCTTATTTCTTTTTGTATGGCGACTGTTTGTGGGTTTGCCTCTATAAACTCTATTAAATATGTTTCGTTCCAGAATTGGAAGGGTTCGGAACTGGGAATATGTGGATGGGTTTCATTTATCCAATTATAAACTGTTTGGGAGCTTACTTCAAGCAAATAGACTTTAAGGGTGCCGTTGGCTGTGATGCTGACACTTAAACTCTGCTGTGGTGTTAAAACACTTTCATAACGCCATTGCCACGTTTTTCCCGTGATCCCTCCACTGCCGCTGAAACTGCCTACCCTCGCCGACGGGATCATCGAGACCAGAAGCGTGGCGCATCCGATAGCTATTAGAATTGTTCCTCCCCGCCCAAGCAGAATAATCCATCTTCTCACACGCCAAACCTCCTACAGAAATAGACGTATGCGATGGCAAATGTGAAAATTGCGATTAAGTAGCTGGCGCCAGTGTATAGGGCGACTTCCGGAAATGTGGGAGCCCAAACTTCCTCAATGCCGGGATAAAATTGCATGCCATAATATCGGCTTAGGGCGGTGTTTGGATAGAAAAACGATAGTATTTGAAGTGTTGTCGAGGATTTTGTAGCAAAAGCCATGAACATTAGCATGCTTGACGCTATTGAGAACGCAAAGTAGAGAACAATGCCCAAAACTAAGGCTAAGCCACCCCTTCTCACAATCAATGTTGCTAAAAGTATTATGCCTGAAATGAAAAGTATGGGGCTTAGGTTTGCCGCATAGGTGAGCAGTACCGTGCCAAAATGCGGGGCGACGATGTCTGAAGCCAACAAATACAGCGCTGGGATTTGAATGCCAAGCAAAATTAGGAGTGACAAACCTATTGCGGAAAGTAGTTTGGCGGACAGAATCCAACACCTTTTCAACGGATAGGACAGGTAGGTTTGGATCACTCCCTTCTCTATGTCGCTTCCAAAGCCGTATGCAAGATTTTTGAAAACGAGGATTACGAAAACGAATAGGGGTGTGCCAAGCACAGAAGAAGTTAAACTGTAAGCCACAGCCTCTTCAGAAGCGCCCATTGTTGATAGCACCGCTCCGAAACTTGCAAGCGCAAATGTGCCTAAAGCATAAAAGAAAACAAATATTTCAAGAATTGGAAACCTATAGTCTTCATATATAGCTGAGGCGAAAACCTCCAGAAACGGCTTACCTTTACCCTTTTTCATGCTGTTTCACTCAACCTGTTCTCTCCAACAACTAACCTGTAAAGTTCTTCGAGGGATGCGCTTCCAGTCTCAATTCCATGTATTTTCGCTTTAACTTTTCTGGCTATTTTAGAGGCATTTTCATAAAGCTCCTCCTCCTTTCCTCTCGTAACTTGCACAACGATTCCTCGAGCATCAGCTTCCAGTTTTTCTACGAAGGGGAGCTTGTTAATTTCCTCAGCAAGCTCCTCGGGTTTATCTGTTGAAATTCGAAT
This sequence comes from uncultured Candidatus Bathyarchaeia archaeon, assembly GCA_964573785.1. GTDB lineage: Archaea > Thermoproteota > Bathyarchaeia > Bathyarchaeales > Bathycorpusculaceae > JAGTQI01. The sequence goes on from CAZNKF010000048.1 coordinate 2,384, forward strand.
TATCCCAGCCCCATATTTTTCGTAAAGCTCGGTCAATTTTCCAAAAGCCCAAACCTTCCCTCGGTTAATTATGGCCACAGAATCACATACTCTACTTAACTCTGGAAGAATATGTGAGGACAAAAGAAATGTGGCCTTTTCATCTTTGTTAAGGCGCAGAACTAAGTCTAATAAGGCGCTTCTGGCTTGAGGGTCGAGGTTCGCAGTCATTTCATCCGCTATAACCAACCGTGGATAATTGATTAAAGCGTGGGCGATGGCGAACTTTTGAAGCATACCAGCCGAAAGAGCCTTAATAACGCGGTCAGACGCCTCCTGCAAATCAACTAACTTCAAAACTTCAAAGGCTCGAGTCTCTGACACGCCGAAAATTCTACAAGTCCTCCTCAAATAATCAATTACTTTATGATGTGAGGGAAAAAATGCCTTTTCGTGAACCACCCCTATCAAAGTGCGGATTTCAGGGTTATCCCAAGGATCTTGCCCGAAAACCTCCACCCGTCCGCTGTCAGGTTTTAACAAACCTAAAATCATCTTGATGGTTGTAGTTTTTCCAGCACCATTCGGCCCTATTAAGCCGGTAACCGAACCCTCATCGAGTGTTAAACTTAAACAGTCTACAGCCTTCACTTTTCCATAACTCTTCACAAGTTTCTCAGCTAATATTAACGGCATACTTATCCCATCTACTCATATTGCGTATCCAAACTTATGCCAGCTTTTTATAATAAAATTTGTGTTAAAAGCACCTATAAAGCATTAAATGCTCTAAGCTTCGTTCTCCAAGCAAGGTTTCTTTACACGCGCTCTTCTGTTAGCGATGA
>CAZNKF010000049.1:0-3198 GCA_964573785.1 uncultured Candidatus Bathyarchaeia archaeon
CTCTTTCTTATATGCGCTAAAAGCCCTGGAGCAAGAATAACTTTAACCATCTATACAACTCCTTCTATTTCCTCAACCCTCCTTTGTCTTCTTTTTAGCCATGCTTTTATGAATTCCTCTATTTCGCTTTTGTTGTATGGGTCTTTCCATGCTGCTTCTAACGCTGTGCACTCGTTTGTTGCGCCTATTAGCCCGAAGTAGGCTGTTAGCTCATGGTATAGTTGTTCTCTTTCGGTTTCGTTTAGCCATATTTGCATTTCGTTGAGTATGGCGTTTAATACTGCTCTGCTCATTGTTTCTCCCTTAAAGTTCTGGTGGTGGTTTCGGTAGGTTCCATCCTTCCTCGCGTTTTTTCCATACTATTTCTCTTATTTTTGGTATTGTTAGGGCGAATTGGACGTGTCTGCAGTTGTCTGTGCCGCAATGTTCGCACCAAATGCCTTCTGGTTTGAAGTAGACGTCTATTATGCGTCCTCGTGATGTGCCGTTTGCGAGGGTTCTGTCGAGTATGCGCACCCCTGTTTCGCATATGTTGAAGTGTTCAAGCTGTGGGGGTTCCGATGTGGGTGTTAGGATTTTGAGTTCGAAGCATTTCTCCCTTACAGCGTCTGTTATGAAGTCTGCTATGCTTTTGTATCCCATTTCAGGATGCGCCTTAATATAATCCTCTATCTGGTTTAGGAGTTCTCTCTGGAGGGTTACGCCTCTGTATTTGCCTATGGGCATATACCACATCCAAACCTTACATATGCGTTAGCAGTTGCTTATTAAATTTTCGATTCTCCAAAGCTGAAATTTTCGCTTGTTTTGGTTGAAAAACCTTATATTTCAACCACATAAGCACCACATTAGGAAGGTTTAAGTGGGGTGAGTATGCCTACAGGATGCTATAAGAGCGTGACCTTACGGGAGGAGCTTGTTGAACGCGTTAAGAGGCTTATCGCCAAAGTCAAAACCTACCATAGCGTGGCAGAGTTCATCTCAGAAGCCGTCCGCTTAAGGGTTGAAGCCGTGGAAAAGCAGGAGAAAGCCGGAGATGATAAAGATGACTCAGAAAATTGACTTGAAAACGTTAGTTAAGTCAGCTGGGGACTTAGCCTACGCCCTACGAGACACGCTTGACGTTCTGGCTGACCATGAAAGGCGAATCAAAACCATCGAGGAAAAACTGCAAATGCAAAGTTTTGAGCATGCCAGAACGGAAGTCGCCGTTGTTAGGAGGGCTCAGAGTTGAGGCGTCTGGGCGGAATAGTTGCTTTCCAGCTTAAAAGGTCTAATGTCGCCAATATGCCTTCAAGGGTTGGCGAATGTGATGTCTGCCGCAAAACCGGAAGCGTGAGATATTTTGTGGCTGCGAAGCTTCCGAGGATCATGCACCTATGCGATGAGCATTACTTGAAGGTTCGAGGCAAACTGGAGAACGCCCTTGAAATAATCCTTGCTGAGGAGGGTTTTAAGCCTTGAAGTTTCAACTCGTAGCAAAAATATCTGATGTTGAGCTACTGCGCAAAAGCATACATGAGCTTGGAACAGTTTTTTACCAGACGGACGGCGAGGGCAACATTACAAAGGTTGTTTATTTTAGCGGTTCAAGGGTTGTCGAGTTCGTCGGCAAGGTGGATGAATCCTTGGCGAGGCGTGTGAAGGCTGAGGGCCACAGGGTTGAGCTTATCGAGGTTGACGATGTTCAGGGCTTCGTCCGCGTTGTGCAGGGCTAAGGCTGAAGCCCTATGGCTTTTCTGGGGTGGATATACCTGATATGCCGATTTGAGGGATACTTCCACTTGGGCGCTGAAATAGCCTACACAGGCGATGTGGAAGCCCTGATAAGGCAGCTTGAACAGTGGCCCATGGAGAAGCCGCTGCCAATAATCCTTTACAGAAGGTTTACAGATGCTGGAAGCCCACCGTTCAGATGGGGACTCGTTAAAGCTAAGCGCGGCGGAAACGGATGGGGAGTCTTCCCCATATTCATGGAAAGCGAATTGACAACAGACATGCTTAACGAGAGCCCAGTTTTCAAGAGGAGCTTTTACGCTTGGGCTCCAGACACTGCTCATTTAAAAGCGTTGGAAGAGGCCTTCCAGCTCAGCGATAGGCTTACACGCTGGCTCAGGGGCGATGTTGGCTGGACTGCAGGCGTTAAGCCATACTTTAACCTTTACGATTTCATGGTTGGATTTGAGCCTCGCTGGCGTAGGAAGCCCCTAAAGCCTTCCGGAGGCTTTTAAATGCCATTCCGATTTGTTTGCAGCCGCTGCGGAGCAACGCTTTACGAGTCTGAAGACGACATTTTAGCCTACATGTCAAAGAGGAACAGCAAAAACTCTACGCTTGAACCGCCAATAACCCAGTTTATAAAGCACAAGATAGGCTTGGAATGCCCAAAATGTGGACATAAACTTTCCTTGAAGCCCGTTAAAATTGAAGTTTCAGCCTCAAAAGGGGGTTTAAAAATCCATGGGTAGAACCAAAACGGTTGTTGAAGTTTCAATAGAGCATACGCGGTGCTGGAGCTGCGCATATCTTGAGCCAACTTTAGGCGAGGACATCGGCTCTGGAAAGATTGTGAGGCGGTTTAAATGTCCAAGAAACATCGTTCTGCCCGATAGGCTTCCGCCACACTTCGCTGAGAAATGTGAGCTTTACAAGCCTAAGCGGTGATTTTTTGATAAACGATGTTGAGAAGTATTATGAGGAAGAGTGGAGGCAAAGCGTTAAGCGAAACCTCGAAAAGTTGGGCATACAATTTAATAAAAACGCTGAGTTGATAGCCCAGGTTTCCGTTTGTTGCTGGGTTATCGTTTACCGTGAACGTATGAGGCAGAGGCTTTTAGACAAAGGGTTAATTTCGCCTAAAATGATGGATTTGATTGATGCCTGTTTTCCACAACTGCAAGAGCCATTAGAAGACTTTTTGAAAAAGCGGAGGTTTAAGCGTGGAAGGCTTTGAGGATGTTAAAAGGCTTATCCTTGAGAAGCGTTTAGCCACCCCAACGTGGCGGTTGAAGAAGACGCAGTTATCCGCCTACACAAGGGTTCAGATAGTTGAAGTTCTGGTTAAGGCTGGAAAACCCATGGACACCTTCGAGGTTGCATTTGAAACTGGGCTAAGCCCATCTGAGGTTAGAGCCCACCTTAAGGCTTTAGTTGCCGGCAAAGTTGTCTGCGACAGGCTTCTGCCATCCCCAATTGAAA
>CAZNKF010000050.1:0-3136 GCA_964573785.1 uncultured Candidatus Bathyarchaeia archaeon
CAAAAACAGCAAAAATCATGGCTAAAACAATGATGAAAAGAAGGCTTCAAAGGGCGGAAGAAGCCACGCCAGAAGCCATAAAAGGCGAAGAAGAACCCCGACTAAAACTGCCAAAAAAGCCTGAAAAGGCTTCATTAGAGGATAAGACGGTTCGACTGGACAGATTTTTGGAGGACTGAAAGGAATTGGGGTTTAAATATATTATGGTGACCCATTGGGCGAATCACTGGGACAATCTCCCTAATAATGAAACGTACTTTACCAAAGGTATGCTTAGGCGCGGTATGACTCAGGAAAAGATTAGAAACAATACTCATACAGTCTTCATAAAGAAAAATAAGCAAAGCCCGAAAAAGCTTGGGAAGGAAGCGTCTATGATTGCAGAGTTGAAAAGGATAGAATCTACTTCAAAGTTAAAATCGATAAAGAAATCCCCATACCGCCAAAATACATGGAATATCCCGAAGGATGGTATGTTGAAGGCATAGAGGAAGAAATACCATTCGAAGCCGTTAATTACCCACCATTCTTTTACATATTGAACACAACAAACGACTATAACGAATTTGAAAGATACACATACCGCCTACTCAAACTATTAGGAATACATCAAATTTTTAGCTATGAAAAACAAAGAGGCCAGCCAGACGGCTTTTTCAAATTCGGCAATTTAACAGTAATATATGACACAACCTTAGAAAGCGCTTTCCAAAAAACAAAGGAGACCCAAATTAAAAATTTCGCAAACCTGCTGAAAGCAGGGAGCCTAAAATATATGGATAGAACAATTGACATTTCAAAATGCAATAAGCAAGTTTGGATCATAACAAGAGGCGCATTAAGAACGCTTGAAAAAATAGATGACATAACAATAAAAGAGGTACCGATAGGCGAAATAATTAAGGTTTACTTAGAAAGATTGCAAAAAGCAATGGATGAAACAGAACTCGAAAATAGGCTAATAAATCTCTAACTAATTCTAACCTTCGCCTTCTATAACGACTGGTTTGGTATCAACGCCCTCAGGAAAGTTTTTAGGCTTTTCTTCATGCAGAATAAGACATAATTTTGCTTTTTCAAGATCAATATGCTCTTTAACGCTCTTAAACTTGTAAGGATGCCCTGTAGGCTCAACTCTTTGTAATTTTATGCTCCCATCCTTTTCCTTCCAATAAACTACTGGCTCACCGTCTTTTAAGTTAGTATTGGTCAAAACAACAACAGGATATTTCCCCTTTACATAAGTGACACGAGTTAAAAAACCCATCCGCACATCATCAACGGTCACAGTCTTAACTACACGTCCTTCCTCAATTAACCTCTCATAAATCCTTTTAGATTCACTCTCCACGTAGGCGCACCTAAAATAGTTTAAACTATGACTTAGCTATTTAAGGATGACTGAAAGCCCCTCTAACGATGAAAATGAACGAAACCAAAACCAAAATTTTCAATTTTATCCAGGAAAGCAAGCAACCTGTCGACGTTGAAAAGATACGCAAAGCATGCAAAATTGGAAACTGGAACACCGTCCTAAAGCATTGTCTTGAACTATTAATAGAAGGAAAAATCAAGGGACAGAAAACTTCCAAAAGCTGGGTTTTCTGGAAAACGGAAGGCGGATAAAATGCAGATTCAACGTTTAGTTGTAGGTAAGGGAAAAACTTCAAGACCCAGCGAAGCTGAAGAATGGACAAAAGAATACTATGAAATCGAAGCTCTCATAGAAGACCCAGCAGAACTGGAGATAGCGAAAGCCAACCTAACAGGCCTCATCGACGGATGGCTTTCCAAATCAAAGCCAACACTGTCAGAAACCCAAAAACCACAAAACATAAACGAATTATTCCCCGAAAACTTAAGGCAACTACTTTCCTTTGAGGAGAAAGAAGGATTCTGCATAATAAAGCCCCGACAGTTCTTAGGCTCAGAAAACTTTGCGAAAATCGTTGAGATAGTCAAAGCCAAAGGTGGCGAATACATCTCATTAGGCAAAAACTCCCACTTCCGAATACCCCTAAAAACAACCTAAACATGGAGGAAAGCGTGGATGCTGAGCCAACCCCTCAGCATCCATGCCCTCAATCAACACCTCGCAAAATAAAAACATTCCAGTAAAACGCGAATTCGACTAATTGGGATTCGTTAAAAGACTGCTCTGCCCCTATTGTGGCAACGAATGCCTCAAACTCAGCCACAGAGATGACGTTGGAACAGAATTTTTCAAATGCGAAAAATGTGGAAGATACTGCACCAAACCTAAAAGTAAAGAAAGACAAGAACTTGAAGAAGCCTTATCCAAGCCATTAGAAAAAGAGCCTGTAGAGTTTCCAGAGAAATATTTTGACGATGGAAAGTTTGTCCCAAAACTCTTGGCAGAAGAACTTTTGGCGGAATACCGCTTTATCACCATGAAAGACACAGACGTGGTTTACGTTTTTAATGACGGCTTTTATCCTAATCAAACAACAATGCAAAGCGAGGCTGGGCAAAGAATACCGCAAAAACAGAGCAGAAGAGGTCATAGACTACATCAAAGTCTCCACATACACTAACAGAAAAGAGGAGCCGCCAAACCTTATCCCTTTGGCTAACGGCGTCCTCGACTTAAACACTATGGAGTTAAAGCCCTACAATCCAGACCACATGTTCTTTAACAAAATCCCCGTAAAATACGACCCAAACGCCGACTGCCCAAACATAAAACGATTCCTAAACGAAGTAACAGCAACAAAAGAAGATGTAGACATCCTACTCGAAGTAATAGGCTTCTGCCTATACCGCGAATACATAATCGCCAAAGCCCTAATGCTTGTAGGCGACGGCTCCAACGGAAAAAGCACCTTCCTAAACCTCCTAAAGGCTTTTCTCGGGAAAGAAAATGTAAGCGGACGCAGCCTGCAAGAGCTGGAAGAAAACCGCTTCGCAAAAGCAGACCTACACAACAAACTTGCAAACATATACGCTGACCTTCCAGATAAGGCATTGTGGCGGACTGGAACCTTCAAAATGCTTACTGGAAGGGACTTGATAACCGCCGAACGCAAGTTCCAACACAGCTTCACTTTTGAGAATTACGCCAAGCTACTTTTTTCAGCTAACAAGGTGCCAGAAGCCTACGACGACTCAGACGCCT
>CAZNKF010000051.1:0-2940 GCA_964573785.1 uncultured Candidatus Bathyarchaeia archaeon
AAAACCATTATTGTTGCTCCCCAAAGTATGAGGCATAGAAGCTTAAGCATATACTTGTCCTCTTCGGCCTTTGAATACCATATTGGAGTCGCAATCGCGGCGGCAAACGCGAGGATTACAAGCCACATGCACTTTTCCTCCGTTAGGCTTATATTGGTGTTACGAAATATAAATTTAGTGTTACGGAGGAAAAAGGATGGCATGCTTCCTCGTCCCAATGGCTCTGGCAATCATAACATCCATCATACAAAAGACGGCGCGGAGTCTGGCTGAAAAGCTGAAGCTTTGGATCCTCAATGCACTATTATGGGGAGGAGTAATCCTACTAGCATTGGAACACGCGTGGCATGCTGAAGTTGTTCCATGGCCACCATTCTTGACGGCAATGGCAAACCCTGCAGACATTCCGGTAATGCTCCACGAAATGGCCACCGTAGGCACAGCCATGTCCGTTATCACGTTTCTAACATGGGGAACAATGCTCACAATAAGCCACTACATGCCAAAGATAGTAACTCTAAAAGCCGTGGAACAGGTTAAAAAGCCCTACATCGCACGATAAAACATCCAGTTCCCCTCTTATTTTTGAGGGTGCATAAGTTGGAAAGCCTAAACAGGTTAAGAGAAGCGTTAAAAAGGCAATTTCCAGGCGAGCAAACAACCATTCTGGCAACAACATTAGCGTCAGCCTCTAAAAAGGGGAAAATATCCTATGAAGAAATAGACTGCAACGAGGAGACAAAGCAAAGCTTACTACTCTTAGCATACAAGGAAAGGCTGCTGCTACCAATCAAAACATCCGAGGCATCCATGTCCCTAGCATGGCAAGACAGAATACTAGTCGCCAAACCCGGCGAGATCTACGAAATGCCAAACGTAATAAGGCACTTGATAAATCATGCAAAGGAAACAGGCGAATGGAACCCTGAAATCGCCGTTAAAAAATACTTGGAAGAGATAGCAGAGCCAGAAGCCGAAAAAATGCTGACAGTCTTCAAGGAAATGAGGCGGGAAATAATCAATTCCACACAACACCCCACAACAGTTAGGATCACACCGAACCTCATAAAACAAGCAGCCGAAAAGCACACATTAAAAGTAAACATGAACAAGCTCATAGTTGAGTTTAAAGGTGGAGGAGTAATAAGCCCTTGTATAAGCAATCCCTCAAAGGAAGGAATAACTTACGAAATCAATCCTTCCCTCACATCAACACAATCTGTCACATTGTCATAAAAATTTTAAGAGAGCGGAAAGTATTAACCGTTCAAAGTTTGTAGGGGCATTAGTGATGATCCGAGGCGAAAGGTCAACTCCATTCTTCAAGAAAAGACTTGAGCCAGTAGAGATAAAAGTTCCTAAAAAAATTTCTGAGCTGCTCTCAGAAATGGCTAAAACCGGTTTTCAGGGCAGAAAGCTGGGTGAAGTGGTTGAAGTCTGGGAGGAGATGTTAAAGGATGACGTGGCCATATTTTTTGGTTACGCAGGCTCCATGAGCACTACTGGGCAATGGAAAATTGTTAACTGGCTTATTGAAAAACGCTTCATAGACGTTATTGTTTCCACGGGCGCAAACATCTCTGAAGACATTTTGGAGGCCATGGGAGGAACCTACTGGCAAGGACACCACATGGTTGACGATCACACGCTTTTAGAACATAAGATAGATAGATTCTACGATGTCTTTGCGGATGAATTGGAGTATAGGCAAATGGAAAGTCTAATTGCTGGTTTTATGAAAAAGGTGAGAGCCAACTACAACTATTCTTCAGCAGAGTTTCTATACCTCTTTGGAAAAGAGCTTTCGCAGCTTGGAATAAAGAGCATTGTGGCAACTGCTTACGAAAATAACGTGCCCGTATTTTGTCCAGCCATAGTTGACAGCGGCTATGGCATTGCTTACATGTTAAATAGAAAATTTGAGAGCAATTTTGACCTTAGCATAGACCAGATGAAGGATTTTGAACAGCTTGTTAGTATAAAATCTGAAAAAGAAAACAGCGGGGTAATCTACGTAGGCGGCGGAGTTCCAAAAGACTTCATTCAACTAACAGCCGTAGGTAGAAGTTTAACCGAATCTAGAAAATATGAAAGAGCGTATCCTCATAAATATGCTATACAAATAACCACGGATGCTCCTCACTGGGGTGGGCTTTCAGGCTGCACTTTTGAGGAAGCTGTAAGCTGGGGCAAAGAGGCAAAAGAAGGAAGAAACGTGCAATGCTACTGTGATGCGACAATAGCGCTGCCGCTAGTTGTCCACGCACTAGCTGAAAAGGTTGACAAAAGGGAAAAGCCTCCAGACCTCTCTTGGCTCTTCAAAGGCTTAGAATAAATTGCACGCTCAAAACCTCATTTAATTAAGCAGACAACATGTTGAAAATTTTATCATGATATTATCGACCTACCTGCTATTATCTACCTACTCCTCTCATTATACTTACTTAAAGGACTTTCTCAATTTCTTAGGCCAAAATGATAAATTCTCTGCCACACATCCCAAACAAAACACTAATGATTTCTATTAGGAGACACTAACAGAATGTCGAGTTTTCATGATGTTCGTCTTTGATGTAGTTTAATTTATAGAGCATTTTAGTGAGTTTTATTGTTCTGAACTGTAGTCTTATATTTCACAGATGCCACTTTTGATGAAGTGTGGAATAGAGGTCAAGTTTCGTGGGGGTTTGCGTTGGGTAAGATTGAGTTCTTTGCGGCCATGTTTATGTCTGTTTTGTTTACGGTGGCTTTACTTTATTTGACTTTGGAGATTCCTATGTTAATGGATGCGTGGCTGTTAGGAGTGTTTCCTGATTATTGGATGGTGGGGAATGAGGTGGCTAGAGCATTGGATGTTCTGAGACCAGTTGGTTATATTTCGTTTGTGGTCACGATGCTTCTTATAATTCTTGGCTTTGTGTTCAAGGTTAGGGGGCTGAG
>CAZNKF010000052.1:0-2912 GCA_964573785.1 uncultured Candidatus Bathyarchaeia archaeon
TTCTGTTAAGAGACACTAATTGAACCTTATTACTGAGGCGGATGGGCGGGTCGGGCTTGGATTAAGTCACTTGAACTCTTTTCCGAGTTGTAGGGATTCTTTTGTTAATCCATGTTTTTTGTATAGTTGGATGGCTGGATTATTCTCGAAATTGGTTACTACGTGAACTTCTAATGCACCTTTTTCTTTGGCTCTATCTATGATCTTTTGAAGGAGTTTGCTTCCAACACCCATCCGCCTATACTTCGGTGCTACATACAAGTTTTGTATATAGCTTAATTTTCCGCCATGGCAAAAATCGTTTATAGTCCATAAATCTATGAACCCGACGATTTCGCCATCTACCTCGGCAACCCACAGCTCATAATCCGGATCCCTAAGAGAGCCTTTCAAAACGGAGAGGCGTTCCTCATCTGTTGCAGTCCCATGCAATAAACTCCTCTGCAAGCGACAACAGCCTTGAAGCATCACTTTCATTTGCACGCCTAACTTCAAAATCGCACATGGCAAACCCCTAAAAACATAGCTACGTGGTCAATTAATATATTCGCCCACTCCTTTGCATGACTCCGTCAAGCATATTCCAATAAAACCGTTGATGCCATCCTTAAATGGTATGAATCAGCAACAATTCTTTTGGGCTGATGCTAAACGCATTTTATTTGAAGATTAATTTTGCGGTTTGTTTGCGTTGGTTTAAATGTTTAGTATGATAACCCATCGAAGGGCTTTATCAGCAAATTATAAATTTAAGCTTTTTCTGTTTCAGTTTCAGACCTTTGTTTAATGTATACGTAACATATGTAGGGGATGTATACTAATCCTGCAGCAATAAAGCATAAACCAAGAAATTTTTGGAAGGCTGAAGGCGCGGATACAATCCAAGCTATTCCTAATATAATGTATAGTATGGAGAAAACTATTCCTACGATTAGCCTACGCCTTGTAAGAGGCTTCCCACACACCAATTTATATTCTTCCCGCTTATTGCTTGAGTTATTTTACGCGGCGAAACTGGATTTTCAACGTAGGTAAGTTCCATAAAGATCAAACAACACCGCCTTAATTCTCGTAGTGAACTCCCTCGCACAGTGATAGGTTAAACGCTGCCTTTAATGTTTTTGGAGGTCATTGAAGTTTTGAGTTTTCTATTCAGTCGTTCTTTTTCACTCATGACAAATGAATACTAATTAAATATAACGATTACTAAAAAGTTGCACTATTTCATCGGACATGCTTTGCGCGGTCTTGGATTTCGCCGGTATAATTGTTAATGTTTTGCGTCAAACTATGCGGAGTATGTGGAAGGGGAATGTTAGAAACATTAATGATATTATGAAGGCGATTAGCAAAGTGAACAGGGTTTCCGGGATCTTGGAGGGGGCTTTTATTGGGAACATGAATGGAACGCTATTTTTGTAGTTGCGGAAATGTTCTGAAAACTTTTTCTCGAGGCGTCTTTCTTCGTATTTGGCTAAACCAATGTATCCAGCAACCTGAACAAGCCACAAGCATATGGACTTCGGCTGGCTGCCAAACCTGGTGAACACCATAACGTTCAAGCCTATGGTAATTATTATGATTCCAAGGTATTGCGGATGCCTAACTACGGAATATAATCCAGTTTTGATGAGCCCTGCTTTCTTGTGTTCCCTTAAAAACTGGAATGCTGCAACAAAAAATATTGCGAAACCAACCACAGCGATTACTCGTCCAACAATAAAATCTCTTGCAAAAAACATTAAATGAACGTCCCTCTCAAGGTTAGGACTGTATCCACGCATATAATCATTTATAATCCCAACCAAATATAGCAGTAAAGGAACGAACATAACACTAATAGCCCAACCGCCATAAACTATGCTTTGCAAAGAGAAAAGCAACGCCGTAACCAAAGCTTTAAACACAAACCTAACTTTTTCCTTGAACGTTGACAACAACGACCCCAAACTAAACCTATCCGTAAATTATATTTAATTCTAATTTTATTGTTGGTAGAAGTTGTAGCAGGGAAGTTTATGGAAGAGGTTGAGTGAGAAAGATATGGAGGATTTAATGCATAGCTTAGATCATTGTTTGTTGATGGCGAACAAGTTTTACGAGACAGGGAAACCCGAATATTACGCGAGAATGGAGGCAACATATGGGAAATTCATAGAACTGCTAAGGAAACTAAGAAAGAAAGAGTGAGTTAAGAACATGGGGGTAAAAAGGGAATGCTAAAGAGGTAGTATAAAGAGGGGTGTCGATTTGAAAAAGGATGATTTTTACCATGCGAGGAAGCAACGTCTTTGGAATATGTATTGGAAAGATAATGACGGTTCTGATATTTTCAGACCTAACGGTTTCGACGAATACCCTAAGGAGATTTATGATCTCTTCCTCAGCTTAATAGACCATGATGGGCGGGTTATCGATTTAGGCTGTGGCAATGGCCTGATGCTGCGTCACCTCTTAACGAAGAGTAAGCATAAGCTTATACCTTATGGTGTCGACTTTATAGAAGAATCTATTAAACAAGCCAAAGAAGTTATCCTTCCTATGTATGCCGAAAATTTCAAGGTTGGAAACATAGTTGACATAGAGTTAGGCACAGGATACTTTGACTTTATATTCTTTGATCCTTACGATGTCCATCCTAATGACGTGCAAGGCATGATTGATAAACTCCTCAAAGCATGCAAGCATGGTGGCAAAATAATTTTTTACACTTACAAGGATGTTCTTAAAGCTTTAAGGCTGATCAAACTTTTTAAGCTAAAATGGGTAAAATGGGTAGGCGACTTACTACCTCAAGAAATAGCAAGGAAGCTTAAAAGAATAGACCACGACGAGGTTTCAGTAGGCGTGTATGAAGTTTAATTAAACTTCACCTAATATACGTGAAAGGCTTTCTGTTAATAATGTCTAAC
>CAZNKF010000053.1:0-2718 GCA_964573785.1 uncultured Candidatus Bathyarchaeia archaeon
TCGAGAGGCCACAATACTTGACCGGACTATACTACCGGAGCCCTGAACTATACTAGTCTACTTTCTTTTTCGATATATGGCCACGCCATCCTTCTCGCTATACCGTACATATTCGAAGCCAGCTTCTATTAATTTGCTTTCTTCTTCTAAGTTTCTGGCGTAAGCCACATGGTATTCGTCGCTTTCAAAGTTTATCAACTGTGTGTAGAAATCTGTGTTTTCAAGTTTTTTGTGCCCGAGAAGTTGCTGAACCCATTTGATGTTTTTAGTTTTATGATATTCCATGGTAGCCTTCCAATGTCTGAAAGTGTGGAGGCGAATCTGCAGTAATCGTGGGTTCTGAAGTTTGCTTGCAATCTTTTTGCGTTGGTCATAGAAATTTGCACGCAAAGTATACTGGTTTGTGTTGAATACATATTCGCTTGTTTTAGGTAACGCGTTAATCATAGCGATTGTTTCTGCTGATACCTTGATAGCTCTAGCCAAACTTCCCTTGACCGGGTTGTTAATTCTGATAATGCATGATTTTTCATCGATGTCGATCCACTTCAATTTTAACGCTTCCGCAGTTCTGGCGCCTGTGTCTTTCAGCACTTGAAGAAAAGTTGCTGTTTTCTTGCCGCAACCAGCGATTAACTGATCCAGTTCTTCCTCAGTCGGGATGAAAGGCAGTTTCCTTTCAACCCTTGTTTTTGGCGGTTCAAATGCTATATTAAATGTTTTAGCGAAGCTTTTGTAGGCTACTATAAATACACGTTTGTTTGAATCGGTCCAGTTGCTCGTAGCTAAAACTGTCAACACGCTGTCTGGATCTAAGAGATTAGCGCCTCTTTTGATCAGCTGCTTAAGTCTACATACACGCTGCTTTATAGTTTGTTCAGCAAGACCACGCTTTTTAGCGTTCCACGCGTAGTCTAAGATGTGCGTCGCCATCGTGTTTGTCTCTGTGGCTCCCGCAGCCTGCTTTTCATTTTCTTTTTCGACTGTGGCCAAGGTTTGCACCGCCTCAAGGGCGGAGGGCACTCGCCCATCGGGGTCATTGTTCCCTTGGCAAGAATAATATGATGCAGAAGGCAAATTTAAGCCGGATGGAGGATTCTTCCATCCGATTTTGGCTTTATGGTTGGGATCTGTGAAACGATAGCCGCATTTTCGGCACAGCCAACGTTGAACGCTGGAGCCGTCGGCCAGATGGCGTAGTCCATCTTTGTAAAGTTTCGCTGAATTGCATTCTGGGCAACGTAGAGATAGAGGCTGGAGGTGTTTGGGAGGCTGGGCGGCTGGGTTGGGCGAACCCCACTTCCCACTGTTTAAGCCGCTTTCATGGCGGGCCTTGGATTCTTGGTCTTCTGTGTGGAAGCCAGCCTTTTCCCATTCAGCCCCAACCATTGTAGCTCACTTAACCCCAAACTTTCCTAGGGTTGGCGCGTCTCGAAGCCAATACTCGTCTTTTAAAATCTTGACTGTCTGTTGGACGTCGAGGTTTAGCTCTTTGATTTTTGATGCGAGGGTTTCGCTGCTGATTAGCCCGTTCGCATCTTTGTTCTCTAAGAGCCACGTTTTGATTTGCTCAAGTTTTTCAGCTAGTGTAGGTTGTGTAGGATGTGTAGGTTGTGAAGGTTGGGTGGTGGCGGCGTCTGTTTCGTGACCGTTGTTTATTGGAATGTTTAACCTTTCAGCTAGGTCTATGATGGCTTTAGCGCTTAGTTTGTATTCGCATCCTGTTCCAACACGCCTTTTATCTGTGAAGCCTAAGCGTTTTAGGGCTCTTCCAACCCACTCGCTTGAAAGCCACTTCTGTTCTTCGTCAAACGCTTGGGCTATAGAATCCCTAATTTTCCGCACGGGATAGTAACATTCTTCATTGTCTTTAACGATGTTTAGCAAGGTTTGAACGAGTAAATATTCGCCTGTTTCGGTCATGTTCTCGGTTTTCTTTTCTTCAGCTTTCGCCTCAGCAAGCTTCTTCATACGTTCTAGAATGTTTAAGTCTGGGAAGTATTTGTCGAAGAATTTCGCGAGGGTGAAGATGGGCTTCCAAAGCTCCAGCTCTCTTTCAGAAATGCCCTTACACCAACATTCACTTCCTTCACATCCTACACAACCTACACTAAACTCTTTGAAATATGAAAGGTAGAAGTTGTAGAGGCTGTCTCTGATTCTTTGCCAGTGCTCATCAGCCCCATCTGGTTCACGGTTGGTTATGTCTCTGTTTTTGCCGCGTTTCATGATTATTGTTATGCATCTGTCTTCAAGCACATCCTCAATGCCTCTAATATTGGCTATCATTTTTGGACTGTAAACTTCGAAAGCTTCTGGGACAAGTCTTTCTCCGCTTGTCTTTTCTGTTCTGTATACTTTTGCTCCCTTCTTATAACCTGCCAACAGAAGATTTCGCAATTCTGCAGCCCTGTCCCTTTCGCCCAGCCTCTCGGTTTCATCCATTAAAAGTGTGCAGCGTCCACTCTGAATAAGTCTATAAATGCTTGAGGTGCTAATGTTATTGCTGAAAATAGCGTTAAAACACATGAAGCTGGCTACGGTTAAAACCTTTGTTTTTCCTGTCTGTTTTAGGCCTCCAACGTATATGTATGGGTAAGCGCTGAACAAATGGAAAAAGTATGTGCCAATTGTCCATAGGGTTATAAAGTCGTAGTATTCTGGGTTTTCGAATTCTATGTAGTTTTGCCAAGCTTCTCTAATCATACTATAGACGTG
>CAZNKF010000054.1:0-2650 GCA_964573785.1 uncultured Candidatus Bathyarchaeia archaeon
CAGAGCGCATTTCAAGGTTAATTCTTAAATTTGCAAATGGATACGGTCTCTGTTTTAATTGTCTTGTCTAAATTTTAAAGAGATAATGACTTTAGAAATAAGACTACAGAGGGCTTGGCGTTGTTTTAAGCCTAAACCTTTTCACAGCGGCTATTCTTTCTGGCATAGGTCAACTGCTATGGCTAAGGCTATTGCATAGCCGCTTGATGGCTTCTTGTAGCTGTAATCCAATAGTTCATCGATGAGTTTGGCATATCTTTTTGGAATTAGGAGTTTATGTTTTTTAAGGGCTTCACGTAAGTTGAAGAGTAATTTTCGTCTAACATCTTCGCTTATATATTTGTGGATTTGAATCTTTTTCGCCCTTAATTGTTGGGCTAAACTTTTAGCCCATGTCTTATCAATTTCGCCTTCACGGCTTTCCACGTGTATGACAAGCATGGAACCATCTTTTCTCTTACGGACTGCGATGGATATGCTATGTGGTTTTTCATCAGCTACAAACTCGCTTGGTTTGCCTACGTAGCGCATTTGCGCTTCCATATCCTCAAAGGCTGTTGCATATTCGGCGATGAATGGCGAAAAATATACGCCAACAAAAACGTCTCCTGAAAAATCTTTTTCCGTTTCCAAATTTTCAGTCACCGCGTTATGAACATCTTTCAGATTGAAAAATCTTGAGTGTATAAAATCTGGAAGGTATAAGCTTGGCTTTCCCTCATGTGGCCAAACAAAAGCGTAGCTATCCGGGTCCTCATAGGGCTCCCTTATTTCAGGGAGCAAATAATGAGCGAGGAGCTGTTTCGCTTCTTCTACATGTTGGCTTTCAACCCACCCATTGGGATCGCGTTTAATCCATGAGGCAAGCTCCAATAGCCTCCGCGAGACTGGAAACTCTGGACGATAACAAACAATACCTTTACCTGTAGCCTTGACAAGAAGGCTATTTTCAGGGCGCAGTGCATACTTCCTGATTTTTCGCCCACCTTCCTCCTTGAAGGTTTCTTCTATTTCTTTTCTTTCAAGCAACTTCTTCAGATGCCAAAAATAAACACGATCCGAAACGCCGGTCTTGGTGACAACTGCTTCCTTAAGCTCCTTCGGGGTTTTTGCGCCAGAAGAAAGGGAACGCTTAATCTCCTCATCCACATCTAAACGCCTTCTTTTTCCCTTAAAATTTTCACTAACTGACAGTTTTTACACCCCGAAATTTCAGTAACTGACGCTTTCTAACCTAATTTCTTTCAGAAACTGGTTAAGTTAAGCATTTCGCCATATTAAATCCAGGTTAAAGGAAATGGAAACCAAGCAGCGCATCATAAACTGTTTAAGGAAATCAAGAATCCCTATGGGAGTTGAAAACATCAGAGTTGCCTGCGACATAGGAAACTGGAACACAGCGCTGAAGCACTGCCTCGAGCTATTCATCCAAGGGAGAATCAAAGGGCAGAAGACATCTAAAGGCTGGGTTTTCTGGGTTGAGGGGGATTTCTGAAAATGAATGAGGAAGACTTAAGGTTGATGAGGCAGATTGCCAAAGAAACAACGGCGGAAATTCTCGACGTGGAAGTTTGGGACATCATATTCGAGCTTGTAAACGCATTTGAAGCCGGAATAGCGGCGTTCAAACAACGTTTAGGCGAACAAAAAGGAGTGTTTCCAAAGCCCAAATGGGACCCTGACAAAATAATGTGGGAGCAAGCCGAAGGACAAAGCGGACCATATGAACGCTCAGAAGACGTTAACAATCCAGAGTTTAAGGCATTGCTTAAGGATTTGTCGGCGCATGGCGGCAGGCTAACACGAAACGGCTACTTCTATTGGACATTTAGGAACGGTTCAACTGTGGGGAGAAAAAAGCGGGGGTGAACGTTTGGGTAGAACGTTGCTTCAAAGGTTAGAAACAGCATTCGAGACGGACACCTATGATTTAGCTTTGGCTTTACGCAGACTTTTCATTAACCGTGAAGACTGCTATTGCGTTCAGAAGCGGGATGGCGGCTACATTAAGGTTGATGAGCCCTTAACTGTTGACGTTTTACAGCGACACTTGAGGGGCGAAGTGACTGTCGGAGCCTACCAGCTGGGCTTAGATAACACGGTGAAATACCTATGCTTCGACTTTGACCCAGAGCATCTGCCAGACACACGCCAAGCAGTTCAGAGGCTCCTTTCCGTCCTATTTGAAAAACGTCGAGAGGATGATGGTGTTGAACGCCCAAGGGTTTGGCCGAGCGCTGTTTTGCTTGAAGCCAGCAGGTGGCCTGACGAAAGCTACCACGTTTGGGTTCTGTTCAGTTTGCCTGTTCATGCTAAAGTTGCAAGATGGCTTGGCTTGCGCTGCCTTGAGATTTCAGGCTTAAACCCAAGGGAAGTTGAGGTTTTCCCAAAACAGACCGAGTTAGCCCATGAGAGGCCTTACGGCAACTTTGTTAAGCTTCCATTGGGTAAACATCAGGCTGCTGAAAAGTGGAGCAGACTTCTAAACACTGAAAACTTTGAACCTTTGCCAAATAAGGCTTTGCTCAACTGTTGGGGCGTAAGCTTTTCAGAGGCAGAGTTGGCGAAGATTATGAGCTTCGAGGAGAAGAGGCATGTTCAGGCAACTTTAGCTTTAACTGAAAAATACAAGTCCTTAAGGAGCGAGGAG
>CAZNKF010000055.1:0-2399 GCA_964573785.1 uncultured Candidatus Bathyarchaeia archaeon
ACCACCTCCATCTAAAACAAAAAACTCAAATACAGTTTATAAGGAGTATGTCCAATATGCACGAATAGATCAAAGAAAGGGGAAAGTTAGGCTGTTATTATTCCAGCCTTCCGCCTTAATTCTGTAACGTATTCTGCATATCTCGGATAGAACTGGTCTGCCTTCCGCTTTAATTGCATGTAATGTTTTGCGCCTATGCTTTTTGGAACCCTGCCCTGTATGAAGTCTGCAACGCTTTCTGGAATGTTAAGCCTTTCGCTTGTCATCACGTCATTAGCAAACTTTCTAAGATATTTCGCCCTTGTAAAGTTGTGTTTTCTAAACCAGAATGCAATGTAGTCTTTGGTTAATTTGCTTTTGCCATTAAGCTTCTTGATTAACTGGTATGTGTATTCTGTCATGTAGCAGTAGTATGCCTGCTTTGACCTCCTGAATAGCCCCACTGGGCAGCGGTAGAAGCCCTCTAAATGTTCAGCTTCTGTAAAGTCGTTGAGAAGCCTAACAACTTCCACGAGCCTCAGCCCTGAATCCAAAATTAAATTGTAAACTGTTTGACCCCTAAGCGATTTCGATGAAATTCTCCTCAAGTCTGAGATTATTTGATTCTCTTCGGGAACCCTAATATCCACGCCTACCTCGTCCTTTGGGATAGCCCCTCGCAACTCATCGAGAAACTCTCTAAAATCCCTTTCAGGCTTATTTATCTCCAAACACTTGAACCACGCCCTCAAAGCCCTGTCCAGATGGTGCCTCTGCCCAACCGATAAAGGCGAAAACAACCTCATAACATCCATAGGCGTCCTTAAGGGCTTCTGAACAAACCTGTCAAGATAGCTAAGCATGTTCCTGGCATTACGACGCTCATAACGCTTAAACTCCAAATACTGCAGAAACATATGCCTCGTCTCAGGCCAGCTTAAAACGTAGCTCCCACCGCGACCCACACCTGCTATAGAGCGAAGAGCCTCACATGAAGCCTCAACCCTCCCCATTAACTGTCCAAGCTTATCTTCATCATCCATGCTTAGGGCTAAAGAACCCAAAGCCCTACACTGATCTTCAACACGCTTTTTCAACTCGCCAATCCTATCCTCTGACATAGGACGGTCCTCGCCATGTATTTGGGACGGTCCCAGGACGGTCCCAAAGGCCAGAGAGTAAAGCAGCCCATAAAAGGCTGCTTTTGCTGAAAGCGGAATGTTTTTGGCGGGGCCGCCGGGATTTGAACCCGGGATCTCCGGCTTAGAAGGCCGACGCGCTCTTTGGAATCTGGCCTTATCCAAGCTGCGCCACGGACCCACAAGATGTGATAGGAGGTATTAGATAATAATTTTATCTTTATAGATCGAAAATCCTTAATGGAAAAATGTTACTTAAAGCTTTTAAATAAGTGCTGAATTATTTTTATTTGGGGAGGGTGAAGGTTGTCAGAAATCCACCAATTTGACCTACCCATCCCTCTAGTAAATTATATTCTTCATTAGGAAGTCGCCATATTATGACATAGTTACTTTCTATTAATGCACTACGAAAAAGTGGGACAGGGTTCCGAGGTTATTTACACGATTAATCCTAGAGTTTTACAGGAGGAAATTGAAAAGAGAGTTAGAGACGAGAAGTTGACTACGGTTAATGTTTGTCGAACTATTTTGGCTCTCTTGCATGGAAGCAAACTTCGTGAGGAGAAGGACTTTTATGTTACAACAACAAGTAGTGGGCGAAGAAACTATAACATTAGAGTTAACGAACGTACCTTAAGTTCCATGTCAAGATTATTACTATGACATTGGGCACTTATTCAACGTAAATTGCTGGTCGGAAGGGCATAGCCACAGTTGCTCTTTTTCTGGGATCATAAATTTCCTTGTTGTCTTCCTTGTAGACTATGATTTGTGCTTTGAATCTTTCACTTAAAAATTCCTTTGCATCTTTAATTATCCCTTTTTCATCAATTTCCTTTATTTGTAATATATTTTCTCTTCTGTCTTCCGGTATTACATTTATTTCTTTTAGGATTTTTGTGGCGAATTTTGCGACTTCCTTAATGTTTTCTTTCAAATACTTTTCCACGCTGAGTTCTTTCATAAGCTCGTTTAGTTTTACTTCTCCAAGTTTCGCTTTCTCTAACACTTTCTGGTAAACTTTCCACTTCCATGGAGCAGCTGTGTAATAGAATATTTTTTGGGGAATAATTTTTGTTGCTTTTAGGACATTTAGCGTGTCTTCAATTAAATCTTCTATGAAGTTTTCCTTTTCTTCGGCTAGTATGTCTATTTGTTTTTCATCTATTTTTGGCCATTCTGCTAGTGAGATGAAGCCTTCTTCTTTCATTTCGCTCCATAACTCTTCACATATATGGGGCGCGAAGGGTGCGAGCAGTTTTAGCCATATTTTCAAAG
>CAZNKF010000056.1:0-2285 GCA_964573785.1 uncultured Candidatus Bathyarchaeia archaeon
GCCTAAGAGCAAGCATAATGGTGCTGCGAAGAGAAGGTTGAATAGTGCGATAAGCGTAACGCCGAGCGGTTTCCTTTGCTTTGGCGGAGTTTGGTTTTGATTTTTGGGCTTTTTCTTGATTGTTATATAATGTGATGTGGCGATTGTTGCCATGCATGTCCCTAAGATGGCGTTTAGACTCAGTGGCGTCAGAGGTATCGTTGGTGTTTCAGGCAGTTTTGCGGTTTCTGGCTCAAACTGTTCTTCTTCTGAGCTTTGGACTTTAAGCCACTGAACCGTTTCATCAGAAACTTTGGAATAGCCCAGAATGTTAAATGAATAGTAGGCTGTCGCTATAGCCACGTAAGCCGTTACAGACTTGTTCTCTGGAACATTAAAATCCAGAAGGAAACGAACATAGTCTATGAAAAGCCAATCTGACGCAACAAACCATTTTACGCTTGAAACACCCCACTTAACCAAACATGAATCCTGAAGCTTCACTATTTCCGGGTGAAATTCTATTTGACCGTATGAAGGAATTTGACTGTAAAATCCATAGGGAGAAGCAGAAGGTTCTATATTTTCAGCGTATAGAGGAAGAAAAACATTAACGTTAATCTGAAGGGGACCATCAGACATGTGTGCCGTTGATAAACATGCAACGCTTAATTCAAGCCTGTAAAAATCAGCAAGCGGGTAACTGTCACTTCGCCTTGACAAAGCAACCCAAACACTGGTGAAATCTCCACTTTTCTCGTCAGAGTCCAAAAGAATCATATCATCGGTGAAAAATGCACCTGTAAGTCTAACATCTACGGACGTAAAGATAAAAAGTAGCATAAAAACGACAAAAACAGCCTTAAATGAAGGACTCAAACCAACCACCAAATAAAACTTTTACCTTTTTTTTCAATATAAAAATCTATCAAAACCTATGGTAAGCAACCGCCGCCAAAATAACCAAATTATAGTCAATTAAACTATCCATATTCGAAATATATATTATAAATTGCAAGTCTTACATAATCAAATGGGGAAAAATGTGGGTAAAAGGCATATTCAAAGAATGCTGAAAAAGAACGGCTACTCCGACAAAGCCGTCAAGGCCATTCTTGAATGGTATGAATAACTTTTTCAAAGTGTTGGGGAAAAGGTGTTTGGTTGTTATCTACTTTCTCGTGTAAGTACTAAAGTCGCACCTAAAATGCCGATGAGCCCTATGACGAATCCCATTAGTCCCCCGCCTATAGCTGTTAATATGGAGAACATTAATGCTAAGATAGAACCAGCTCTATAGTGTTCTTTTAAAATGAGGACTGTCGAAATGAACAGAAAGATGCTACAGAGAATGATAATTGAAAAGAGTTCTCTTGCTTGTATAGCTGGTGGCAGGGGCATGTCAACCCTTCCAACTCCCGGAATGTCCATCGGAACAGTCCATAGAGACATCGAGTATAGAGCAATACCGTAAATGATGTTTCCAAAAGCAGCTGAAATTACAAGTGCAATACCTATAGCGAGTTTTAATGGAACTGGGGGAGGAATGGGTGAAGGAAGAGGCTCCATCAACAATTCTTTTGGGATTATCCTCAAAAGCCTATTTTTAAGCGGAAGCTTCTTAAGCAATTGAGAAATGGAGCTTGCTCGTTCATACTCTCGGTAAAGGGCGAGTGCTGACATAAAAATGAACGCTATTCCCCCTAAACCTACGCATACACCATATGACCACGATAATCCTAAAGAGCCTACAATATTGGATAGAAATATAAGCCAATTCCCAATAGTGAAAAGAAACGTATATTTTAACTTTAGTTTAAAAAGTTCAACTAAACCAACGTAAGTTAAAAAAGCCAGAATAACAAACCAAACATAATATAAAATCACAAACAATTGCTCCAACATGACGCCCTCCTATCTATTAGTCTGCGGCAACAAGATTTAAATTCTATCCTAAACGTGTAGACGCCTCGAACTGGTCCGGCACAACATCTAGATATTTTTCACATGCGCAAACAATAAGGAAAGCCTTCATCAGACATTCATATGCACCTTTATGAAATACTTCTTTTACCACATATCACTTGAAAAAAAGCCTAAGTAACAGAAGCCAACCCCAGAAAGACTCACGCACTTAATCAAAGCGTCTTCTTTTAAAGCTAAGGTTCACCTCTTCTGGTCTAAATTCCTTTCACGATGACCAACAGAACATTGTTTGAAAAGCTAAAATTAAAAATTCCGTTGTGCAACTCGCAAAGCTTAATTTGTCCGTTGAACAATTTATTTTTACCTTTGATTTAAGGGTG